>JBMZDK010000007.1:0-39037 GCA_049614265.1 Thiolinea sp.
TACCCCGTTTTACTCTCAACCGCGATGCACTTAACGAATGAATTGCAGGCGAGTGGTTTCCATTGTTTGTTTGCGCTGTGCGAGGAACAGGATTGGTTGGAGCAACAGGCAATGATAGTACGCCATGATTGTCAGTTTCACTGGAAGAATTTCAATTATCAGTCGTTTGATGAATTTCTTGCGACCCTGAGTGCCAAGAAACGTAAAAATATTCGCCAGGAACGGCGTAAGGTCACAGAAAGTGGAGTAAAGCTGCGGATATTAGATGGTTATAGTGCCAGCCAGGAAGACTGGAAGCGATTTGCTTTTTTCTACACTCATACTTTTGAAAGCAAATGGGGAATGCCAACCTTGAATGAAGGTTTTTTTGCTGAGGTGGGCGCTAATTTACCGGATCAGGTGGTTCTGGTCATGGCTGATCTGGAGGGCGAGTGTATTGCCGGGTCACTAATGTATCGTAGTGATACTCATCTGTTTGGCAGGCATTGGGGGTGTGTGGAGTATGTGGATAATCTGCATTTCGAAGCCTGCTACTATCAGGGCATTGAATATTGTATCAGAAATGGCCTGGCGGTTTTTGAACCGGGTGCACAGGGCGAGCATAAGGTGCCGCGAGGGTTTATTCCTACTCTGACCCGTTCCAGTCACTGGTTAAGTAGCGAAATGTTTCGTCAGCCGGTGCAACGCCATTGTGAACATGAGCAACAGGCAGTTGCTCATTATATTGATTCAGTACGTGAACATCTGCCCTATCGTGCTGAGTTCATCGAACAGCATCTGAATACAAATAATGCTTGATTGATGGTATATCTGTCATTGTTCTTGTCCGCCTTGTTGGCAGCTACATTGATTCCGGCTCAGTCTGAAGGCCTGTTAATCGGATTATTGCTTGAGGGTTCTTCGGTTTTCTGGGGTTTAATTCTGGCTGCCAGTATGGGCAATACATTAGGATCAGTAGTGAACTGGTTTTTTGGACGTTATTTGCATTGCCTTCAGCATAAACGTTGGTTTCCGGTTAGTGTGCAAAGTGTCAAAAGTGCTGAAGAACGGTTTCGTAAATTGGGCTTATGGTCATTATTATTAAGCTGGGTGCCGATTATTGGTGATCCGATTACGGTAGTGGCTGGATTTTTGCGGGTGAGATTTTTGCCATTTTTATTACTGGTTGCGATAGCCAAGACCGGACGATATCTGGTGATTAGTCTGCCGGTTTACTGGTACCAGTACTGAATGGATTGCCAAAATTAAAGAACCCGACCAGAGCCGGGTTCAGGGAGGAGGATAAGTGAGACCTGCTTATCCGATTTGCACTTCAATTTTACGTGGCTTAGCGTGTTCTGCTTTTGGGATATGCAGTGTCAGAACACCATCCGCCTGAGAGGCTTCGATTTTTGTTGTGTCGAGTTCTCTGCTCAGAGTGAAAGCTCGCTGATAACGGGCAGTTTGCACCTCAGCATAAGTTGCTTTCATACCTTCCGGTGTTGGCAGCTTGATATCACCAGCCAGTGTTAATGTGTCATTCTCAACATTAACTTCTACGCCCTCTTTCGGTACCCCCGGCATTTCTGCAGTTAAGGTAAAACCATTTTCCGCTTCTGCGATATTTACCAGTGGGCGCAGTGTAATGCTGCTTTGAGCGATTGAATTGCTGTCGCTTTCAGATCTTTTGGTCATAGTTTGATTGCTCATAATAGTTAGCTCCACTTAGTGAATTTCGATGCGTTTAGGTAAGGTTTCTTCGCGGCGTAAAATGCTGATTTTTAACACACCATCTTTGCAGTTTGCGGTTACATTCGTGGTATCTACATCTTCCGGCAATGTCACTACGCGTTTGAACTTACCCGAGAAACGCTCCTGGGCGTATACTGTTGTTTTTTCATCGTTATCTTTTATATCCAGATTGCGCTCACCTTCAATCGTCAGCAGGTTTTTATCGACCTGGATATTCAGGCTTTCCGCTTCTACACCCGGAACAAAAGCGAAAACTTCTACTGATGTTGCTGTCGAGCCAAGGTTAAGCGCCGGAAAAGAACCGCGTGCCACAGGACGAATATTAGATGTGATGCTGCGGCCCCGCAGCTGTTGTTGCAGCTGCTCCAGTTCGGCGAACAGGTTGTTAGAAAACAAATCTTCTGAAAAATTGAATAATGATCCGTACATTAGAAAACTCCGTTGGTTATGAACGTATGCAGTGATTTTGCTGCTTCATGTTCGTTCTATGATTCAGTAGATAGGGTCGGAGAAAATAATCTTCAAGGCTTGGTAATAAAAAACTTGACAAATATGAAATTATTAAAAATAAATTTTTTTAGCTATTGAATCACCCTAAACTGCCCATATATAGAGGCGCAGGAACCTGTGGATAAGGGAAGGTATTCGTAACCTGTCCTGTTTACGGTGAAGGAGCTTGATGTGGAATATAAAGACTACTACAAAATACTTGGGGTAGAGCGTAGCGCCGGAAATGATGAGATCAGAAAAGCTTACCGGCGGTTGGCGAAAAAATATCACCCCGATGTTAGTAAAGAAGCGAATGCTGAAACCCGTTTTAAGGAAGTGGGTGAAGCTTATGAAGTTCTGAAAGACGCAGAAAAACGAGCGGCCTATGATCGTTTGGGGGCAAACTGGAAACAGGGTGAGCAGTTTCGCCCACCACCAGACTGGGGTTCACAATTCGATTTTGGCGATGGTCGTGGTGGAGCGAATGCTGATTTTAGTGACTTCTTTTCTTCCATTTTTGGCGGTGGTTTTAACACCGGTGCTTCTGGTGGTCGCAGACAAAGCCACCGGCAACCCAGCCGGGGAGCAGATCAAACAGCTACGGTGCAGATTGATCTTGAAGATGCACTGCAGGGTGCTAAACGTACATTTACATTAAACAGTAATGCCGGTCAGCGTACCCTGACGGTGAATATTCCAAAAGGCGTAAAGGCCGGACAGAAAATCCGTCTGAGTGGCCAGGGTAGTCCTGGTGTTGCGGGAGCCGGTGATTTGCTGCTCGAAATCAGGTTTAATAACCACCCTCTTTATAAAATAGAGGAAAGAGACTTATACCTGACAGTGCCGATAGCTCCCTGGGAGGCAGCCTTAGGTAGTAGTATCAAGGTACCGGTTCCGGGTGGTGGTAGCGCGGGTATCAAGATTCCTGTCACTTCCCGTTCTGGTCGTAAAATGCGTTTAAAAGGTAAAGGTATTCCGGGGACGCCGCCGGGCGACTTGTATCTGGTATTGGATATTGTGTTGCCGCCCGCTGATACAGAGGTGGCGAAGGCTTGTTATGAGCGTATGGCACAGGAAATGGATTTTAATCCCCGTGGATCTTTAGGCAGCTAATTTTTCCTCTTGTTTTGAAAGTATGCTTTTAAAGCTGTAAGCAAAGGCGTACTTTCATGGCTGATATAACGTTGGTCAGTGTAAAACCATCAGGGTTTTATCCCGAAATCCCGATGCGTGGGCAGCGTTTGTTGAGCGCTATTGTCATTCAGCTTTTACGGTAAATTTCCTGCGATTTTTTGGAAAAGCTGAGTTATTTATCATCGCTCATAGTGTCGTTATGTAATTTCCCCTATTATTAATAGTAAACCAACAATCATGGATGGAGACCCTGAGCCATGTCCTCCCCTGAGCCACATGCCATAGCTGTGATGGCTTTAACTGTATTTGCCCTGTTTCTGTTTACCCGCGATAAAATCCCTCTGCAGACCTCAGCACTGATGGTATTGTGTCTTTTGGCCATAGGTTTTGAATTGGTTCCTTTCCGGGTCAATGATGAGAGTGAATCTACTCCAATCTATTTTAAAACAATGGATTTTTTCCAGGGCTTTGGCCATGAGGCCCTGGTTGCTGTTTGTGCCTTAATGGTGGTGGGAACCGGTCTGGTGAAAACCGGTGCACTGGAACCTGTTGGTAACCTGTTGGCCAAATCCTGGCAAACCAGACCAAAATTTTCCTTTTTGGCCACGTTATTATTGACTGCTCTACTGAGTGCTTTTATCAACAACACGCCAATTGTTGTATTACTGATTCCGATTCTGGTGAGTGTGGCATTACGGACAAATGTTAGTCCGTCAGGAATGTTAATGCCAATGGGGTTTGCCAGCCTTTTAGGGGGCATGGCAACCACCATCGGTACCTCAACTAATCTATTGGTGGTTAGTGTGGCAACGGAGATGGGACTGGATAAGTTTGGCTTGTTTGAGTTCTTTCTTCCCGCTGTATTGAGTGGAGGGCTGGGTATTCTGTTTCTCTGGTTAGTTGCACCGAAGTTATTACCATGCCGCACTTCCCTGCTGGAGAACCCTGCTGCACGACGATTTACTGCCCATCTGGTTGTCCAGCCCAACAGTAATGCAATAGGTAAACAACTATCTGAACTGATTGCGCAAACTAATGGCGAGATGGTAGTGGATAAAGTAAGACGGCCAAATAAAAATGCTGTTATTACCTTTTCTGATGTCACAGTGATGGAGGGTGACAAACTTCTGGTTCATGATACGCCGGATAAACTGAAAGCGTATGAAGCCGCTACCGGTACAGCATTATATGCTAAAAACCATATTGTGGATGCTGACCATCCATTACAGGATGATGAAGATCATCAGGTCATTGAAATTATCATTGATCAGCGTTCGCCGCTACTGGGGCAAACATTGCAATCCACTCATTTTATTGAAACCTATAAAATGGTTGCTTTGGCAGTACATCGTCGTGGTGAACAGATTAAAGAAATGCCAAGAGGTTTGGGTAACCTGCGGTTGGAGTTAGGGGATATTTTACTAGCTCAGGGGAAGCGTGAACATATTGATGCTCTGAAGTCCCGCCATGAATTTCTGATTTTAGATGGTGTTATTGACCTGCCCACGTCAAAAAAAGCCCCCCTGGCACTGGGCATTATGGCCGCAGTGATTATTGTCGCAGCATCAGGCTTGATGACAATTGCTGTGAGTGCGGTAGTAGGGGTTTTGGCAATGTTGATGTTACGTTGTTTAAGCTGGAGTGATGTATCCCGCTCATTAAGTGTACCTGTGATTATGATCGTCGTTTCAAGTTTAGCTTTAGGAAAGGCGTTGTCTGTGACGGGTTCCAGCGATTATATCGCAACGCAATTTGTCTCACTAACATCCGGCGCACCAGCCATGATCGTATTAAGTGGGCTTATATTGCTGATGGCAGTATTCACTAATGTTGTGTCAAATAATGCTGCGGCGGTAATCGGAACACCAATTGCTATCAGTATTGCAGCACAGCTGGGAGTTCGGCCTGAACCTTTTGTGCTTGCGGTTCTTTTTGGTGCAAACATGAGCTATGCAACCCCGATGGCTTATAAAACCAACCTGTTAATTATGAGTGCCGGGAACTACCGTTTTAGTGATTTTTTACGGGTAGGAATTCCATTGACAGTGATTATGTGGCTGGCTTACTCACTAATATTGCCGTTATTCTATGATTTGTCTGTTATTGCCGATTAAAGTCTTTGATACAGTAAATCCCAAACACCGTGTCCAAGGTTGATACCCCGGTTTTCAAATTTTGTTAGTGGACGAAACTCAGGGCGGGGCGCATAAGGAAAATCCGGACTATCAGTGGCAATGGTATTATTAAATTCTTTACTTCCCTGCATCACCTCAATCATGTGCAGGGCATAATCTTCCCAGTCAGTTGCAAGGTGGAAGACCCCGCCCTGTTGTAATAGCGATGCAACGAGAGAGACAAAAGGGGGCTGAACTATGCGGCGTTTATTGTGGCGTTTCTTATGCCAGGGGTCAGGAAAGTACAGCTGTAACCGGTGGAGCGATTGTTTGGGGATGCGGGTTTGCAGAATTTCTACAGCATCAGTGTTCATCACTCTGACATTGCTGAGCTGATATTCATCAATCAGGTGCAATAAGTGACCAACGCCGGGGCCATGCACTTCAATGCCAATAAAGTTCTCATTGGGGCTGGCTTTTGCCATTTGTGCCAGTGAGTCCCCATTACCAAAACCAATCTCAAGATTTACGGGTGCGTCATTACCAAATAAAGCATTAAAATCCAGTACAACATCATGCTGCGAATCAGCAATATCAATGCCAAAAAGCGGCCAGAAGTTTTCCAGTGCGTATTGCTGGCCTTTTGTAAGACGTCCCTGACGCAGGACAAAACTTTTGATTGGGCGGGGTTTGTCTTGAGGTATGTTGTCTTGCATGATAGCGGTGTCGGTTGTTGATAAAACAGTGAGCTTTAGCGCAGCGGTATTAGAGCATAACCTTAACCAGCTGTCAGGTTTGAGAGTGGTTCGTTTGGTTTGTCCAGAAGCGGATCATCGTTAATAAGTCAATGGTTTCAAATGGCTTGGTCAGGTAATCATTCATTCCTGCCTGCAAACAGCGGTCACGTTCCCCGGCAATTGCATGTGCAGTCAGCGCAATGATGGGGAGTTCATTATGGCCGTTTTTCCGTATATGCTGTGTCGTTTGATAGCCATCCATTTCCGGCATACTAATATCAATCAATATCAGGTCGTAGTGATGTTTTTCTACCAGTTCCAAAGCAACTTTCCCACTGTCTGCAATACTTACTTCTGCCTCAAGTGCCTGTAATAATTCCAGTCCGAGAAAGCGGTTTATTTCATCATCATCGACCAGGAGAATTCGTAAACCTGACAGAGAATGTCCGGGGTTGACGGGATCAACAAGTTTTTCTTCTGAATTCAGTTCTGTAAAGCTCAGCGTGAAAAAAAAACGGCTACCGACTCCGGGCGAGCTATCTACATCCAGATATCCCCCCATATTGCTGACTAATTTGTGACTGATTGCCAACCCAAGTCCAAACCCCCCTCTTTTTCGGGTTCGCGAACTATCGACCTGAGAGAAAGGCTTAAACAACATTTCTTGTTGTTTTGATGATAAACCAATCCCGGTATCTTTTACTTCAAAGGTCAGTGTGACATGGTGTGACTGTTCAACCTGTAGAGGCGTAATAATCAGGGAAACATAGCCTTTATCGGTAAACTTTATAGAATTGCCTAAAAGGTTTAACAAGACCTGGGAAAGCCGGGTTGGATCACCTTCCAGTTGTTGGGTGACTGAAAAGTCACTTTGCATATAAAGGCTAAGCCCCTTTTGTTGTGCCTGATCACTGAGAAGTTTTTCGACTCGTTCTAAAATTTCTTTTAGGCGGAAGGGCTTGGTTTCCAATGTGACCTTATTGTTTTCCAACCGGGAAAGATCAAGTACGCGCTCAATAATACTCATCATATGGCGTGACGAGGTATCGAGCTTCTCAATGTACTTTTTTTGTTGATTACTGAGCGTTGTCAATTTCATCAATGCGCCAACTCCAATGACAGCATGCATCGGTGTTCGTAGTTCATGGCTCATTGTGGTGAGAAATTCCGTTTTTGCTTTATTTGCTGCCCTTGCCTGATCAGTTTGTTGCTTCATTTGCCGGGTCTTTTCCGCTAAAGCCAGTGACATCATGATGGAGGTGAAGAAGGTGCTGATATGAAAAATATACGAAGCAAAATTGAAGGAACCGGTGAGGTTTAAACCCCAGGCAACAAGAGGCAGGCTACCGGCAATGAAGATGCTGGCAGCAATAAAAAATGCTTTTACAACAGCATCTCCTTCCAGTTGCTTTTTCAGCATTAGTGTTAATGCGCTGATGGCTATGACTAAACCGGTTGCAAAAGATAATAAATCTGCCCGTGGGATAAAGCTCAGGAAGGGCGCAAGTAAAAAAACAAAGATCAATAAAAAATATAAAAACTTGTCTACCAATGGGTCGTATTTTTGAGTGTTCAGCAGGCTGCGCATCAAAATAATTGAAGTTGCCATGAAGAAGAAAAACACTAAATAAAACAAAGGGCCTTCCGGGTTGCTAATACTGATTGGAAGCGGGAGGACATTATTCACCCGCTGTAAAATAAGTGTTATTGCTATCTGAGTTAATGATAGAGTGAGGTAGTTGATGTCCTTTAAACGGATGAATAAAAACAGGTTATAAATTGCCATAGCAATAATACCCATCATCATACAACCAAAAAACAATACTTCCTTTGAGGTTTTCTTTTGCAGCTCATCAGCATCTATTAGTTGGATGGGCGCAAATAGCATTCCTTTGCCTTTATTAGTAAGGCATAAATAAATTGTATAGGTTGTTGTTTTATCAAGGTTCAGGCGATAGGTTGGCAGGCGCTGCCTGACTTGAGTGAAATACTTCCTGCCCTGGAGGGGGGATGTCCGATCATTTGAGAAAATATACAACTTGTTTTCAGCAAGGATGACACTATTAATTACTAAATACCAGGTGATATCAGACTGGTTTTTTACATCAAATTTTATCCAGTGTGCGGCTTGATTACGGCCAAAGTTAAACGGGTGATGTGATGGGGTAGAAAATTTAGTACTGAATTCAGATTTACTAATGTCTTCAATGGTTAACTGTTGACTACTGTCTTTAAAGTGCAGAAAGTCTTCATGCGTTTCCAGTTTTCCGGTTGTATTATCTAAAATTAAGGGGGCTGCAGTGGTGGTTCCTGAAAAAAAACAAAGTACCAACAGCCAAAGCCAGATAATGCTAGGTACGGTATTCATTCAGGTGAATGATGACTGGCTTTCCCGGGTTTTACGAACATATAACCTTTGCCCCATACGGTGTTCAGCAACTTGGGTACAGAAGGTTGTTCTTCTATCTTATTACGCAAGCGGTTGATATGAACATCAATACTGCGATCCAGGGGGTGATGCTGATTACCACGTAGAGCTTCTGAAATCTCATCGCGGGAAATAACCTTGTTTGCATGGAGATGCAGGAACTTTAAAAGTTTAACTTCTGTTGTCGTCAATTTAATTGGCTGGCCATGTTTGATAAAAATGGCACGTTCGGGGTCAAAGTAGTTACTACTGGACCCCCAGCCTGGTTTTTGGTTTTCCAACAGGTTTTGCACCCTTAACAGTAATTCAGTAATTTCAAAGGGTTTGGTTAAATAGTCCTTAGCGCCAAGTTGTAAACCGGTAATACGATCACTTGCTCTGTGTTGTGCTGATAGGATAAGTACTGGCAATCGCGGATGGCGTTGTTTAAACATCTCTAGCCAGTATAAGCCGCTTTTGCCTGGTAACAGCACATCAAGAATAACCAGATTAACATGGTTTTTTGCCAGAAAGTTTTCTATTTCTTCCCCGTTATTTAACACATAAACAGAGTATTGAGCGCTCGTTAGTGATTCATAAAGTAGCTTACACAGCAGTTCATCATCATCCACGACTAATATAGAGCTATTATGGGCTACTTCATAATCTGACATAACAGGAATTTCTGTAATTGTTTTCTGATGTGGACGTTTTTGAAACGTAACGTTAACTCGCAACAGACATTCTTTATAAATATGGTTTGTTTTTCAAGCTTTTGTTTATGGCTGGATATAGCCTGGCCAATCTGGCGCATTTTTTCCAAAAACAAAAAAGTGTGGGTTTAATAAAGATTCTTTTGTGTTGTATAGCAATGCTGATCCATCTGTTTGGGTCATACCGCCCCCTGCTTCTTCAACAATAATTTGTGCAGCAGCAGTATCCCATTCTGATGTGGGGCCAAGTCGAGGATAGACATCTGCTTGTCCGTCCGCAATTAAACACGCCTTTAATATACTTCCCATAGAGATTAGTTCGTATTCGCCAATTTTTCCCAGAAAGGTTTTCAGGGAGTCTCCGGCGTGGGAACGGCTACCAACAACGGTAATTTTTTCAGCTGTTTCCCGTGCATTTAATGCCACAGTATGTCCACCGGTTTGTTTGAATGCGCCATTACCAATACTGGCATACCAGGTAGTTTCAATAGCGGGTGCATGGACAACACCTAATACCGGCTCATGATTATGAATCAAAGCGATAAGGACACTGAACTCACCATTGCGTTTGATAAATTCACGTGTGCCATCCAATGGGTCAACCAACCAATAGGTTGTCCATGTTTCACGTTCAGTAAAGGGAATATTTGCTGATTCTTCAGACAGGATGGGATATTCCGGAGTGAGTTCTTCCAAAGCAGCGATAATGTACTGGTGCGAAGCAAGGTCAGCTGCTGTTAAAGGGGAATTATCGGCTTTATTTTCGACAGAAAAATCGGCTGCATTATAGATAGACATGATTTTTTTGCCAGCTTCAGCTGCAATGTCGCAGACAACATCTGTTAGTTTTTCAAGGTTCATGCAAAGGCTGCTATGGTTAATAATTAAGGCTTAACCATAGCACCAGCGGTCTTTATGGCATAGCACCTTATGCACTAAAGATTCTTACTCCACCTCTATGATTAAGCTGTCGGCAAGAATATAGTCGTCGGAAATTTGCTGTCCGTTCACACTAATCTGTGTTTCGTCATCAACACGGTTAAAAAATTCTTGCTGGCTTAACTCGTTAAAGTTCTCATCCAGAAATAGTGTCGACGCATTACTGGTAATATTTTGTCTAAATAATGTGAACTGACCCTGAGCGATATCGAGATTTTCTATTTGTCCGGATAGATAAGTACTGTCTATTGGGGTGATTTTGCTTAGGCGGCTGGCGCTATAGTCATCATTTTGATCACGATAAACAACAATATAAACCGGTGTTCCAACGGCAAATTGGGTAAGGTTCAGTACTACAAAGTCATCAGTTGTATCATCAGAAAGCAGTGTGTGGGTATCAACGTTTACCGTTTGTCCAAGTACTTTAATGGTTTGACTGGCCTGATCAACTGCTGAAATCGTTGTTTCCATATAAATTTCGGTAGAGTAATCTATGAGTATTACAGATTCGGCGACAATGATTCCCTGTGCATTTGCAGTACCGGTAACGATGAGCAGGCTATCTTCATCGATATCAGCAGCAGTTCCGTTTTCAAATGTTGTATCTTCGTTGGTACTAACCGGAAAACCATCTACTTCAAAGTAGCCAGTAGCCAGAAAATAAGACACTAAACCTTCTATTTCATAGATAACACCTTTTTCCAGTGCATCGTCAAGCTTTATCAATTCAGCAGCTATCATGATGCTTGCGTTAATTTCCTGGTTTGTGGTTACCGCAAGATAAATGCCATTACGCAGTTCTGCATGTGTTAAGTCAATAAGTTGTGCCTGAGAGTAGTGTACAGTCAGGTCATTAATCTTAAAGGTTTGTGCGGCGACATTGAGTTGGCTGACTGTGCCTTCAATTTCCAGAATAGCTCCGCTTTCATAAGCTTCACTGAGCAATTTAATACTAGTTGCCTTAATGTTGCCATTGGCATCTGTATAGCCTGATACTTCTACGATGTTGTCAATTTTCAGGTCTGCTAAACGTTTAAAACCATGAAATACCGTCAATTGGTCTGTGATAACCATTTGCTCCATGATTTTCAGGATGTGGCCATCAGCTACCCGTGTTACTGAACCTTCCAGAACATCTGAATAAATGACTTTGCTGGCAATACCGGTTTTGCGATCAGCGTTAACAGTGCCTTCAACCCGGATAATTTCACCAATATTAAAATCGCTTTGTGAGTCGGCGCTGGCACCATCCCGGATGAACTGTGCGTTGTCTGTATTGAAATGAATACCATTTACATAAACACTACCAAACCCGGTGAGTCGTCCCATGGTGATTCCAGTGCCACCAATACCATCTGCGAGTTGCGTTCCGGCACCTTCTATACAACCCCCAAGCAACAAGGCTCCGGAAAGCAGGGCAAGTTTTGCCAGATGTTTGATTGTAGCCATCAATTTATTCATGCCCGTTATCCTCTGCTTCATGGTAGACATATAGCCCGATATTCAATCGGTGTTTCAGGGTGATTTGTGCCATATCCTGTGCTTTCAGTTTGATTGCGAGGTCATTGATGGCAATCAGTGTTTTCATTCCGTGATCTGCAGCAAGTTTGCGCAATTGCTCTATGGATTCTTCACTTAAACCATCGTAGTAGACGCAACGTTCAAAGAATGCCGGTTCAAAATCCAGAAGGTTGTGTGTAGTTGCTGCCAGGTGATCTGAAATATTGTGGCCGAGAAAAAATGCTTTTTCATCAATCCCTTTGCTGGGAATAAATGCTTGTGAATTTAAGTGCACCTGGTCTCCCCGCATTGATACTACACCCATATTTAACCACTCATCGAGAATAACCCTGGGCCTGATATCCTGTTTACATACATCATGTACCAGTGTTTCAAAGCTGGCTTGTGCTTTCTCCGCTTTCAATGGCAATGTTGCTGGTTTCCCGGTTTCATCCTGATATCGTGCTTCGGTTATCCACTGGTTTACTAAGCGCCCCCCAATATTCACGGCCAGAGGGATATCAGCTGCAATTTTGCTCTGCTCCCGTAGACGTTTGATGTCTTTGCGATGTATGCCGGTAAGTAGGCTAAGTCGGGTATCGGTTTGTGGTTTATCCGGTAAGCGAAATTCATCTTCAGCAACCTCAACATAAATACTTTTGAGTAATTCTGCCAGTTGGGGAAATGCGATTCGGAAATGTAATAGCAAACGGACAAGCGGCCGCAATACTTTGCGTATTGCAAGAACCATGCTTACTGGTGGTTGGCCAACGTTCTCAGGCGCTTTTTTCACTGTCATAATGCGATGTTATCATAAGGTGGGAAATATTCCCACAAATTTTGCTTTAAGTGAATCCCTTCAGAAGAAATGCATATATTTTTAATTAAAACATGAATTTAGGTGTAATTTTGATTGAGTTGACTTGGCAGCTAATTCGCCTGAATTGCTTTCTGGTCAGAAAAAAGTGATTGACGTGGGAATATTTTCCTCGCATTATAAATTGCACGAGGTAAATATTCCCACGTCAACTTAAAAGCAAGGTGATGACAATGAACAAACAGATACTGAATAAAACATTGCTGGCTGTAAGCATTTGTGCAGCCACCACACAGGTTAATGCGCTTACTACCAGAATCATTGGTGGAACCGAAGCACAGTCGGGTAGTTACCCATGGATGGTAAGCCTGCAGGGGCGCGGACAACATTTTTGTGGTGCAAGCATGGTTGCCAGAGACTGGGTATTAACAGCAGCACACTGTGTTGAAGGTGAATCAGCATCGGGTGTACAAGCAGTGATTGGTGAGTTTGACCTAAACAGTCAGAATGATGGAGGGCAGCAACGGGCGATATCACGCATTATTATCCACCCTAAGCGCCAGTCTAGCAGCAATGATCACGATATTGCCCTGTTGCAATTGAAAACCCCGGTAACCGGTTCCCCGGTGTTGGCGGCGACTTCTACCGTTATGAAGAATGTAACACCCGGCAAACTCTTAACAGTCATGGGATGGGGGAATCAAAGCACCAGTGGTGAGCAATTCCCAAATAAATTGTTTGAAGTACAGGTTCCTTATGTCAGCAATGACAATTGCGGTAATTACAGTGCTGGTGAAATTACGGAAAACATGCTTTGTGCCGGATTTCCGAAAGGGGGTAAGGACTCTTGTCAGGGAGATAGTGGAGGCCCGTTGTTGTACCAGCTGGATGGTCAGTGGCAACAGGTTGGTGTTGTAAGTTTTGGTGAGGGATGTGCTCAGCCTGATTACCCTGGCGTGTATGCAAGAGTGGAAAAATATACAGACTGGATTGACGGTTATTTATCTGGTCAGGGTGGTGGAACCGATACTGGTAATGGTGATGATACAGGAGGAACCGATACTGGTAATGGCGACGATACAGGCGGAACCGGTGATTCTGGTGACGATAATGATATGGGAACTGATGATGGGTGGAGTGATGATGGTTATGGTGTAGATAGCCAAAGCCCTGAAATCTTTAATCTTCCTGATTATATCGATATCTTTTCTCTGGAAGGCAAGTCTGAGGAGGTAGTGGTTTTATTGGAAAATATGACCAAAGAGGCAGTTAATATCACCAGCATTACTTCTGACTCTGAGCAGTTCAAGGTAGCGGGCAATACCTGTCAAACCCTCAAGCCCGGCGCAACTTGTGTGGTATCTGTTACTTATACCCCGGCAGGAAACCAGGATTATGCTTTTGGAACCATGAGTATTGCTCTCGACAATGGTGAGTCAGTAGCGATTGAGTTGTACGGGGAAGATTTATCTGCCTTTGAAGATGATTTTAACTGGGATGATGGCTTTGACTGGTTCTCTGATGATGATTACTGGTATGCGCGTGATGATCAGATGGGATTATTTGGTAACTCCATCAGAACCGGTGGTCGTGCGGTGATGTCAGCGCAGGTAGAGGGGCCGGGGGTACTTGAATTTGACTTGTTGATGCCCGATGAGGCAGCGGAAAATAGCATTACCTATCTGGTAGACGGTAAGCCAGTGCGTTCTGTAACCGGTGCACAAAAGAAGACTGTCAATCATCGTACTGAGTTGTCAGCAGGCAGACATCAAATCAGCTGGATTTATAATAAGCGCAAAGAAACCAGTGGCCAGGTGAAGGTGAGCAATATGAAGTTTACGAAGGCAACGGGAACAACAGCCTCTGCAGATAATGGCGGCGGTGGTAGCAGTGATCTTGGTTTTCTGGCTGCCCTTTTATTAGTTGTTGGTGGAGCACGTAAATGGTTGGCCCGTAAGTAAGAATTAATCCGCTCTGATTCCCTCCTCCTTGTGAGGAGGGCTTTTTTATTTATTCAGGAGCAAGATCATGAAAAGACAATTACCGGTTTTTATTACCTTGTTTGCTGGTTTGATATTGGCAACTTCCCATCTGCTGGCTGAAGGTTCTTTGGAGAAAAAGCATAATATGGAAACGCTATATGGTATCCGGCTACATACAGCGGGACTGGAAGTCAGAGTAAAAAGTAATGGTTGTACCGAGCCGGAGCACTTCGAGGTGGAAACGATGGTTAGTAATGATAAAAACTTATTAACCGTAATACGTAAGAAACCAGACCGTTGTCGAAAGATGCCACGTATTATCCATCTTAACCTGGAGTTTCCACGCACAGAAAAAACACTTTATCAGCTGGTAAATCCTCTGCAATCAGGTTAAGTATAGAGAGTCGCCACTACCATCGGATCCTTTACTCATGAAAAAACATATTCTCCGCAGCATTGCAGCTGTTTTGGTTCTTAGTTGCACATCCGCTGTTGCTAAAGAAAGCCGTTATCCTGAGTTTGGCAATGGTCGCATTGAGCAGAAACTGGTTAAAGCAGATTCGTACATGGTTGCAGCTGCTAATCCTTATGCCAGTGAAGCCGGGATGCGGGTTTTAGCACGGGGTGGCAGCGCAATTGACGCAGCTATTGCCGTACAAATGGTGCTGAATTTAGTTGAGCCTGAGTCCAGTGGTATTGGTGGCGGTGCTTTTGCTTTGTACTGGGATAACGTGGGGAAGCAGTTAACCAGTTGGGATGGTCGCGAAAAAGCGCCAATGCAGGCTGATGAGCAGTTGTTTCAGCAGGATGGCAATAATATGAACTGGTGGCATGCACTGGCGGGTGGTCGTGCCGTTGGTGTCCCCGGTGTTATTGCGATGATGGAGAAGGTGCATAAGAAATACGGTAAGTTACCGTGGGCCGATTTGTTTGAAGATGCCATTCGTTTATCGGAAGAAGGCTTTGAAATATCACCGAAACTGGCGGCGTCAGTTGCACGCGGTACCAACCCTTCTTTAGGGCGTTATGATGCTGCCTGGAAATATTTCTTTCCGGGTGGTAAACCGGTTGCAGCGGGTACGATACAGAAAAACCCTGAGTTTGCGATGACGTTGCGGCGTATTGCGCAGCTGGGTAGCAGTGCATTTTACAAAGGTCAGATTGCTATTGATATTGCAGCAACAGTACAGGGTGCAAAAGATAACCCGGGACTGCTGACAGCGTCTGATTTAGCGGCTTATGATGCGATTGAGCGCCCTCCGGTTTGCGCACCTTACAAACAATATAAATTGTGCGGTATGGGGCCACCAACTTCTGGTGGTATGACAGTGATTCAGATCCTGAAGCTACTGGAAGATAAGCAATTGTCGCAGTATGCCCCTCTTTCTGCGGAAGCGGTGCATTTGTTCACGCAGGCCACTAAGCTGGCTTATGCTGATCGTGCCAAATATATGGCGGATGCAGATTTTGTGGCCGTACCGGTTGAAGGGTTGGTCGATGGTGATTACCTGAAACAGCGGTCAGCATTAATTGGTACAAAAGATATGGGCAAAGCTGTTGCCGGTGTGCCGCCCGATGCTAATCAGAATTGGAAAGCTGCGAATTCACCAGAGCAGGATAGTACTACTCACTTCAGTATTCTCGATAAAGAAGGCAATGGTTTTTCCATGACTTCAAGTATTGAAATGGCTTTTGGGTCGACGCTGATGGTACGGGGCTTTCTGTTGAATAATCAGCTTACCGACTTTTCCTTTAGTCCGGAAAAAGATGGTGAATTAATTGCTAACAGAGTGCAGCCGGGAAAACGTCCGCGTAGCTCCATGTCGCCGTTTATGGTGTTTGATGAGAATGATAATTTGATCATGTTGATTGGTTCTCCGGGGGGGAGCCGGATTATTAATTATGTGGCGAAAACCCTGCTTGGTGTACTGGAGTGGGATTTGGATATTCAACAAGCCATTAGCCTGCCACATTTTATTAATCGTAACGGCACAACAGATTTGGAAGATGGTACTGAAATAGCGGGTTTAAAATCTAAACTGGAAGCACTGGGCCATAAGGTGAGTGTGCGTGACCTGAACTCAGGGCTGCATGGAATTGTAATTAAGCCTGAAGGATTGGAAGGTGGTGCAGACCCGCGACGGGTGGGCAGGGTGCTGGGGAAATAGGAGCAGATTATGTCCAGGCAGCAAACTATCCGGTGTGCGCGTGAATTCTTTGATGACGGGAGCTTCTTGACCGGATTGAATTCACTGGTTGCTATTCCTACGGAATGCCAGAATCCGGAACGAATGTCTGTTCTGTACGATTACCTTAAAACGGCTATCGCAACGATTATTGAACCAATGGGGTTTAACTGGAAGGTTTATGACAACCCGTTAGCGAATTGCCCGCCTTTTCTGGTAGCTGAGCGTATCGAGGATCCCGGGTTAACCACTGTGCTGATTTATGGCCATGGTGACGTGGTGTTTGGTATGGAAGGCAAGTGGCAGGATGATATGAATCCCTGGGTTATCACTGAAAAAGGTGAGCGTTGGTATGGCCGTGGTACAGCAGACAATAAGGGTCAGCACTGGATCGCGTTATCGGCTTTGTCCTGCCTGTTGAAGACTGAGGGTAAGTTGGGTTTCAACGTCAGACTATTACTGGAAACAGGTGAGGAAGTGGGATCACCGGGTTTACGTGAGTTTTGTGCGGGAAAACGTGATGCTCTGCAGGCTGATGTGTTGCTGGCTTCGGATGGGCCTCGCTTACGTACGGATCGCTCCTCTATCTTTATGGGGTCACGTGGTGCGCTCAATTTTTATCTGAAGGCAGAATACCGAGAAGGTGGTGTCCATTCCGGTAACTGGGGCGGCGTTATTAAAGATCCCGGTATTCGCCTGGCTCAGGCGATATCGACCATCACCGACGCTAATGGGCGCATACTGGTAGAGGCCTGGCGCGCTGCTCCGGTGCCTGAGATCATTCGTGAAGCCTTGGATAGTTGTCCGGTGGGCGGGCCGGAAGAAGGCGTGATTGTTGATGAAAACTGGGGTGAGCCTGGTTTGACTCCGGCAGAACGACTGTACAGCAATAATAATTTTGCGGTATTAACATTGTCGTGTGGTAATCCTTTTAAACCAGTGAATGCAATTCAGGGCCATGCAAATGCGCTGTGCCAATACCGTTATATTGTCGGACATGAGCCTGAACTGGCACTGGAACAATTGCGTCGTCATTTAGATGAAAGGGGCTTCGATGATATTGCTATTGAAACCGATGGAACGACGTTGTTCAAAGCAACCCGCCTTGACCCAACTCACCCTTGGGTGAATTTTGTAGCTGAATCAATTGAGTATTCGATTGGACAGGTACCGGTGCGTTTACCGAATCTGGGAGGCAGTATTCCTAACGATGCCTTTTCGGAGATATTGGGTTTGCCAACAGTGTGGATACCGCATTCTTATCCGGGGTGTTCACAGCATGCGCCAAATGAACATGCGTTGAAGCCGTTATTGCGGGAGGGTTTGGAGATGATGGCCGGGCTTTATTGGGATATTGGGTTTTCCGGGATTGATGTGATGGAAAGCTCCGTGCCGCCTGCCTGAGCTTTACCGATTGGTTTGCCGGTAAAAAGTAAACAATCCGGCACTCACAATAATGGCCGTTCCAACCCAGGTCCAGAAATCAGGTAGCTGGCCAAAAACAATATAGCCGTAAAACGTACCCCAGATAATCAGTGTGTAATGAATCGGTGCAACGACGACAACCTCAGCTACCTCCAGCGCCTTGATTACCAGAATTTCCCCTACTGCAGCCATGACTGTCATCGAAACAATAATCAATAACTGCTGCCCTGACTCCGGTGTTTGCCAAACAAAAGGCAGTGGTATTGAAATTAGCAAGCTACCAATAATGGCTGTGTAGGCGACTGTGGTACTGGTATTATCAGTGTCTGCCAGTTTGCGGCCAATTACCTGCCGTAATGCAAAAAAGAAAGCGGCAAAGACAACAAATATCACAGCAGGATGAACAGCATCAGTGCCTGGGCGGATAATAACCAGCGCACCAATAAATCCAAGCACAACGGCAATCCAGCGCCGGGCACCCACCCTTTCGCCCAGTGTTAATGAACCAAGGATTGTAAGAAAAAAGGGTGCTACAAAACTAACTGCTACTGCATCAGCCAGCTCCGCATAGCGAATACCAAACACAAATAATAAAGCGGAGCAGATGGCTAAAAAACCACGGGATAGCTGTAAAAGGGGTTGTGCTGTTTGCAGGACAGCAGTTCCTTTAAGAAAGAGCAAAATCAGTACACCAACTAACAAACCAAATTGTCGTAGCCAGATGACCTGTACAGGATGAAAAGCGCCGGTAAGAAATTTTGCCTGCGTATCAACGGCAGAGAACATGAACATACCGCCGAGCATCAATATGATACCCAGCTTATTATTTGTTTGTCTGTGCATGCGCCGGTTTTCCTGGTCGTGACCCACGATGCATCGCCGTCTAACAGCCGGGGCGAGAAGCCCGGGCCGGGAGGGTAATTGTGAGGTCTATTGGCTTAATCTACCTTATCCAGCTTACGCATGCCATTAGGCAGCAAGCGCATATCCGCCAGACCTGCAACTAGTGCTTTGCCCAGCGTTGCTTCTTCCTCATAGACCATTTTATAGAGCTGAACTTTCATCGTTAGCGCACTGCCCAATACAATGCCAATGAAGGTGATGAATGAACCCAGTGCCAGCGTTGAAATACCGGTAATTCCCTGTCCGATAGTACAACCCATAGCCAGTACACCACCGAAGCCCATCAGTACCGCACCAAGCAGATGCATGAGGAAGTCATTAACACTGGCGAACCATTCGATACGGAAAGTGCGCGTGATGAGTGACCAGGCAAATGAGCCAGCAACCACACCAAAGAAAGCCATAATGCCGAAGGTCAATAGTGCAGAGTTAAAGCCGCTAATCCCATAACCGAAGGTCTGGCCCATTGGATTAATGAAAGTAAATGATTGGGGGTTGAGGCCGTTACCAGCAGCAGGTTTGCCCTCATCGGATTCTGCCAGCATGTCCCATTCACCATAATAATCAAACAGGTTCATGCTTTCGCCATCTGCATCGACCATAATATTGCTGGTGATATACCATGCAGCTAGCACACACAGGCCAATAATCACGCCACCCCAGACGTGGTCGCTACTACCACGGAAGTCATGTGACATAAAAACGATCGCCAGCAATATGCCTCCCAGTGCCAGGCCAATAATCAGCCGGGTATTTAGTGCGCCTTCTGCACCGGAAACGATTGAGCCGAGATCCTGACCATTTTCCAGCGAAATAGCCAATGGGTTCATCCAGGGGTAGAAGAGTGAGGAGTAGAGCGTGATGTCGGTACCGGGAAAAGGTGTAACCATAAAATAGGCGATGACAGCAATGATCAGGAAGACAAAAATCGATTTGATATTGCCACCTCCCATGCGCACCATGCATTTGTTTCCACAGCCGCTGGCAAAAGTCATCCCGATACCAAAGATCAGGCCGCCCAGTAGGTTTTCTAGCCAGATCAGGCTACCGCTGCGGTAAGGAGGAAAAGAGCCATCAGCACGAACCATGCCCGCCATTTCCAGCAGGACAACACCGATAGTTGCTACAGCAATAGCTAATAACCATGAACGGAAGCGCCCGAGGTCACCCATATTGACCCAGTCAGAAACAGCACCCATGGTACAGAAATTGGTTTTATTGGCAGTCGCCCCCATAATAAAGGCAATCACAAAACCAGCAATCAGCATAAACCATTGTGCTGATTCAAAGCTCTCAAATGTCATGAAATAATCCTCTCCAAACCCGAAATTTACATGCAAATATTTAGGGGGCAAGGCAGAGTTTTCAGTCTGTCAGGCTCATTGTAAATTGAGGCTATCTACTAAAATAGCTGAAAAACTTTACATGCCTGTTTGCCGGTAATTCATTGCAACAATAATCCATTTGCAGTGAATATTTCCCGATATGAACATTTGCAAGCTGTTTAATACCCGTTAATGGATATTATAAAGGGCAGGCTATTGGATAAATAATCGTACTAAAGAGATATGAATGCGTTAACCCTGCCCCGTAACATGTAAATTCGGAGTTTTCTGGCGACAATCGATAGTAAATGCAGTGTTAAGGTTGACCGGAATGTCCTGAACCGTTACCCATACCTGATTTAAACTGCCTGAGGTAGCAGAAGTAAGGCTATTGATGGTTGAGGTGGTGCGTTCCGGATCAAAAAAGGCAAAGGGTTCGTCGAGGAAAATAAACTGGCCATTCGCATCTGTGCTGGTCGCCAGTGTATTTGCCAGTGACATACGCATTGCCAGGGCAATCTGACGTTGTGTGCCAGCAGAAATCTCCTCAAATTCAAGATAATCCCCCTTTTCTTCAGATAACACACGCGGCATGAAATTATTATCAATTTCCAGGCTTTTATAATTTGACTGGGTGAATTCAGATAATAGATCGCTACAGCGACTGTGGACGATTTTATTGAAGTTTTGAATGGAGTGCCGTGATGCTCTGTGCACCATGGCCAGCCCCTTTTTCTTCAGCAGCATTTTGTGTTCATGTGCTGCTAGCTGTTCTTCACAGGTTTGAGCTTCATTTTTGAAGGTTGTGTATTGATCAACTCGCAGACGTTCAGTCTCAACATCTTCATCTACAGCCGACAAGTAGGTATTAAGCAGTTTATTTTGGTCTTCCAGAACCATGCTAACACCGTCGGCTGCAGCAATTGTGTCCAGTGGGTCGGCTTCATAAGTGCGAATCTTTTCAGATAAAAACTGCAGGCGTGCAGGGTCGCTCTGCCATTTCTTTAAATCAGTGTCATCATCAGACAATAGCTCGCGCTGACTTAGGTATTTTTCTGCTTTGTCGCCGATGAAACTGCCGACACTACTATTTAACTGCTCAGAACCATCTTTCAGGGCACTGGCAAGGACAATTGATTGTTCACGTAATGGCCGTATGCGATTGCGTTCAACATGCCAGCCATAGAGCATCAGCAGGCTAGTGAGTATGGCAATAGCAACAGCGCCCCAAAGCAGGTTGCGGCCAATCATTTCCTGGTTTTCAGCATCTACCGGCCAGACTGGAGCCAGTAATTCCGGCATAAAGGTGATAATAGCCCATCCCAATAAGGCTAATATCAACAGAATAATGCCAAGCGTCCCCAGCCAGCCCAGTTTGCGGCTTTGGCGATTAATGCGGTGAAATAAACCGTGGTTTTCTGTGTAAGATTCGCGCACTTCGCCAATGTTTTGAGTCAGCGCCTGGCTTCCCAGTCTGCGATCTTCCAGTGTATCTCTGACGTTAACCAATTCGGTAAGATAATCCGGGTCGACGTCAATTTTTTTCAGTTCAGTGTTGGCAGCTTCCAGCTTTTCTGTCAGTTCATCTTTTAATCTGACATCGTCTACTTGTTCTTTGCGTAATTCCTCATCCAGTTTGATATAGGTTTTGACGCCAGCCATTGCCTGCAGACTATCGGTATCAGCCTGACCATCTTCATTGACTTTTTGGCTCCAGTAAAAAGTGCGAATGAATGCCGGATAGCCATAGCCCAGAATTTGTCTGACGGTTTCAGCAACTTCTTCTGTGCTGTCAGCCAGAGTTCTTCCTTCATCAACACTCCAGAGTGAAGCAGTTTGCACACCGGAGATATCCGCCATGCGAGTGAGGCGGTATTGTTTGTTTTTATGACTGAATGCAAGGGTGATTTTGACTGATTCTTCGCCCCAGCGAACCAGTTTGCCAATACGCTCCCCGGTTAATTTATCGGTGCGTCCAAACAGGGCGAAACAAATAGCGTCGCCAATGCTGCTTTTGCCAGACTCATTGTTGCCATTGACAGCAATCAGGCCTTTGGTTGGGAGGTTTTCGAGATGAAGATTTTGATACTTACGGAAGTTTTCAGCCTGAAGGTCAGTAATGATCATGCTTAATCTCCTGTCACAGCTTTTTCGATGCGCTGCAGGATAAGCATGCTGGCTTCCTGGTACAGGGTCTTGTCCGGGTCATCCGGGTCATCGTATGCTTCAATATCCTGCTGACAAAATTCAGCAAAACGGCGGGCAGCAACACTTTTCAGGTTGTTTTGATCCAACCAGTCCATATTCATGGATTCGGATGACACTCTTCACCTCCATACGAACGACATCAGCTAAAAAATAGCAGAAATTATGTTCAGCATGCGAATAAAAATTTTCGGGTATTGTGATGCCAGAGTCCGTTAGCAATGACAGGTATTTGGCTGAAAATTTTATTTGCTACTGTAGTTGTAAAAACCTGTTTTCGCCCCGAAAGATGACTTTTACAATAGGGTAAGTTATGCCTGAGTCGTCATGCCAGCTGATTTCGTTCAAAAAAGGCTGAAAAGTCAGGCGCACATAGGATACCGGAAATCCTGAGGCCTATGCGGTTTAACTGTGAATCTATTTCCCCTCAGCCTTCATGCGTTCAAGACGATTGCTGGCTAATTTAGCGGCGTTGGTGTCCGGGAAAAATCTAACCGTATCTTCTAATGTGCGGCGGGCAAAGTCCCACTGGCGTAATTCATAAAAGGAATACCCCAGCTTCAATGCAGCTCCCGGTGCTTTGGGGCTTTCTTTGTGTTGTTTTAGCACCCGCATGAATTCTTCAGTCGCACCGGAGTAATCTTTTTGGGCATACAATGCTTCACCCAGCCAATACTGCGCATTAGCGACTAATTCATGTTCAGGGTAGTTTTTCATGAAAGCACGAAATGCTGGTACTGCGCTTTTGGGGTCATTAACCAGTGACTTATAAGCCTGGTTATAAGCCGCTTTTGCTTTATGTGCATCCGGGATGGTCTGTGGTTTGTCTGCTGCCAAACTTGCTTTACTGGTATTGATTTCAGCGACAGAATCAGTATTTCTGTCCTGAGTGCCATAGTAGTAATAACTATCCGGGCTGCTCGGATCAACTTTGTCTTTATCTGTTGCGGCTACTGTTTTTTCTGCTGTGACCGGTGTGGTAGCTTGTCGTTGAGAAGCTGTATTTTCGTCAGCAAGTTGCGGAGTGGTTTGTATAGCGGAGTCATTTTCCGTTACTACTGCGACAGCGGCAATTTCCGGATCTACTCTGATCGGAGTGGGGGTGGCAACAATGGTGCCCGGTGTCGGGAGAGGGAGTGCTTCTGCTGTAGCAACAGGTGCCTCAAGGGCCGGGACAGATGTATCTGTCCCTAGAGCATTTTGAGCACCGTTGGTATTGCCGGGGCTAGCTGTATCGGAGGAGGTATTACCTGACTGTGGTAATAACAGGCGTTTCTTTTCCAGGCCTGATACCCGTTCATCAACTTCCAGGAAGCCTTCCCGCTGCGCAGAGCGTACGTCAGTTAATTCCTGACGGAGCATCTCGTTTTCCCCACGCAGATTGCTGATTTCCAGTTCCAGTTCACTCAGGCGTTCCAGCAACTGAACTGCCACTTCGTCTGAGACGGCCTGAACCGTTGTTATTGGTGCGGTGGCCAGAGAAAGAATTAACGATGTGGCTAATACGCCCCGATTAAGCTTAAGCATGTTTCACACTATTCCCCTGCGTAAATGATCTCAACCCGCCGGTTCCTGCTCCATGAGTTTTCCCCGTGCCCGAATGTTGCGGGTACCTCCTCGCCATATCCCACAATATCAGCCTGGCTGGCCTTTACGCCTTTAATCTTCAGATAATCCAGCACCGAATAAGCCCGGCGCTCTGATAAGGCAACATTGTACTCCCGTGAGCCGCGTTCGTCTGCATGACCTTCTAATCTAACGTTTAATTCCGGAAAATCTGCTAATAAAGAGCCATGTGCATCCAGTATTCGGCGATATTCTGGTCTGATCGATGATTTATCATAATCAAAATAGATAATACGCTGAGCCAGTATGCTGCGCGGGTCACGTAAATCAGCTGGTGTATAGGAACCTTTGGTGTTGCCACCATAAGCTGAACCGCTGCCAAAACCACCCTGATTGCTGCTGCCTGCGTTATTCTGGCCGTAGCCATTTCCGGAGCCTGAACCACCTGTACCATTTTGGTTATTGCCATAACCGTTGCCTGTACCGGAACCCAGCCCGCCTGAGCCACCTCCCTGTACATTGCTGCCTGTGCCATTTCCGCCATTGGCAGCAGACCCGGAGCCATTACCTGTTCCGGAGTATTGTTGACCACCGGTTCCATCCTGACCATTGCTGATCGGGCCGGTATGCCCTGTGCCCGGTGGTGGCTTATTCGTTTGTGTAGTACAACCACCAATCAGGAGTGCAGATACTGCCATGCAGCTGATAATAAGTTTGATCTTCATGTCTGTTGCCTCTGCTATTTTCAATTATCTATACAGGTTAGTTCAGGTAGGGTGACCATGCTGCATCACGAACATGACCTTCCTGGGCTGACAGAATTTGCCGTGCTTTGCCATTACTGCTGGCAATGGCCAGAACACCACGTCCGTTGACTTCTGTGGAGTAGATGACCATGCCGGCATTTGGTGCCAGAGAAGGCGATTCATCGTAACGACCACCGCGCGATACCATGACAGTGCCTTTGCTGGCGGCGTTCATAACGGCGATACGCGAAACATTCCCATTGAGTCGAACCATGGCAACAGAATTGCCAATTACGCTGGGGGCAGAATTTTCGCTGCCGTTAAAGGTTAGACGGGAACCATTACCACCGGCAATTGATGTCCGGTAAAGTTGTGGTTTCCCACCCTGATCTGAGGTGTAAACCAGTGTGTTGACATTGGCCCAGCTTGGTTCGGTATCAATGCCGCGTGAGGTAGTAATTCGCCGTGGTGTACCACCAGTGGCCCCGACGACATAGATATCTGCATTTCCTTCCCGGGACAGACTCATGGCAATTTTGCTGCCGTCCGGTGACCAGGCTGGTGCACCGTTCATGCCGCCTTGGGTGGAAATCGCTTGTGCGCTACCGGAGTTTAAGTCCTGTACGTAAATGGCTGAGCGCCCGCTCTCAAAAGAAACGTAGGCCAACCTGCGTCCGTCTGGTGACCAGGTTGGTGACATTACCGGTTTGTCGGAGGTTAGTACTGTGCGCGGATTATGACCATCGGCTTCAGCCACTATCAGGCGATAAGTCTGGTTGCCTGCCGGGCCGGTTGCGGAAATATAAGCGAGGCGGGTGTCAAAGGCTCCGCGTGTTCCGGTGAGGCGTTCAAATATAGCATCAGCAGCCTGATGTGCCATACGGCGAGGGTTGACGCGTGGTGGTACATTGTAGGCAGCAACCCGCTGACCAGTGGCAGCGCTGATAATTTCAAATTCAAGGCCATTACCGGGTCGGCCAACCACAACATATTCTGCGCCACTGTTCTTCAGCAGGACTTTCTGAAATGGCTGGCCAAATAACATAGGTTGTGCGGCACGTGCGGGATCAATCAGCGTAAACTGGCCGCTACGTTGTAAATCATCTTCAATAATGGTGGCGGTACGGCTGCCCGGAAACGGAATGACCATAATGGGTATTCCGTCCTTTACGCCGTCAGTAATACGAATCACCAGTTCAGCGCGGGCACTAAATGCGAATAATAATGCTGTGATGAAGAATATCAGGGGGAGGGTTTTATTTTTCATGGCTATGGCTCAAAGATCAACTTCAGGTTTTGATTATAGAGTTCCGGGCTGGATGGACGCGGAAACGGTTCTGATTTGCGCAATGCCGCGATAAGAGAGTCACAAAACTGCTGGCTGCCATTACACTGGGTAACCCGTAATTGGCCGATAAATCCGGGTGGTCGGATGTTTAGTGAAACCACGGCCTGCATACCAAAAGTGTCCACCGGTTCGATCCAGTTTGAACTGACATGGCGGCGAATTTGATTTCCCCAGGCTAACGCCGCCTGTTGCAAGCCATCCGAATTATTTTGAATGGCGCCACCATTGTTCCCGGCTTGCGCAATAGACTGCTGACGGGCCAGTTCTTCCTGTTGCCGACGTTGTTCAGCCTGTTGCCTTGCACGTTGCTGAGCTTGTGCCTGCTCCTGTTGGCGGCGGATTTCCGCTAGCTGACGTTCCTGTTCAGCGCGCTTTCTCTCTGCGGCTGCGCGTTGCCTGGCAGCCTCGGCTTCCTGTTTTTTCTTTTCCTGCTCAGCCTGCCAGCGGGCGTGGTATTCCGCTTTTTTGCGTGCCAGTTCTTCAGCTGCCTTGCGTTTTTCTTCTTCCTCAGCTTTGCGCTTGGCTTCTGCAATACGTTTTTTCTCAGCTTCTTCCCGTTTGCGTGCTTCTTCTGCTTCTTTCTTCTTTCGCTCCTGTTCGGCTTTCCAGCGAGCATGGTACTCTGCTTTTTTTCTTGCCAGTTCTTCGGCAGCTTTGCGCTTCTTTTCCTCTTCAGCTTTGCGTTTAGCTTCCGCAATACGTTTTTTCTCAGCCTCTTCTTTGCGTTTTTCTTCTTCAGCAGCTTTTTTCTTTGCTTCCTGCTCGGCTTCCCAGCGTTTGCGGAATTCTTCTTTTTTTCTTGCCAGCTCTTCCTCAGCTTTACGCTTTTCTTCTGCTGCTTTGCGGGCCTTTTCTTCAGCTTGCTGACGTTTTACTGCTTCAGCTCTTTGTCTTTCTTCTTCTTGTGCCTGTCTGGCCAGTTCTTCAGCCCGGCGAATACGCTCTTGTTGTCGTGCTTCACGCTCCTGCAATTCGCGTAAGGTTTTTTGGTTAGCTTCCCAACGTTTGCGGTCTTCCTCCAGTTTTCGTGCAGCTTCCTCACGTTCCTGGCGTGCTAATTCAGCTTGTTGCTGTGCCTCTTCCGTTTTACGTCGTTCTTCGGCTAATTCGCGCTCAATTGCTTCCTGTTTGACCCGCTCAGCTTCCAGTTCACGGCGGCGTTGTTCTTCACGTTGTTGCCGGGCAGCCTGTTCACGTTGTCGTTCTTCTTCCTTAGCTTTCAGACGTTCATTTTCCAAACGTTGTTTTTCCAGTGCCTGCTTCAGGCGTGCTGCTTCCAGTTCGGCTTTTTTACGTTCTTCGGTCTGTGCGCGTTGCTCCGCTGCAATACGTTGACGTTCAGCTTCTAATTCCGCCTGCTTTTGTTTTGCGGCAGCTTCCTCCTGCTTACGGGCGTTTTCGCGCTCTTGTTGTGCTTTTTTTTCTGCTTGTTGTTTTTCCAGTTTGGCTCTTGCCTCTGTGAGTTTCCTGGCTTTTTCTTCCCGCTGGCTTTGTTGTACGGTTTTGGTGGCAGCTTGTTCCTGCTGTTCCGTAGTATTGTTTTTCTCAGAGGTATTTGGCGGCGGTGGGGCTATTTCCGGGTTATCAGAGTAAACCGGTTCATTGTTGTCGTTGTTAGCAGGCTCTAAACCAATAATCTGCACGCCTTCGACTGTACCGGGTGTTGCCGGTGCTTTACTCGAATTCAGGCCGATCAGAAGTAATATTGCAATAATAATATGCAATACAATGGCCCAGAATAAGGCAACAGGATTTTTCAGAATCTCTTTAAACATGTTTCGTTATTCCACACACCAGTATTTGTTTACAGACTGCTGTGTCATTCTCTATTGCTCTGTTGCAGCAAGAGGGTCAGCCATCAGGCCAATCTTTTTTGCTCCCGCCTTTTGTGCTGCGACCATGACATCCATCAAATATCGGTATTCGACACCCGAATCTGCTCTTATATAAATTGGTCGTTGTCCGGATGGCTCAGCCATTTGACCATTTATATAAGCTGCAATACCCGCAATACCCATTTCAGCGCCGTCGGGTGAAAAGTACTGTCCGTTTTGATCCACAGAGATAATCAAAGGTTCCTGTTGATTATTCGCAGTCAGTGGTTTTGCTGTTGCATCCGGCATGTCGACTTCAACCCCGGCCTGCATCATTGGCGCGGTGACCATAAAAATAACCAGCAACACCAGCATGACATCAATGTAGGGGACGACGTTCATTTCCGCCATGGATTTGCGGTGGCGTCGGGCGGTACGTGTACTCATGATTTGGCCCGTTTCATCGCGTCATGCCGTTCCAGGAGTGCTGTGAATTCCTCCCGGAAATTATCATAGTGCACTACCAGACGATCGATATGATCATTAAACCGGTTATAGGCGATAACCGCCGGAATAGCGGCAAACAGACCAATAGCCGTGGCGATAAGTGCCTCAGCAATACCCGGAGCTACTACAGCCAGTGTCGCCTGCTGCATCTTACCGAGTGAAATAAAGGAGTTCATAATCCCCCATACAGTACCGAACAGACCAACATAAGGACTGGTAGAACCAACAGTTGCCAGAAATGCCAGGTTTTGTTCCAGACTATCAACTTCCTTGGAAGTGGCCACCCGCATAGCACGCTGAACGCTATCAACGCGGGTTAAGTGCACTCCGCTACCGCTGCTGAGATCGCGTTTGTACTCATGGAAACCATCATAAAAAATGCGTTCCAGGCCTTGACGCTCTGGCTTTTGGCTCAATTCGTCATAAAGTGATTTCAGAGAGATACCACTCCAGAAACGGTTTTCAAACCGCTCTGCCTCCCTGCGTGCACGTTTGATTTTGCCGGTTTTTACCAGAATCAGTGCCCAGGATAGTAAGGAAGCTAACACCAGTAACCCCATTACGATTTGTACGACCAGTGAGGCATCTAAAATCAATTCAACAATGGATAAATCAGTTTTCACCGTTTAATGCACCTTTTATGGGTAAAGGGATGGCCATGGGCTTAAAGCTTGCTGCATTGACACAAGCGACTTTTACCTGTGCGGAGGTTAAATGTTCGTTGTCCTGATGTGTTGCAGTCCGGGCGTGTTTATCAATGCGTCTGATATCCTGTTGGAAGACCACGCTTGCCCTTGCCAGTTTGGCGATTGAAGTCGAGACGATCAACTGCTCATTAAACCGCGCAGCTTTCAGGTAGTCCAACTGGATACTACGTACCACAAACAAAACCCCAAGCTCCGTCGCCAGTACATCCTGATCATAGCCCAGTTCGCGCAATAACTCTGTTCGCGCCCGCTCCATAAAGTTCAGGTAGTTGCTGTGATAAACCACGCCCCCTGCATCTGTGTCTTCGTAATACACCCGTATGGGTAGAATAAACGCGTTATTTTTCATGCAGGAAGGATAGCAGAAGCCTTGGTTGAACGCATAGGAGACAAGCCATGGATTAAGAAATGGTAATCTGAAAATAACTTTTAATTTTAAGGTGTTGTTAGTGATAAGCCATTATCTTTGCTGCCTAAGCCGAGAAGGAAGGGCACCGCAGTTGCTGCCCAGCTTTTCGGGTCAATGCAGTCATTGGCACCATCACCAAACGCTATTTGTAACATATCGGTATTGACAACACCGGGGCTAAGCGGAATTGCAGCCATCCCGGTCGGTAATTCCTGTGCCAGTGCTTTAGTTAAGCCTTCAATCGCAAATTTACTGGCACAGTAAGGTGCAACCCCGGCTGCTGTTGAACGTCCCCAGCCACTGCTCAGGTTTACAATTACTCCTTTTTGCTGTTCAAGCATCGCAGGCAGGAAGGCACGCAAGACATGGTAAACGCCATTAATATTGACATCGATAAGCTGGTGAAAATCAGTTGGTGAAATCTCCCAGAGATTGGCTGTAGGATTGATAATGGCAGCATTATTGATTAACAGGTCAGGCACACCATGTTCAGTAATGATCTGATTTGCCCAGGATGTAACGGCATGATTATCTGATACATCTACGGCTGAAAAATGATGAGGAGTGCCATACTGTTGCTGAAGTTCATTGACCGGGCTTTGACTGCGGGCACAACCATAGACAGTGTGGCCTGCCTGGATAAAGCCATCGACTAAAGCGTGGCCTAAGCCACGACTGATACCGGTTAGGAGGATCTTTCGTTGGGTCATTATCTTTATGCCTTGTGAGAAATACGGGTAAGTAATGTTACCATTGCCGTTATTAAGAACCCATGCGCTATTAGAGAACAGCGTAATTGGATAGTTGTTATGTGTTAGACTCCCTGCCCCGAATAATTACCTGAGCAAATCACAGATGATCCGCCTGGCCGTTTTCGATTTCGATTCCACCTTAATGGACGGAGAAACTATCGACTTTCTCGCCGCAGCCTATGGTAAAGCGAAAGAAGTCAGCAATATCACTGAGCGTACTATGCAGGGTGAACTGGATTTTTTTGAAAGTTTGCAGCAACGGGTTTCGCTACTTAAAGGTTTGTCTGAGGCGGTGGCGAATGAGGTGTTTGCTGGTTTGCCTTATATGCCCGGTGCGAAGGACTGTATTACGGAATTGAAATCACGTGGTATTACTGTAATTTGCTTTAGCGGCGGCTTTAGGCCAGCGACAACGTTGGGCCGTAAAGCACTGGGGTTTGATGCTGATTTTGCTAATATCCTGCATGTTCGTGATGGTGAACTAAGCGGTCTGGTCGGTGGTGATATGATGTTCAGTCACTCCAAAGGTGACATGCTGGAGCGACTGCAAAGTTTGTTAGGTATCTCCGAAGCAGAAACCATGGCTATTGGCGACGGTGCAAATGATCTCAGTATGTTTGAGCGTGCCGGAACACGGATTGCATTTTGTGCAAAACCTGTTTTACAGGATGCCGCCACACATTGTGTTAACGAGAAGGATTTGATGCGGATTCCTGAGTTAATTTAATCTCAGCTAATCTCCAAACAGGCCAAAATTTGTGCCTGCTTCAGGCTCACTGGTCTGTTGATCGTTGGGCATGTTCATTCCAAAGTACTGCCAGGCATGGCGTGTAGCCACTCGCCCCCGGGGTGTACGCATCATAAAACCCTGTTGGATCAGGTAGGGTTCCAGCACATCTTCAATGGTACCTCGCTCCTCACCAATGGCTGCTGCAAGACTATCGACTCCTACCGGCCCGCCATCAAACTTTTCCAGCATTGCGAGTAACAAGCGGCGATCCATATGATCAAAGCCCTGCTCATCAACATTCAACATGTTCAGCGCTTTATCGGCCATGTCACTGGTGATCAGGCCATCACCTTTAATTTGTGCATAGTCACGTACACGTCGTAACAGTCGGTTAGCAATTCGTGGGGTACCTCTGGCCCGGCGTGCAATTTCATAAGCGCCATCATCATCGATTGGTACATTCAGAATTCCCGCAGCGCGGGTGACGATGTAGGCCAGGTCTTTGACATTGTAGAATTCCAGTCGTTGCACAATACCAAACCGATCACGCAGGGGGGAGGTGAGCAAACCCGCACGGGTTGTTGCTCCTACCAGCGTAAAGGGGGGTAAGTCCAGTTTGATTGAGCGTGCTGCCGGGCCTTCTCCAATCATGATATCTAATTGAAAGTCCTCCATGGCCGGATAGAGAATTTCTTCGACCATCGGGCTAAGGCGGTGGATCTCGTCAATAAACAGCACATCATGGGGTTCTAAGTTAGTCAGCAGTGCGGCCAGATCCCCGGCTTTTTCCAGTACCGGCCCAGAAGTCTGTCGCAGGTTAGCGTTCATTTCCTGGGCAATAATATTCGACAACGTGGTTTTGCCCAGACCGGGGGGACCAAAAATCAGCGTATGATCAAGTGCATCACCACGCCCCAACGCCGCGCCGATGAAGATTTCCATTTGTTCACGTACGGTGGGTTGGCCAATATAGTCTTTCAGGCGACGTGGACGGATTTGTTCATCAACCCGCTCTTCTTCGTGCGAACCCTGAGGGGAAATCATGCGCTGACTGTCATCACTAACGCTCATAAAAGGGATTCCGGTGGTATGTGTGGGTAATCTGTTAAATTCTGCTGCAAAAATACCATTAATCTAACGCTTCAACCAGAAAGGTAATTCCATCAACACCCACTACTTTAACCCGGGTTCCCTGCGGCATATCTTTGCCCTGTACCCGCCAGTTGGAATCAACCACGCGAACTGAGCCACGCCCGTTAGTAATTGCTTCGGACAGGGTATATTCTCTGCCGACATAACTCTGCAGGCGGTTATTCAGGTTTGGGTCGGGTGGTGGTGTGCTTTCTTCACTGAAAAAACTTGAGTTACGCCAGGCTAATACACTGATACCGGACACCACAGCAAAAAGCAGCAACTGCCAGCCAATCGCCAGATCAGGCAAGAGCCACATGAGTAAACCGGTTACTATGGCCCCGGCACCAAACCACATCAGGATTGCGCCCGGTGCCAGTACTTCCAGGCCAAGGAAAACCACACCGAGGATCAACCAGTACCAAAACTGGATCGGTTCATTTAGAAATGATGATACTTCCATCGTTTACCCTCGGTCGTTGTTTTGTTTGGTTTCTTTCCATAGCTCACTAATGCTGCCGATAGAGCCGATAACACTGCTGCTATCCAGTGGCATGAAAATGGTTTTCTGCTGTTCAGAGTCTGCAAATTTACCCAGCGCTTCGACATATTTCTGTGCAACGAAATAATTGAGTGCCTGTACATCACCCTGAGCAATTGCCTCAGATACCATCTTAGTGGACTTTGCTTCCGCCAACGCCTCACGTTCACGTGCCTCGGCTCGCAGGAAGGCTGCCGTTTTAGCACCTTCTGCTTCCAGGATTTCAGATTCTTTTAAACCCTGAGCCTCAGTAATTTGTGCGCGTTTCTTGCGTTCTGCTGTCATCTGTAAGTTCATCGCATTGATCAGCTCACCCGGTGGGTTTATATCTTTAATTTCTACCCGTAGTACCTTTACACCCCATGCATTTGTTGCATCATCAACGATATTTAGCAGTCGTGCCCCAATTTCATCACGTTTGCTTAGCAAATCATCCAGCTGGAAAGAACCACAGACTGAACGCAGATTGGTCATGGTCAGGTTGAGGATGGCATGTTCCAGGTTATTGACTTCGTAGGATGATTTAGCCGGATCAAAAATTTGATAGAACACAACACCATCCACGGTGACATTCGCATTGTCAGCAGTGATGATCTGTTGCGGCAGGATATCCAGAACCTGTTCCATCATATTGACCTTATGACCTACGCGATAAATGATAGGAATCAGCAGGCCTAAACCGGGCTGTAAGGTGCGAACATAACGGCCGAAGCGCTCAATGGTGTAGGTGTAACCCTGAGGTACCATTTTGACGCCCATAAAAATGAGCAGGATAATTAAGACGAGTATCGCAAGTGCAAATGACGGAAACATAAAAGCTCCTTGTTGAAAACGTGGAATCAGTGGGTTGATTCGTTGTTTTTACTTATGATTTTGATAGCGCTATTACAGCATGAAATGTCCGTTAATGACGTATTTCCGCAACATGGGTCGTGCCATTCCCCACAAAACATCTATTATATAATAATGTAGTGAACCCCAATGGTGTTGTGCTTATTTAATGGACAAAACTCAACGTTATACCGGTCAGTTTGACCTCTTGCCCATGGTTATGGCGCAGGAGCAGCTGGATTTTTTGCGTCAGTATGGCGTGGTTTACTTTTGGCTTCATGTGCTGGCCGCTACTGTGTTATGCACTTTGTTGTGGATGAAAGCCAGTGTTTCAACCGTGTTGGCTGTGGTCTGGTATGTTGCAGTAGTGATTCTGGCAATTAGCTGCTGGATGACTAAAAGCCGTTTTGCCAGAAGCCGTAGTATGGCGCATGAGCAAATCATGGAAATTATGCAGCGTTATCGCTTCATCAACATGTTGCTGTGTACGGTTTGGGGGATTTCAGGCGTCATTCTTTTTTGTGAAGAACCAACCGGCCAGGCCATTCACCTTTGCTTGCTCATCATTATTACCTTATCCGTCTGGCCCATGATGGTGATTTCCAGGGTAGAGTTTTATACTCAGCTCGCATTGTTGCTGCTGCCGATTACGCTGATGTTTGCATTACAGGAGGGGTTGAAATCTAATTTACTCAGCCTGGTGGTTATAGCGTTTATCGGTATCAGCGTACTGGTGACACATATTTTTTCCCAAATACTCCATCATTTATTTTCAACACAGCAAGCTTTGTTGGAACAGGTGCATACCGATCCGGTTACACAGTTAATTAACCGGAGCCACTTTGATAAGACTTTTAAAACAGAGTGGCGACGTTCGGCCAGGGAAGGTCATAACTTATCTTTGCTTTTAATAGAAATCGATCATTTTGCAAAAGTTGAAATCAAAGACGGCACTAATATCAGCGATCAGTATTTACGGGTAATTACTCATTGCCTGAAAGCTGTTGCCCGGCGAGGGTCAGATACATTGGCGCGTTATGGCCGCGCCGAATTTGTGGCTTTACTTCCCGGCACTGAGCTGGAAGAGGCGATTAAAATGGCAGAACAGCTGCGTTCGGAAGTAGAGCAGGCGCAATTAAATAATCCGCTCAATACGGATCAGGCCATTACGGTATCCATTGGTGTTTCATCGTGCATTCCAACCGTGAATCCTGGCTATGAGGGGCGGGATGATGGCGAATTCAGCGAAGTATTGTATCCGGCTGTATTACTAAGTACAGCAGATCGTGCGCTGCAACGAGCGAAGCGTGAGGGTTACAACCGGGTTGATTTCCAGCTGTGTGGTGAGGAGAACCCTGGGGTTACGACGGTTTACCGGGATTAATGCAAAAAACGGATTTTCCTGATTCCAAGCTGCCTGTTTCGTCACCGGTGCAGCATTTGTGATACCTGGGTTTGTCTTATAGAGTAGCCGCGTTAAAATAGCTTGTTTGTTCGGAACTCAGACCTGTCGTGAGCGATAAATCCAATCAAAATCAGCGCGCATTACGTAAAAAACTATCAGCTTGCATGGGAGCCGATCGCTTTCGTTTGCGTCGTGATTTACAACGACTGGAAAATAAACCGGACGCTGTGAAGCTTAAAGAGTGGCTGGGAAAAACGGAAGCCTCAGCACAGCGTCGGCTCCTGCGCCAGCAAAATATACCGGTACCTGATTACCCCGCTGATCTGCCGGTAGCGCAGCGGCGTGATGAAATTATCAAAGCCATCCGTGAAAACCAGGTCATTGTTATTTGTGGTGAAACCGGTTCCGGGAAAACCACGCAGTTACCGAAAATGTGTCTGGATGCCGGTTTAGGGATTAATGGCTTTATCGGTCATACTCAGCCACGACGCCTTGCTGCCCGTAGCGTTGCGGCTCGTATCGCTGAAGAGCTGCATAGCCCGCTGGGTAAGCAGGTGGGCTATAAAGTCCGCTTCACCGATAAAAGCGATAAGAACAGCTATATCAAGCTGATGACGGATGGTATTTTGCTGGCGGAAATTCAGCAAGATCGCTTTTTGAATCAATACGACACCTTAATTATTGATGAGGCGCATGAACGCAGCCTCAATATTGATTTTCTGCTGGGTTACCTGAAATGGCTGTTGCCCCGGCGGCGTGACTTAAAGCTAATCATTACCTCAGCCACTATTGACCCACAGCGTTTCTCTGATCATTTTACTAACGCACCAATTATAGAGGTTTCAGGCCGAACTTATCCGGTGGAGCTACGCTATCGACCGTTGATTGATGTCGAAGGTGAAGATGAGCGTGATCAAACCGAGGCGGTATTAGATGCAGTGAATGAGCTGTGTCGGGAAGGTAATGGCGATATCCTGGTGTTCCTGCCCGGTGAACGTGAGATTCGTGAGACGGCAGAAGCGTTGCGTAAACACCTGCCGCCGAATATTGATACCTTGCCACTGTTCGCCCGCCTATCTGCCGAAGAACAGCATCGGGTGTTTGAACAACATGCCCGTCGTCGTGTGGTGTTAGCTACCAATGTGGCGGAAACTTCGCTGACTGTGCCTGGTATTAAGTATGTCGTTGATGTGGGTACAGCCCGCATTTCCCGTTATTCCTGGCGTGCAGGTGTGCAGCGCCTGCCAATAGAAAAAGTCTCACAGGCTTCGGCCAATCAGCGTTCCGGTCGTTGTGGGCGTGTCTCATCGGGTATCGCGATTCGTTTATACACTGAAGAGGATTATGAGGCGCGCCCGGAGTTTACCGAGCCGGAAATTCTGCGTACGAACTTAGCTTCCGTCATCCTGCAAATGGAGTTAATGAAGCTGGGCGACATTGAGAAATTTCCGTTTGTGGAAGCACCGGATGTTCGCCTGATTCGTGATGGTTACAAGTTGCTGTTTGAAGTGGGGGCTGTTGACAAGGATTACAATCTGACTCAGACCGGGCGTATGTTGGCAAAGCTGCCCATTGATCCGCGTCTGGGACGTATGTTGATGACAGCAGAAAAAGAAGGCGTGTTGCCCGAGTTGCTGGTGATTGTTTCAGCGCTGGCGATACAAGATCCGCGCGAGCGTCCGTTGGAGAAACAGCAGGCTGCGGATGAAAGCCATGCACGCTTTAAAACCAAGGAATCCGACTTTTTGAGTTTGCTGAAGCTCTGGGATTATGTGCATGCACAGCGAAAAGCACTGTCAAAAAGCCAGTATCGTAAGATGTGTAAGCGTGAGTTTTTATCCTGGGTACGTTTACAGGAATGGTTTGATATTCAGCATCAGGTGCGGTCTACGCTGTTGGAGTTAGGGTTTGGAGGGACGATTTTGAAACGCCCCCAACCTATACCCACTCCTGCAAATGACGAGGATGAAAAACCTGAATTCGACTATAACGGTATCCACCGTAGCCTTCTCTCCGGCTTGCTTGGCAATATCGGCTTAAAAGATGAAGATCGTGAGTATCTTGGTGCTAATGGTCGCAAATTCCTCATTTTTCCCGGCTCAGGTTTACGCAAAAAATCGCCGCAGTGGGTGATGGCTTCTGAACTGGTAGAAACGTCAAAGCTCTATGCCCGTACTGTCGCGAAGATCCAGCCGGAATGGGTTGAAGAGTTTGGTGCGCACCTGTTAAAGCGAAACTATACCGAACCACACTGGGAGCAGAAACCAGCTGACGTAGCAGCATTCGAACGCACATCATTATATGGCATCACCATCACGCCACGACGTAAGGTAAGTTATGGCCGCATTGATCCAAAGACCTGCCGTGAGCTGTTTATCCGTCATGCGCTGGTTTATGGTGAGTACCGTACTAATGCCCCGTTTTTTGCACATAATGCTCAGCTGGTGTCAGACATTGAAACGCTGGAAGCTAAAGGGCGGAGACGCGACATTCTGGTGGATGAGCAGTTGCTGTATGACTTCTTTGACCCACTGATACCAGCGTTTGTTTATAACCGGCATTCGTTTGAGCGCTGGCGTAAAAAAGCGGAGTCGAAGGATTCAAAGCTGTTGTTTCTGAGTCGCGATTACCTGATGCAGCGTGATGCCGGACTGGAACGTAGTGGGCAATACCCGGATAGCATTGCAGTACAGGGGATGATTTTGCCATTGCGCTATCACTTTGAGCCAAATGCGGAAGACGATGGGGTAACGGTGCGCGTGCCACTATTAGCACTGAATCAGCTGTCAGCCGTGCGTTTTGAATATTTAGTGCCGGGCATGCTGGAGGATAAGGTGACCGCGCTGATTCGCGGTTTGCCGAAACAGGTTCGCAAGCAGTTTGTACCCGCGCCAGATTATGCCCGGGCTTGCCTGGAAGCGATTGAACCGAGTGAAACGGTAAACTTACAGCAGGCAGTAGGACAGCAGTTATTGCGCATGAGTGGTACGCGGATTGATGATGATGTCTGGGAACAGGTGATACTTGAAGATCATTTGCTGATGCGGTTTGAGGTGGTTGATGATGCGGGTGTGGTGGTAAAAACCGGTCGCAACTGGCTGGCATTGCGTGGCAAGGTGCAACAACAGGCAAAACAGGAATTAAAACAGCAACCCGTGCATACGGTTGAAAAACAGGGGTTGACGAAATGGGACTTTGGTGACTTACCGGATACACATCAGCTCGATATGAATGGTATGAAGTTGCATGCCTGGCCTGCGTTGATTGATGCGAAGCAAACGGTGGCAATTAAACTGTTTGATAATCAGGAAGAGGCAAGGCGAATGCATCGTATGGGTGTATTGCGCCTGTTTATGCTTGCTTCGCCAAATGAGTTGAAGTCGATTCCTAAACAGGTGGTAGTGATGCAGAAGCTGTGTATGCATTATGCTGCTACCGGTAAGTGTGAAGAGCTGAAAGCAAGTATTGCCCACTATGCATTCCGGCAGGCATTTGCGGATTATCTGGATATTCGCCAGCAGGGTGACTTTGAGCATGCGTTGACTGAGGGGCGCAAGTCCTTATTTTCTGAGGCGCAGGAATTGGGGCGTCTATTGGCACCGGCATTTGAAATTTACCATGCCATCCGCAAGCAGCTCAAAGGCCAGGTTCAGCCCGCTTGGCTGGAAGCGCTTAATGATATTAATGATCAGCTCGGCCATTTGGTTTATGTTGGCTTTCTGGAAGAGATGGATGCAGATGCCCTGCGTAATTTGGCGCGTTACCTGAAAGGTGTGCAACGACGGTTGGAAAAACTGGCGGATGCTCCAGGAAAAGATCGGTCATTGCGCGTACAGGTGCAGCCATACTGGGATCGATATAAGGAGATGCGTAAGAAGACAAAAGTGGTAACGCCGGAATTGCGCGAATATCGTTGGATGATTGAAGAGTTTCGGGTGTCGTT
>JBMZDK010000008.1:0-35080 GCA_049614265.1 Thiolinea sp.
TCCCACATACTGACAGTGGCATCGAGCTTATCCGCAGGTACTTCAAATGGATTAATCAGAGTCACTGAGCTTTCTTCATTCGCAGTCGTTTGCGCATTGCTGATAACGACAAACCCTGACAATAAGACGGCGAGTACGCCTAGCATGATTCTGTTTTTCATGATTGCTCCTTAAAATCAGGCGACACAGTGGCCGGAAACAGCCAGCTTTTTAAACAAATGGGGTGATACCGTTGCGCTTGCAGGATAAGCCGCGATGCGTTTTTGAAACTCCGGCTGAGTAAACGCATTACGGAAGCTCTCAACACTTTCCCATACAGCGTAATTCACATAGGTTTGGCTACCGGCAACGCCTTTATGCATCTGCGTTGAGATGTAACCGGGCTGGGCTTTCATAAAAGCCGCATCGTGTGCCCATGCAGCAAGTAATGCTTCTTCATCCGCCGGATCGATAGTAAATACATTGATAAGGACGATGGAGCCATCTTCATTCGATTGCATTTGGTCAGCCAGGCCAACCACATCATTCATTTCTTTAAATCCAGACATAATCAATTGTTCCTAATAAATTCAGTCGAAAGGCTTTCAGGGTCAAACGGCTCAATGCATCAAGCTCTGCAAGCCAGGTCAATACGGTTATATAAACCACCGAAAGATTGACAACATGCTTTCATATAGGCAACATTCTGATGATGAAACATACTAATGAAGGAGAAGCTTTGACGGGCCTGATCCTGGAAATATTTCGTTTGAATGGCGCCCTGCTAACCTCTGGCAATAAACTTACCAAGCCTTTTGGCCTTACAAGCGCCCGCTGGCAAGTACTGGGGCCTATTTCCAAGGAACTGCTAACCGTTGCACAAATTGCAAGACGGATGGGGCTTGCAAGACAAGGTGTGCAGCGTATTGTCAACGATCTGGAAAACCTTGGCTTAGTCGCTTTTCAAGAGAATATCGACCACAAAAGAGCCCCCTTAATAGCACTGACCGAAGCTGGCAAAGCGATGATGGTCGAAGTTGATGAAGTTCAGGCCGCATGGGCAAATAATCTTGCAGAGGGCTTAAGTGAACAGCAGATAAAACAGGCGTCAAACATTATCAAACTGGTATACGAAGGTCTTGAGTCAGATTCTTCATATTGACAAAAAACGACTGCTAACAATTTGCTGTAAAGCGCGTGAAGACTCATAGCCGTGTTAAAATCCCGTTTATGGATACATCAGGCACAACACTGGAGCTACGCAGTTACAACACAAAGGTGCAACAGCACCACCATGACCATCATCAGCTGGTGTTGCCGATAACAGGTGTGCTGGCCATGGATGTGGCGGGTGCTGAGGGTGATGTGTGTTCACAACGGGCTGCGGTTATTGCTGCCAGACAGGAACATCATTTCACCTCAACCGGTGATAATTGTTTTGTTGTCGCCGATATTACCCAACGCCTGTTCCCGACATTCCACCATATTCCGGCCTTTATTGAGCTTGATACAGCGTTTACTCACTACATCACCTTCCTCAAAGCACAGCTGGAGCAACAAAAAAGCAGTCTCCACAGCAAAAGGCAAATGGCGTTATTGTTACTCCGGCTACTGTCAGAGCGCTACAGTGATTACCTCACAGCTGACAAGCGTGTTGCTACTGCGAAAGCCTATCTTGATCAGCATTTCAGTCAGCCGGTTTCTCTGTCAGAACTTGCCGTTATCGCTCATCTCAGTTCACGCCAACTCAGTGAGCTATTTCGCCGCGAACTGGGTTGTACACCTCAGCAATACCTCACTGACAAACGCATGCAGCGAGCTTCCTGTTTACTGGAGACCAGTCGGTTGAGCGTTCAGCAGATCGCTGATCAGGTGGGCTATAATAATCTTGCTGCTTTCAGCGACCGCTTCCGCAAACACTTCGGGCATTCACCAAAACACTTCCGCCAGCTCAGCAAATAACCCCGCCGTTCCGGCAAAGACAGCACCTGCCAAACCCCATACACTATGCACCGAGTTAATGAACTTTTGTGGAGAAAAACCATGCAATTATCTGACTTTAAGGTGCTGACCTTTGATGTATACGGCACGCTGATCGACTGGGAGAGCGGCATGATTGCCGGGTTAAAACCTTTAACTGACCGGGTGGAACGGGAACTAAGCCGCGATGAAATTCTACAGGCCCACGCCCTGCATGAATCCACTCAGCAGTATTACACCCCTGCCATGCGTTACCAGGACTTGTTGCCGCTGGTTTATCGTCGTTTAGCTGAACAATGGGGGGTGTTTGTCAGCTGGCAGGAATGCCTGAATTATGGCCAGAGCGTGAAACTGTGGCCTGCATTCCCTGATTCCGCTGAAGCACTGAAATACCTGCGGCAACATTACAAACTCGTCGTGCTGACGAATACGGATAACGACAGTTTTATGCATAGCCAGGCAAAGCTACAGTCTGATTTTGATGGTATTTACACTGCCGAAGATGTTGGCTCTTACAAACCGGCGGCGCGAAACTTTGAGTACATGCTGGAAAAACTGGCCACTCAGGGCATTGAAAAACACGAAATTCTGCATACTGCCGAAAGCATGTTTCATGACCATGAACCGGCCAATCGCTTTGGTCTGACTTGCTGTCATATCTACCGGCGTTATGATCAGGATGGCTTTGGTGCAACAATGACACCCGGTGAAATGCCAAGCTATCAATTCCGGTTTAATAGCATGGCGGATTTGGTGGAAGCTCACCGAACAGAAATGGCGAGCTAAAATGACAGGCCTATAACCGCCTCATTCAGACTACGGCAACGCCCCCGCTCGCCCGGCACAAATAAAACGTTGCCTGTAGTCCAAACTCCGCTTCATAGCCGGTATTAATTGCCTGTTTTACCGGCTCAATAGCATCATCAGGCACCAGCGCCACCACACAGCCGCCAAAACCACCGCCGGTCATACGCACGCCGCCCCGCTTACCCACACAAGACTTTACTGTCGCTACCAGCCAGTCAATTTCGGGCACAGAGATTTCAAAATCATCCCGCATCGAAACATGAGACTGCGCCATCAACTTCGATAGCTGTGCGATATCCCCCTGCTCCAGCGCTTCTGCGGCAGCCAACACCCGTTCATTTTCACTCACCACATGGAATGCACGTTTCGCAGTCATCGGATCCAGGTCTGTCGCCGCTTTCAGCTCTGCCAGATTCACATCTCTGAGGGCTTTGACACCAAAATACGCGGCGGCAGCCTCACATTGCCTGCGCCGCGTATTGTATTCACCGTCAACATGAGCATGCGGCTTATTGGAATCAATGATAAGCAGGTTCAGTGAATCCGGCATAATGACCTGCTGCGTTTCCAGACTCCGGCAATCAATAATCAGGGCATGCCCGGCAACACCGCTGGCTGAGATCAGCTGATCCATCACCCCACACATACAGCCAACAAACTCATTCTCTGCCTGTTGGCCGATCAGTGCCATATCCGTTGGCGATAAATTAAGATTAGATAACGTACTGAAGCATTGAGCAATCAACACTTCCAGTGAGGCTGAAGAACTCAGACCAGCCCCCTGCGGAATATTGCCGCTAATGGCTATGTCCATGCCATGCAGCGCATAACCCCGTTGTTGCAAGACAGCAATCACCCCCCGAATATAATTCGCCCAGGGCTGCTCAGCATGATGAGAAACCGGCTCAGCAATAGAAAATTCATCACGCTGTTCATAGTCAGCCGCCATCACCCGCACGACCTGATCATCACGAGGTGTTACTGCAGCCAGAGTATGGCGATCAATCGCACAGGGCAGCACAAAACCATCATTATAATCGGTATGTTCGCCGATCAGATTAACCCGCCCCGGTGCCGCAAAATGATGGCTGGGAGCGACCTGAAATGCCTGTTGAAACAGCGTGTCCAGCTGTTGAAAATCATGTTGCATATTGCTTACTGTAGAAGTCGCAGACCTCTATCCTCCATGGGTAAATTGCTTTTATATACCACGTCACTTGTCGAATGATTGAATATTGGCGTATAGCGTTAATTACTGTGCGGTCAGATAATGCTGATCACCACTTACCGCACGCAATCGCTCCGCTGCCTGCTCAGGAGTCAAATCACGCTGAGCCTCAGCCAGTAATTCATAACCAACCATAAATTTCCGTACGGTTGCCGAGCGCAATAAAGGTGGATAAAACACCGCATGGAGCTGCCAGTAATTCACATTATCCGTTATGTCATCTTCGTGATCATCCACCCCAAACGGGGCATAATGCCAGCCCATAGAGTACGGGAAGCTGGTTTGGAACAGATTGTCATAACGTGTCGTCAGCTGTTTTAAAGCCAGTGCCAAATCCTCTCGCTGCGCAGCCGTTAAAGCATCAAACCGCGCCACCGCCGTACGTGGCAGCAACAGCGTTTCAAACGGCCACATCGCCCAGTACGGCACTACCGCCAGCCAATGCGCCGTTTCCACTACCACACGCTCGCCTGCTTCTGCTTCCAGACGCACATAATCCAGCAGCAGATTCGTACCGTGTTGCTGCCAATATTCACGCAGATGCTGATCCTTGCGTGCAATTTCATTCGGCAGGAAATCCCCGGCCCAGATCTGGCCATGCGGGTGTGGTTGCGAACAGCCCATCATCGCACCTTTGTTCTCAAACACCTGTACCCAACGGTAATCCTTTCCCAGCTCATTGGTTTGCGCCACCCAGGTATCAATAATCCCGCTAATCTCCGACGTTGTTAACTCAGGCAATGTCAAACTGTGGTTCTCGGAATAACAAATCACCCGACTTAACCCACGTGCACTTTGATTCCGCAACAAGGGATGATCCGTATTTTCAGCCTGAGGGGTATCCGTTAACAACGCGGGAAAATCATTAGCGAACACATGACAACCACGATAATCGGGATTCTGCTGCCCACCCATCCGCTCATTGCGCGGGCACAGATAACAACCCGCATCATGGCTGACACGTACCTCCTGCTCAGAAGTCTCGGCTTGCCCCTGCCATGGTCGTTTGCCCCGCTGCGGGGAGACAAGCACCCACTCACCGCTGAGTGGATTATAACGACGATGCGGATGGTCACCCGGATTAAAAATATTCATCAACAATCAATCATTTAGAAAAATACCGTAACTGATATAGATTGCTGCTGGAAGCCTTCAGTTCAAGGCAAAAAATGTGAGTTTATATCTGAGCTTTGTGAAAAGCGTGCTTATATAAATGACCATTTTTTAACGAAGAAACGGGCGCTTCCAGCAGTGAGCTGAATTAGTTACAACATCAGCAGGTATAATTCATCCCCAACCGCCCCCCATCAACATAGATGGTCTCACCGGTAATATAACTCGCCTTTTCACTGGCCAGAAACGCTACCACATCACCAATCTCACGCGGTGTACCAATGCGCTGCAACGGCGTGCGTGACATAACCGTTTTCATCGCTTCAGGATTAGCATTAACGCCCGCCAGCATTTCAGTATCGATTGAACCCGGCCCGACAGCATTCACACGAATATTGTGCGGAGCCAGTGACAGAGCAGCCGATTTCGTCAACTGCATCACACCACCTTTAGAGGCACAATAGGAAGAGATCGACGGAATCGCCACCTGCGCATTAATGGAAGACATATTCACAATCGCCCCTTCCAGCTTATTTGCCACCATGCCTTTTGCCGCGCGCTGTAAGGCCACAAACGTACCCAGCAGATTGACATTAATCACACTCATGAAATCTTCAACAGAGGTTTCCAGCAAATCGCCGGGGCGGGCAATACCCGCATTATTCACCAGAATACTCACCGGCCCACGCTGCTCTTCGATCTGGTCAAACATTTGCTGAATCTGATCCGGATCTCCAAGATCACAGGCAATCGCCAGCGTATTATTGCCCATTTTCTCTGCGGCAGCCTGCACACCTTCCGCATTAATGTCAGCCAGTACAATCTGTGCACCATTTTCCGCAATCGCTTCAGCACAGGCATAGCCAATACCCTGCGCACCACCGGTAATCAGGGCAATCGGTTTATCACTCATTCGGGTTCTCCTCTTAATATCAGGCGGTCATGGAACCTGAACCATTAATGGCTCAGGCTCGCTGTATATTTGTCGGAGGTATTCTAACTGAAAGTGCGCCGGAACAGGATCATTGTTATACCGGTTTCAAGCTGCTGTTGTCAGCACCAGAGCTGCGAGACAAATAGTGACTTCAATGGGGAGAACACAAAGTACCTGCAGCGGTGAAGAGATGCATGGGTAGCTCATGGGAAAAGGCAGCGTCTGCTTTATGGTAAAATCCTACAGAACCTAACCGGAATTCATCGCCATGAGTCAAAAACGTAAAAAACTCCCTATCGGTATCCAGACCTTTCGTGAGATCCGTGAGGAGAACCATTACTATGTTGATAAGACCCAACTGGCCTTGGATTTGGTGGAAGGAGGTAAGCACTATTTTCTTTCTCGTCCACGTCGCTTTGGTAAAAGCCTGTTCCTGGATACGCTGAAAGCATTGTTTGAAGGCAACCAAACGCTGTTTAACGGACTGGCTGCTGAAAAACAGTGGGACTGGTCAGTCAGCTATCCGGTGTTGCGCTTTAGTTTTTCAGGCAACAGCTATAATCAGATGGGCCAGTTGGCACTGGATTTAACAGAACAACTAGCGGATCTGGCCGAGACATACCAATATCAACCAAGAAATCAAACCTGTCCGGGGCGTTTGCGGGAATTAATTCGTCACCTTGAGCAACAAACGGGGCAAAGCGTTGTTATTCTGGTAGACGAATACGACAAACCCATTTTGGATGCCTTAAAATCACCTGAAGTCGCCAAAGCGAATCGCGATTTTTTGCGCGGATTTTATGGCATCATTAAAGACTACGACGCCCATATTAAATTTAGTTTTTTCACTGGCGTAAGTAAGTTCTCAAAAGTTAGTATTTTCTCTGGCCTGAATAATCTGAACGACATTACGCTTGACCCACGCTATGCAACTATTTGTGGATATACCGATCTGGATATTGATACGGTGTTTGCCACAGAACTGGATGACCTGGATCGTGATGAAATCCGGAAATGGTATAATGGATATCACTGGCGGGGGGAAGGAATCTATAATCCATTCGATATTCTCCAGCTCTTTGACAAAAGACAATTTGATAATTACTGGTTTGAAACCGGGACACCAACTTTCCTGGTAAACCTGCTGTTCGAACGACAGATTGCCACTCTAAAACTAAATAATCTGTTCAGCAGTTCCGCCATGTTGTCCAGTTTTGATGTTGATGTCATTGAAACAGAAGCATTATTGTTTCAAACCGGTTATTTGACGATTAAGCAGGAGGAAAACCTGGGTGGGCAGCGGTTTTACCAACTTGGTTATCCAAATCGTGAAGTTTATCAAAGTTTAAATGAACAATTACTGTCGAGTCTGGTAAAAGATAAATCAGAACAAGCCATCCAAAGCGGACAGCTGTATCGTTTGTTAATGGTTAATGACTTCAATGGTCTGAAAAACCTGTTTCACGGCTTCTTCGCCAGCATTCCTCACCATTGGTACACTAATAGCAAAATACAAAATTACGAAGGCTATTATGCCAGTGTGTTTTATTCCTACTTTGCCTCATTGGGGCTGGATATAACCGTAGAAGATGCCACCAATCTTGGACGGATTGATATGACGCTGAAATTTAATGAACAGGTGTATATTTTTGAGTTTAAGGTGGTAGAACTGGTGCCGGAAGGTAATGCATTACAACAGATTAAGCGTAAGGGTTATGCAGATAAGTACCGGGAACTCGGACAGCCAATTCATCTGATTGGTGTCGAATTTAGTAAGGACAACCGAAATATTGCCGGGTTTGAAACAGAAGTGGCATAAACATTGAGGCTTACTGTTCGTCTCTCACAATTCCATCAAACACCCTTGCCGCACCAGAAAAAACATTAACGATTTCCAGCCCTTGTTGTATAAAGGGCTGGACAACTCAATTTTTCAAGCTGAAACACCCGCATACACCGCAGGCCGTACCGCAATCGCCCGCGCCCAACGCACAACATTTTTATACGATGCCACATCCAGAAACTCCGCCGCATCATAAATCTCGCCTAATGCCAACCGGCCATACCAGGGCCAGATCGCAATGTCGGCAATCGAATACCCACTCGCACACATGAATTCACGCTCAGCTAAATGGCGATCCAATACATCCAATTGCCGCTTGGATTCCATCGCATAACGGTTAATCGGATATTCCATCGGGTAAGGCGCGTAGCTGTAGAAGTGGCCAAAACCACCGCCGAGGAAGGAAGCACTACTTTCCTGCCAGAATAACCACGACATACATTCCGTACGCTCAACAGCATTTTCCGGCAGGAATTCACCAAACTTCTCCGCCAGATAATGCAGGATCGCACAGGACTCAAACACAGCCTGAGATGGCGTGTTTGAGGTATCCAGCAAGGTGGGTATCTTCGAGTTCGGATTCAGTTTGACAAAGTCAGAGCCAAACTGCTCGCCCTCACCGATATTAATAATATGCAGGTCATACTCCGCCCCGTTATGACCCAAAGCCTTCAGCTCCTCCAGCATCACAGTAATCTTGATACCATTCGGTGTGCCCAACGAATACAGCTGCATCGGTTTATCACCGGCGGGTAATGTTTTCTCATGAGTTGGCCCGGCAATCGGACGGTTGATACCAGCCCATTTACCGCCGTTATCCTGATCCCATGTCCAGACCTTAGGCGGGGTATAATCACTGCTCATTATTTTCTCCTCACATTAGAAATATCGTAAATGCTAACTGCTCAATGCTGCTGTACGCTTGCGTGGAAACTTGAGCAGAATGATCAGATTACCCAGAAAAATCAGCCCGAAGCCAATCACTGTCTCGCTCGTCCAGACAAAGTCCTCAAAAATCCACGACAACCATAGCGCCACCATTGGAAAAACCAGTGTACTGTAAGCAGCACGATCAGAGCCAATGCGCCCCAATAAGGTCAGGTAAAACCAAAATGCCAGAATCGAGCCAAATACCGCCAGGTAAAGCAGATTGCCAATAAAGCTCAGCGAAGTAGAAAAGCCCAGTGGCTCCGGTGATAACAACACCACAACACCCAGTATCATCGCACCGTAGGTCATCCCCCAGCCATTCGCATTTAATACATCCACTTTGTGGTACTGCAAACGCTTCGACACCATATTTCCCAGCGAAGCAAGGTAAGTCGCAATAACGCCAAGCAATAAGCCGTAGTTCATGCCCTGCCCGGTAAACAAGGCAGAAATATCCTGATAGAACACCGTACAAATACCAATAAAACCCAGTGCAATACCTGTGATACGTGGCAGGTCGGTTTTTTCGCCGAAAAACACCCGCGCATTTATGATATTCATCACCGTAATCAGGGAAAACATCACTGCAATCAGGCCCGTGGTGATGCCCATACCGGTGACAATATAAAACAGGTAGTAATTAGCACAGAACAGGCAAAAACCAAATAATACGAACCAGCCATGCAGTTTTAGCGGGTAGGACTGATAACGGCGGAATGCAATCAACGCCAGCTGAGTTATCATTGCGGCCAGAGCAAAGCGGTAAAACACCGCCTGTGTCACGACAACCTCATTAACCTGATACTTTATCGATAACCAGGTCGAACCCCAGATAGCAATAACCATGATATAAAGACTGAGATTGTATAACATGTTGACTGTTTTCCATGCGGATTCAGGTGGTTGTGACCCTGCATTAGAACACATTCACTGCTCAGCAGCATGGCAAAAATTTTCGAATATACCACCCGATATTGCTTAACGATTTCCACCTCTGCGACCGGAATTAACTTCACAATGACGCAAGCAAGCCCACCATCACTGCAACAACTACATACTGAGACCTGGCATCGCTTATGTGCTGCTGCAGAAACCGCTGATGACACCCTGCATTATCTATCGCTGTCGACCGTGGATCACGATGGTCACCCACAATCACGGCTATTGGTATTACGTGCAGTTAATAGCAAACAACTCACCCTGGAGTTTCACACTGATATTCGCAGTCAGAAATGGGCAGAGCTACAGGCGAAACCACAGCTCACGGTGCTAGGTTATGCTCCGGAAACCCGTTTACAGCTACGACTGAAAGGAAATGCCACTCTGTATGCCCCTGACTCAAAGCTCAATCAGGCTGCCTGGAATCAGCTCTCTGGCTGGACGCGCCACAGCTATTGCGGTGGGCCACCGGGCCTGGAACTGACCGCTCCGGATACACAGGAAATACTGACTGCAGTGCCTGATGAAGCTGAAACTGCCTGCGGGCAATCATTTTTTGGCGTCATCCGGGTAAAAGTGCAGTCATTGGACTGGTTTCAGCATCCACGTGGGCAACTGCGTAGAGCCCTAATTGAATATAGTGAGGATGGCAGCTTGTTATCAGCGCGCTGGATTCAGCCATAGTAATTCCATCATCAACACCAGAGTAAAACTGGCTTTCTCTGCTTTTCCGGTGGCAAATTGCAAAGGCAGTGTAAGCTATACCTGATAAGCCATCCGCCCCTCAACACCGGCAAAGCCAAGCCGGGTGATCTCACGCAGATAAACCGCACACAAATCTTTCCGGCCTAACTGACGCGCCGCAAACACCAATAGCTGATAAAACACATCACGCTGTGCATGACTCGCCCCCATCAGATTTAGATCATGACGCACACCACTTAACCAGCTAAGCACGCCCTGATAATCACCCTTTCTGTGCGCCAATACGGCTTCACACACCGGAATCGCAGCTGCCTGATAAGACAAAGCCACCGAACCTTCCCGCGTCAGGTAAGTTTCCCGCATACTGCTGAGCAGCTCATCTGCCTCAGCAAGCTGACCAGTTGCAGCCAACACCATAATATCGTGTACATTACCAAAGGCATTACCGTGGTTATGCACCCGCCCTGCACAAACCGGTGCCAAAACTTCCCAGTGATTGCCAACATCCACACCCAGTAATTCCAACCGCAGCAACACCGATGCAACATCCTGTATATCGATTGATGCTGCGGGTGACTCAATCACCAACGGAGACGCAGGGTTACGCACTTCGGTGACTAATAATTCAAAGATTCGCTCATAATCACCGGTCTCCAGCAGCAGTAAACATAAATGCCACCAGTTATGATGCCGCATTTGATTCGCTTCCCGCCAGTGTGGCGCCAAACCTTCCAGCCAGGCAATACCTTCAGTAATATCACCACGCATCATATGAACATGGGCCACGGCATGCGCCCCCCAGATATCTGCAGGTGCTATCTCAACGGCTCTGCGCCCACACCGTTCGGCCTCCTCAAGATGCCCTGCTTCTTCATTAGCAAAAGCACATAATGATAAAAACACACCATAATCATCAGCGGTTACATCCCATGCCGGTGCAGCTTGATCGGTTATCGCACGCATCCAGTCAGCACGTCCCATCCAGAACAATTCTTCCTGAATAATCTGATGCACCAATACATCACACGGTGACTGATCCAGCAGCGTTTCCAGTTCTGTTACAGCTTCGATCCCTTTCCCCGCATGTGCAAATTTCAGTGCTGTCAGCAAACCCTGTTCACGACCTGCACTTTCCGGCAGACAACGCTCAACCTCATGGATCAAACCGGCCACTGCCGCATGGTAATTCGCATCACGCCCACTCAGCAGCATCCAGGCTCTCACCAGCTTCGGTAAAGCATATTCACCATCAGCAGCAATCGCCACATCAATATGCGTCATCGCATCGGCACGGAAGCGGACAAAACCCGAAATACCGGCAGCACATGCCTCTGCTGCAGACTCTGAATTACCGTTATGAGAAATCTGTTCCGTCATCAGACATACCCCTTGTATAAAAGCACAATAGACGCCACTGCCAGCAGCAGACCCAACCAGCCTTTTGTCGTGATATGCTCACGAAAAATCAACACGGCCACCAGCACAGCCAATATTACTACACCAAAATTATTCACTGAGTAGACAAACACACTGTCCAGCGCAGGAATCGCCAGCGCCACCATGACAAAGTAAGTTGACCCCAGATTTGCCAGACCCAGGCCAATACCCGCCAACACGCTACGATAATTAATAGCACGTTCTTTATACGTCAGGTGATGCAACAGACCAAACAGAAAAGCAAAGAAAAACACAGTGCTCAGGAATGCCGGAAACTCAGGTTCGGTCAGGCCAAACACCTGAAACAACTTAAGGCTGGCATCAACCAAACCACTGCCAATAAAGACTAACAATGGCCAGTGCCAGCCACCAACATCCATTCGACTACCCACCGTTAGCCAAATCGCCAACAGGCCACAGATAATACCACCGATAATCAGCGGATTAATTGTTTCCCCCAGCACCAGGATACCCAAACTCACCGGCACTACAACACTCATTTTTGAAGCAACGCCGGTAATAGAAATACCACTGGTTTCTGCTGAAATCGCCATAAACCGGAAGACAGTATAAAAGGCAATGCCTTCAAGGGCCGCCGGAATAAACCAGCGCGAAAAAACCTCTGACGGTGACACAGAAAAAATCAGCGCTACCGAAATAGCTGCTACCGGATATCCAACTAAGATGATATGACGGGTATTCGCCCCGATACGCTCCCCGAATCGGAAAATCACCAGAATGCAGGTCGAACACAGCACACTTAATAAGATATAGAACATTAGATACCCTTCATAAAACCCAAAGTAGTCCCAACCACCTTTTACAAGGCTTTAGCCTGTGTAACACCAAAGCAGTATGCCGGGCCAATATACGGACACAGCAGTATCCTGGCCACGTAAAGCTATAGCTTTTTCACCACGTAATATAATATGTAGTCGCTGATAAAGCAGACTGCTAAATGGCGCTTACTTTCAACAACTATGGCACCAGACAACTTCACTTCCCAAAGTACAAGTAACAGAACCCGTTTCCACTATTAAGACAGATGAATGATATGAATATAACAGTTGCCCCACCGACACCCGCAGACCGTGAACAATGGGAAGCGCTTTATTATGGTTATGCTGAATTCTATGAAATGCCAATGGACAAGGCGATTCTGGATAATAACTGGAACTGGATTTTCGATGAAAACTTTCCGTTCTACGCCTTGCTGGCAAAAACCGATGACGGAAAAGCCGTGGGGCTCATGCATTTCCGTGAAATGCCGTCACCGCTGCGTGGTCGTATGGTGGGGTTTCTTGATGACTTGTTCATTCCACCGGAACTGCGCGGACAGGGTATTGTAGAAGCACTGTTCACAGCACTGGATCAGGCACTGATAGAAAAGAATCTGCCTGCTATTCGCTGGATCACCGCTGAGAATAATTACCGGGGCCGTGCCGTATACGACCGGCTGGCAGAAAAAACGCATTGGGTGACCTACCAAATGAATGCCGGTAGCCAGCGCTGAGGTAACCCAATGACCAACACACAAAATCTGTATAGCTTTCTTGATGATTATAGTGAGGGTTGCCACCCGGCAATTTTACAGGCACTCACCGAGACCAATATGCAGCAGCAAACTGCTTATGGTGAGGATGATTATTCGCAGGAAGCAAAAGCCTGTATTCACCGGCATATGGACGGCCTGAAACCGGAAATCTATTTTATCGCCAGTGGTACGCTAACCAATCTGATTGTGATTGCCAGCTGTCTGCGTCCGCATGAAGCTGTGATTGCACCCGCCAGCGGTCATATTACACTCCGGGAAACCGGCGCTATTGAAGCCACCGGCCACAAAATTATCGCGATGCCCGGCGAAAACGGCAAACTCCGGCCAGAAGATGTGGCAACTGCTCTGACCCAGAATGCACATTTCCCCCACATGGCCAAACCCCGCATGGTTTATATATCCAATGCCTCGGAACTGGGAACGCTCTATACCAAAGCAGAGTTACAAGCCCTGTCCGCTCTGTGCCGGGAAAAAGGACTACTGTTATTTGTCGATGGCGCCCGTTTAGGCGCAGCCTTATCCGCAGATAAAAGTGATCTGTCGCTGCGTGATGTCGCGGATTTGGCGGATATCTTCTGGATCGGTGGCACCAAGGCAGGCGCCCTACTGGGTGAAGCAGTAGTCATTGCTAATCCGGCACTGGCCGAAGACTTTGCATTTCACATCAAACAACGGGGTGCTTTACTGGCTAAAGGGCGGGTATTAAGTCTACAGTTTACTGAGCTATTCCGTGACAATCTGTATTTTGACCTGACCCGTCATGCCAACCAGATGGCTGATAAGTTTTCCACGGGTGTTACTGCTGCAGGCTATCAATTATTAGCAGAGACAGAAACCAACCAGATATTCCCTATTCTGCCAAACGACCTGATTGCACGTTTACAGGAAAAATTCCGCTTTTATGTCTGGGGAGAGGCTGAAGCAGATCATTCGGTCATCCGACTGGTGACTTCCTGGGCTACCGATGAATCACAGGTCGATGCCTTTCTGGCTATGCTGAAACACTAATTCACCACACAACACCAGCCTGAACAGCTGAGCCAACAGCACTCCTGGCTAAATTACCCCATAAAAAATGCCGGTGAAAAACTCCACCGGCATTCTCGTATTAGTAAATTTTTTTGAAAATAACTTCCAATCAGACGCCTTTAAGCTACTAACAAATCCACCGCCCGATCATGACTAATCTGCTTGCGGCTTTTGATTTGTGCCAGCAACGCCTGTTTGCTGTCACGGATACACTTGTATAAATCCTTACCTTCATTCTCAGCACGTAAATCCTGATGCTGCGGCAGGCGCAATTCCATACTGATTTTTTGCCGGGGTTGTCCGGCGCTATGGATTGGATTGATAACCCGGCAATAGACCACTAATTTCGTTGCTTCCGGTGAGAGCATGAAGATTTTTTCTGACTTTTGCGTGATGTACTGCTCGATGGCTTCGCTTCTACCTACATTACCCCACTCGATTTGCAATCTATTCATTACTACGTCTCCATGGTTTGAAAAGTAAACAGCTCTTATCAACATAAAGGATCTCAGAAGAGAGCGCCAGATCACTTAGTTGCTTCAGGCGTATTAATAAACTGATAAACTTCGGCAATGGAAAAAACGTTCTCTTTTCATGCCGTCGGTTTAATGGTGTTAGCCATGACACTGATTGTTAGTGGTGATGCCGCAGCGAAACTCCTGTCTGGCGCAGGATTTAGTCCGTATTTTGTAGCGTGGACGCGTTTTTCCCTGGCCGCTATTGTATTACTGCCGTTTAGTGGCCTGACCCGTTCTGAGTTAGTGCTCTTCAAAAACAAATACGTTCTGTTACGTGCAGTATTAATAGCCGCCGCTATTTGTTTCATTCTGACCGCGCTCAAAACCGAACCCATTGCTAATGTCTTCGGTGGTTTTTTTATTGGCCCTGTCGTGTCTTATTTTCTCTCCGCTCTCGCCTTGAAAGAACGCATTACCTGGCAGCGCACAGCATTGCTGGCACTTAGCTTTATTGGCGTCTTAATGGTTGTAAAACCCGGTTTCGGAATGACCGCAGGTATGGGCTTTGCTGTACTGGCAGGTTGCCTTCACGGCAGCTATCTGGTGCTAACCCGCTTGTTAGCCGGTCAATATCGGGCTAAATTTTTATTAATTTCACAACTACTTATTGGTAGTGTAATTTTGCTGCCTTTCAGCGCAATTTCTGTGCCAGCATTTGACGGTAATATTGCCCTGCTGATTATTCTCAGCGCGCTGGGGTCAGCTTTCGGAAACTTGTTATTACTGGTCGTCAACAAAACCACCCCAGCCAGTGTGGTAGCGCCACTGGTTTATAGCCAACTTCTCGCGGCCACAGTAATCGGCTACCTGGTATTCGCGGACTGGCCTGATGGACTGAGCCTGTTAGGATTAGGAGTCATTATGCTGGCAGGGCTGTCCTCATTTTGGCTGGCAAGCCGACAACATTAGCCCGAAAACCTTATCCTGCCCGGTTTTCCAGACTACACTGAGCATATAGCTTATGCTACAAAGGTAATGACTATGACCACCAAAACCATAAAAATCTGGGATATCCCCACCCGCCTGTTCCATTGGACACTGGTAGCAGGCATCGGCTTCATGTGGTTTTCAGCAGAAATCTCTGACTCGCTGATGGAACGACATATGCAAGTCGGTGAATTTCTCCTGGCCCTCATATTATTTCGTATCATTTGGGGATTTGTTGGCAGTGAAAGCGCCCGTTTCACTGCTTTTCTGCGCTCACCAGTATCTGTTCTGCAATATGCTAAGACCCTGCCCAACAAAAAACCTTCATGGCATGCCGGCCATAATCCTTTAGGAGGCTGGATGGTAGTAGTGCTACTGCTCATCGTGCTGCTACAGGCAGGCAGCGGCCTATTTATCACGGATGATGTGCTGGCAGAAGGGCCATTATATGCTTTGGTATCCGGCGACCTCGCAGATCAGCTACTAAGCATGCATCACATACTGTTCAATGTACTGACCGGCCTGATTGTCCTCCACATCACAGCAATTATTTTTTATTGGGCAGTGAAGCGCACGAATTTGATAAAAGCTATGCTGGGTGGCCGTGCCCGGATACCTGCTACTGAAGCACATAGTGATTTACAGGATGTCAATGCGCGCAGCCAGTGGCTTGGGCTACTCATCTTTGCCGTTTGTTATGCTACGGTGCATTTTGGCCTGCGCTGGCTGGCGGGATAAGCAATCCCCTGCAACACCAGCCAGCACAATAGGCCTGATAACTTATTTCTTATTACGGTATGCCTTATGGCAGGCCTTACAGGATTGCCCCACCTTACCGAAAGCCGGTTTTAACCCATCAAGGTCGCTTGCTCCTTCTGCAGCTTTTGCCAGGTTAGCAGCTTCAATCTGGAAGGTTTCTAACTTCTTATTGAAATCATCCATATTATCGGCAATGTCTTTCTTCGCCCGCGTATCGCCATCATAGCTGCCATCAACAAAGCCATTGCCTGCGAACTGGCTTAAAGTGGCCACTGCTTCAGCATTTTTTCTGAATGCCTCCGCATCGAACTCAACCTTACCTTTCACCATACCCGCCATTGCACCAAAGTGATGGCCAATCATTTTGAAAGCACCCTGCCGGTATTCAATCGCTTTTTCTTCCGGGGAAGACTTCGCCACGGCAAACGTTGTCAGAGCCAAGCCAACAGCCAGCGTACTAATCAGGATTGCTTTTTTCTTGTTGGAATAATTCATAATGCTACCTCGTTTATCAGTATCGAAATATTAGGATAGGTAGGCGCGCAAAAGTTATCAAGTTATTTGCTACCCGCAAACACCCAATGCAGCTGGCCTTTGCAACTTAAAATTTCAATCATACTACGGCACACAAATAAAAACGGGTGTTGGAAACACTCCCAACACCCGCTTCTCAGTACAAACTTTCAGTCAGACAGCTAGTCTGAATCCATCGCTCGCCGCAATGAATCAGAGTCACCGTACCTGCTGATTACTTCTTTATGGTGGTTCTTTTCCCATTTAATACACCAGATATGCCAGCCAATCCAAACGGCCATTCCGATGATAAACAGCAACCACTCTGATCCCTGCATGGGGTAAATAGCAGCAACGTCTTTCAGGTCAACTGCCCAAGTTTCAATTCCGGTTGTAGACATAATTTATCTCCTATTTCAGCAGTGATTGTTGGGCCTGACGTACGTCAGCAGCAGCGGCAGCTTCTTCCTGTTGCGAATCGAAATCCAATCCCATCATTTCGATTTCCTTCGGAATACGCAGCAAGCCCATACCATTCAGCACTTTAGCCACAATCCAGCCAGGCAGGAAGCCCAGTACACCAAACATAATAACCGCGCCAATCAGCTGACCCAGTGGGTTAATTGCAGCGTAGCCTTCATATGGAGAACTTGGATGGCCCCATAGTACGAAACCGCAGATGACCAAACCAATGAAACCGGCATAACCGTGAACGGCAACGGCACCCACCGCATCGTCAACCTTGAACTTACGCTCAACGATGAAGTGCAGTTTATAAGCACAGAACGTACCGATACCACCGATGATCATCGCCTGGATGGGGTGATACAGATCGTTACCTGCTGAAGCGGTAATGATACCCGCCAGACCACCGGAATAAGTCCAGAATGCATCGCCTTTAGATACCATAAACGCAACCATCATGCCGCCGGACAGTGACATCAGGAAGTTAAAGGTAATCGCACCCAATGTGGTCGGCGTCAGATAAATAGTCGTTGCTGTCCAGGTTTCACCGGTAATTTGACCACCAATCCCTTCAGGGCTAATCAGCGGTACATTACAGGCAACATAGAAGCCCCAGAAACCGGCATAAATGATGAACAGGCCAACACAGACCATCCACGGATTATGTGGACGAATGTCACGTGGCGTACCATCAGCAGCAAATTTACCAAGACGCGGGCCAAGCACCAGCAACACACCTAAGGCAAAACCACCGGCAATTGCATGGATAACACCTGATGCATAAGCATCATGATAACCCAGCAACTTAACCATCCAGCCGCCATAGTGCCAGCCCCAAGCCGCATCAATGATCCAGGCGAAAGAACCAATCACAACCGCGAGAATCCAGAACGCCGCTGAGTTAATCCGCTCAATCACTGAACCCGATACAATAGAAGCAGCTGTCCATGAGAATAATAAGAACGCGGCCCAGAACACACCGGTTATCCGGTCACCAAGGTTTGTCCCCATCGTTTCCGACCAGGCAGTATTGGCTGCACCCATTTCAAAATCGATACCGCCGGTAATGAACGGACCATTTGGCATTGCCCAATAGAGCCACCAGCCGAAGAAATAAAAAGTTACCGTGACCAGAGGTATGATCATGGAGTTTTTCATCAGGGTGTGCATGTGATTACGACGTCGGCTCGCACCCACTTCATACATACAGAATCCGACATGGATCAGAAACATGAAAGGGATGGTGACCCAATAATAGAATTCGGTAAATACCGTGGTCAGTGCATCAAGATTACCGCCCATAGACTATCCTCCTTATTACAGATTGCTCGTTAGGTTGCTAAAACATTCAGGATCAAATTTGTTGTTCTAAGCGCCATGGAGCTAAGCCCCCATGGTCTGGCCTGGTACGAGTTATTTTCAGTAATTTCTAATTAGGATACGCGTCAGCTGCTTGGATTTTGAACCATTAACGAATTTATTATATACCAATTCAAGAATTTTGATAGTCCAAAACAATACCAGACACAAAACAGCTAGCATGAAGCCCAAAATGACACAAGAAAACACCGGCAAAATTAATGTAATCCGAAAGAGATAGAAATTAGTGATGGGGATCATCAGCATCAACAATGGTACTTAAACGATGCGCCACCACAATCCGCGTACCTGCATACGGGCCAGACTTTGCGTAACAATTTCCTGAGTTCGGTTATCCAGAGCACTGGTCGATTTAGCTGAGCCAAAAGCCCCGAACTTGCTGGTTTTGTTATGACACTGCTTGCTTTGCAACCATGCCTGGAAGAGAGTGTTGAATTTATGTAAGAAAAATGGAAACAAACGAGCAGGCCTGCCCTGAAAAAAGGTACAAGCCACTGTCCTACAGAAGTGTTATGTAAAGAAGGTTAGCCAGGAATAGCTGAAAACTATGACTCAACCACTTCATCTGCCAGAGATTCCGGCAGAAAACGTAATACCTTGACGCCGATAGTAACCATCAACAATGCCAGTCCAACACCGCCAATACCCAGCATGATTTCCCAGATGCTTGGGCTATAACTATTCAATACACCATCAAAAAAGGTACTTTCAACCTCTGCCCCGGGAAATAACACCAGAGGATAGGCCTGCCCACCAATTAAAATGACATAGACCTGAGCAAGGCCACCAACAATAACCAGGGCAGCAGCAATAATCAGAGACAGTCGATTACCGGCAAAAAACTTACAGAAAATTAATGACAGCGGAACCAGACTACCCAGAAAAATCTGTACAACCCAAAACAGCTGAGTATAAATCCCACCATCCCGCAGAATAAACAGCTCAATACCATGATGTTCAGTCGCATACAAATTGGATAGATGACGTACCAGTTCAAGAAATAAAACTGCACCGATGAAAATAGCCAACAGATAACGCAGGCGGTTTACAATACCATCGCCCAATTCACGCCCGGTACCCTTATAGCTGGCAAACAACACCAGAATAAACACAGCCAACCCCAGGGAAAATGACATCGCAATAAACAACGGTGCCATAATGGCTGCATCATAAAACTGACGTGCGACCAGAAATCCAAATATCGAGCCGGTACCCATTGTCAGAATCAACCGCCAGCCAAACGCAGCAGCACCCGCATACTGATAAGCGGCTTTAATCTTACGATCCATCATCGTCCAGATGTAGAAAGCAGACAGCACGAGGAAACCGTTGTAAAGAATAATATTCCAGGCAAAAATCGACTTAAAATTATAGTAAGTCATTGCAATAATCAGACGATCCGCATGCCCCAGATCCAAAACCAGAACAATTAAGCCACCAATCAACAATGAAATCGCCAGCAAGGCCGATAAACGCCCCAGTGGCTGGTAAGCTTTTTTACGAAACACCGTGCCGATTGAACCAACATTCAGAGCGCCGGATGCAGCAACAATCAGAAAGATGGCGAAAACATGTGGCAGCCCCCAGACAATCTGGTTATTCATCCCTGTGACATAATGTCCTTCATGCTCCAGGTACAGAAAAGAAGAAAAACCAATAGCACACAAGGCTCCAAAAAAAGCCAGCAGCCAATAGAAGCCTTTGGTGTCTTTCACTTCACGATACACAACGGGTTGCTTATTCATATCGTTAATTTTTCCTCAGGCCACACTAAATATTCAGATAACGCACACCGGTATTCAAACCGAGGTCGCCACGAATCTGTTTACCACCCATTTTCTGCATCGCCTGGCTAACACGGCTTTCCGGATCGTTCAGGTCACCAAAAATCACTGCTTCCGGCTCCGCTTCAGCACATGCCGGTAATTGCCCCTTGTCCACCCGGTGCACACACATATTGCAGGATTCCACAGTACCAATACCGCGTGGCGAATGTGGACGCTGATCCGTTAACGGCTCATGGACAAAACTTCGAGCTTTGTACGGGCAAGCCATCATGCAGTAACGGCAACCAATGCAAATGTGCTTATTCACCTGCACAATGCCATCAGCACGCTGCATCGATGCACCGGTAGGACACACATCAACACAAGGAGCTGTTTCACAATGCTGACACATCACCGGCAAGGTAAAACTGTTTTTTGTCAGTTTGTCAGTCACCTTAACGGTGCGAACCCATTGCGCCTGCTGATCCGGGCGTGACTTCGGATCCTCTCCCCAGCCATGTTCCTTCTTGCAGGCTGCCATCATTGCAGCACCACCATCGGCAAGCTTTTCAACATCAATCAGCATGCCCCAGCGTACATTATCTGAAACCGGCTGATCATCAGCCTTCGCCGGCACATCAACATTAGCCTCTGCAGTACGCAACAACATCCCCGGAGCGACAGTTGCAACAGCTGCTGCACCGGTAATTGCCGCAATAAATTTCCGCCGGTATGTATCGACCTGATTCATTGCGTCACCCCTTGGGTTTCGGATACCAGTAATAAATCGCTGAGATCAGGTGAACTCTTTTTACCCAACATCGCATGGTACTTATCAGCACTCAGCTTATGTTTGTAATCTGCGGTTTCCATCACCTGCGGACGATCTGCATGGCACTGAAAACAATCGATTTTCACCCCGGCATAGGTATGACAACTGGCACAAAAGTGTTCCTGATCCGGATAGTGTAAAGCCTCACCATTCTCCTTGGTCGACGCCACATGACAGTTAATACATTCGTTCAGGCTATGCTTTTTAGTACGAATACCCTCAATGACTGTCTTATCACGATGGACATCCAGATACACCATGTGATTACGGCGCATGTCTTCTGTTGGCTCAACACATTGATCGGCTTTTGCCTTCGCTGTGGCCAGTTGCGTTTGTGGTGGTGAAGCATCACAGGCAACCAGCAAAAACGCGATAAAAGCTAAAATCGCAGCATGGTTCATCAGCAATTACTCACCCATGCCCATCTCAATATATCCGGTTGGGCACACATCAGCACAGATATGACAACCAATACAGCGGTCATAGTCTGTTGCTACATAGCGCCCCATCGTCGATTGCTTTTTTGGCACCCGGAATACCGCATCCTGTGGACAATAAATCACACAGTTATCACACTCAAAACACATCCCGCAGCTCATGCAGCGATTCGCTTCTTTAACCGCATCTTCTTCCGCCAGCGCGTTCACCCGCTCAGCAAAGTGTCCTAACACTTCTTCGGAGGAAGGCACATCCTCACCACGCAAATTACGGGATTCGCTGGCGAAATGCCCCAGGAATAAATCACTGGAAGGCACGATAACGCTCTTGGAACGGTCTTCGTAGTTATGCACCGCGAAATCCAGCTCAGAAGTTCCACGCATGTCATCATTCTGCGATTCAGTCAGATTTGCCGGGTCAAGACCTGCTTCATGCAATTTCTGCATCAGGTCAAAATGGTGCTTATCAACTTTCGGACGCTTCTGCAGTTTTTCTGCTTTCAGGTACTGATTAATGGTTTCAGCAGCAATAGAACCCTGACCAATTGCTGTCGTCAGTAAGTGTGGACGAATAATATCGCCAGCGACAAAATGCCCCTCTTTACCCGGCACCTGATAAAACTGATCGGAATCAATGAGGTGGCGACCGTTGTCCATCTCATCAACACCATCCAACTTGCCATACTGGCCAATTGCAGACACCACAAGATCCGCTTCAATCAGGGTTTCCTTACCACCTTCTTTTGCCTGAGGCAAATTGCCCTGCATTTCGCATTCAACAACAACCAAGCCAACTGCACGCCCACTCTCATCAATCACCAGTTCTTTTGGCATCACCTCAGTCAGGATCGTAACCCCTTCTTTCAGTGCATCCTGCACCTCATGCTCAGCAGCAGTCATCTGATCCAGTGGAAACAACGTCGTCAGCGTCACCTCAGCCGGAACCTTGTTCGTTACGTCCTCCTGAGTAAGCTTACCGGTGGCAGCATCTTCAGGCTTTTCATTGTAGTCCGCCAGCGAACCGATACGGCGTGAAACCGATACCACATCGATAGAGGTATCACCACCACCTACACACACCACTTTAGGTGCAGTGTATTTCATCGTGCCAAGGTTAAATGCTTCCAGAAAGTGCACCGCACTGACGCAGTTAGGCGTTTCATCAAACTTATCAACGAATAAACCACGCCCGTTCCAGCAACCAACAGCCCAGAGAATGGCATCGTAGTCTTTTTCCAGTTCAGTAACTGATACGTCTTCACCCACAACGGTGTTACAACGCACCTCAATATCGCCTAACTCCAGAATACGATCAATTTCCGCACCCAGCTTGTCACGCGGAATACGATAGCCCGGGATGCCATAACGGAACATACCGCCCAGCTCAGGTAATCTTTCAAAAATAGTGGATGCATGCCCCATCCGGCGTAACTGATAAGCTGCTGACATACCAGCAGGGCCACCGCCAATAATCGCTACTTTCTTTCCGGTCAGATTGGCTGGCGCTTCGAATTTGAAGCCCATGGCAATAGCACTGTCACCAATGTACTGTTCAACCGAATTGATTCCGACAAAGTCGTCCACATCATTACGGTTACAGCCTTCTTCACAGGGCGCAGGACACACCCGCCCCATCATAGATGGAAAAGGGTTTGCCGTCGTTGAGCGCTGGAATGCATATTCCTGCATCGACATACCTTCCGGCGCCTTCTCAATACCGCGAACAATCTGTAACCAGCCACGAATGTCTTCACCAGAAGGACAACTACCCTGACAGGGAGGTGTCTTGTGTACGTATGTCGGACACTTATGCGACTCATCGGCGATAAAAATAGCGTCATGCATGCTATCCCAGGTATATTTGCCTTCGTCAAAACGCCTAAATGTATGTGAAGTCAGCTGACTGTCATCAGGTGCTGTTGCCATAATATTCTCCCGGGAAACTAATCTTCATCATCCTCGTCCTCATCGGGACGAGCCTGAACAGAAACTTCGCGTTTCAGAACCAGCGCATTACTCACCAACTGGTGCACGCTAACGATCTGATCCATAGTAAAACCGTAATACGGAATCACCTTGGTAAACTGTGATTTACAAATGGCGCAGATAGCAGCCATGTGAGTGACGCCGTTTTGCTCCGTCACGTACTTTAATGCTTCCATGCGTGGCTGAGCGCCTTTGACCCGCAACTCCATCAGGTCGTCTGTCAGCAAACCGCCACCACCACCGCAGCAATACGTCGCGTCATGGATCGTATCGGCGGGCATATCAACATAGTTATTACATACCGCACGCAGCACTTTGCGCGGAATCTCAAACTGACCACCTGGCTTATCGCCCATTCGGCTACCACGTGCGACATTACAGGAATCGTGGAAGGTAACGACCATGTCGTCATTTTCCGCCGGATTCAATTCCAGTGTGCCATCCTCAATCAAACCGGAAGTCACTTCCAGAATGTGCTGCGGCACCGGATATTTCGGATCAAGGAAATCAAATGGCCCGGCCAGCGTATTCAGGAAACTGTATGCCACCCGCCATGCATGGCCGCACTCACCAAAAACAATGCGTTTAACTTTGAGTTGTTGTGCGGCTTCACGAATCCGCATCGACACCCGGCGCATATTTTCGTAAGAGCCAACAAACATACCAAAATTTGCTGCTTCCGAGGCATGCGAGCTCAGCGTCCAGCTAATACCGGCCTCATGAAACACCTTGGCATAACCCATCAGGCCATCCACGTGCGGCTCAGCAAAGAAGTCAGCAGAAGGAGTTACCAGAAGCACATCAGCGCCCACTTCATCCAGCGGCACCCGAACCTTAATACCCGTATCATCTTCAAGATCTTCTTCCAGGCCTTCCAGCGTGTCTTCTAACGCCGGGCCAGGCAAGCCGAGGTTGTTACCAATCTTAAAAACCTTACCGATTATTTCGTTGTTGTATTTTGAGCCACGGCCGATGTAATCGAGAATTTCTCGTGCTGCCATCGAAATCTCAGCAGTATCAATGCCATAAGGACAAAAAACCGAACAGCGACGACACTGTGAACATTGATGGTAATAGTTGTACCAGTCGTCCACCACTTCTTCGCTAAGATCGACTGCACCCACCAACTTAGGGAAGTATTTACCGGCAAAAGTAAAATAGCGGCGATAAACTTTACGCAATAAATCCTGCCGCGCCACCGGCATGTTCTTAGCGTCCTGAGTGCCAATAAAATAATGGCATTTATCGGTACAGGCCCCGCACTTCACACAAATATCGAGATACACCTGCAATGAGCGATAACGCCCACGCAAATCATCCATTTTTTCCAGCGCACGGTTTTTCCAGTCCGGCACCAGCTCCCACTGATCCTTGTCGTTTTTGCCAAAGTCAGCAGGAAAATTCATTGCTTCCTGGAATTCAGGCTTGGCAATGAAAGGCCCCTTTCCTTTCATTGTGTCACGCAGGACACCGGGGATTTCTACATACCCCTCGCCATTCAGTTTTGGTACATCGTAATCGGCCACTGCGCTTTTCCTATTTATCCTGTTTTTCCAGTTCCAGCGCCCAATCAGAAATGTGACGCTGCTCACGTGGGTTATCGACTTGATTCCGGGTCGGACTAAAGAATACGCCTGGTGCATGCAGCAACTTACTAATCGGGAAAATCAGCATTAGCACCGCGACTAAAAACAAATGCACCAATACGATCGGATCAGCAGGCAATGGCTGCCAGTCAAAATACATCAGGCCCTGAAAAAAAGCTTTCACCTGGGTCACGTCAGCTTTCGTTACGAAAGTCATCATCATGCCGGACAGGCCAATTCCAATGATTAACGCCAGCATCAGATGATCAGAAGGGGCTGAGATATAACGCACCCGATCAACAAAAATACGGCGCGCCCACAGTCCAACCAAGCCCAGCACCATGGCAAAACTGGCATATTTCCCAAATGGCTGCATAAACACCAGAACGGCATTCATATCCATGAAATAACGGGTATGGCGAATCAAAACCAACCAAAGCGCCATATGAAACAGGATGGCAAAAATCCAGGTGTATTTACTGGCGCGAAACAGACTTTCGAAAAACACAACTTCCCGAAACATCCGCCAAACCACACCACTCTTAGTGACAGGAGCGGGAGTCGTCGGAATTTTCAGTGGCGCCGGAATATTCGCATACAGATAAATTCTGCGTCCGACACCAATGACCAGCACCAGCGTGGCTGCCCAGAACAACAGACCATAAAGAATACTGACGAATGTCACGCAACGCTCCTGAAAATGAACTAGTAATTCCGATACAACGCATACTCCGATCCACCTGCCCAGCGTTATGTTAAGACGCTAATTCAAGGAAACAAAGCATAGGAATGGGAAACCAGAGGCTCAGCCTGAACCGTCCGAAAACCTTACTCGTACTACAAACCGACCTTCTTCCCCGGCCCTTCTCCGATAGGATGAAGAAGGGAACAAAAAGCTGTTGAATACCCTATGAGTAAACCGGGAAAGACGGCATTTAAACCCTTAAGGTTTATACACAACCTGTAGGCTTAGGCAGTCCTGCGTACTTACATGCCTGCTTACCAGGGCCATAAGGGAACAGGCTATACAGGTACTTGGAATTACCTTTATCCTTGCCCATCTTTTTACCCACGGCCTTCGTCAGTACACGAACCGCCGGAGCAATCTGATACTCTTCATAATATTCACGCAGGAAGTTGATGATTCCCCAGTGTTCTTCAGTCAGATCAACATCTTCAGCATTTGCCATTGCATTAGCAATTTCAGGCGTCCAGTCATTCAGGTTTTCCAGGTAACCTTCTTCGTCGGTTGCGATGCTTTGTCCGTTAATTTCCAGTGCCATTACGGCCTCCCATAAAATGTTTTGAAAAGTGCAATTATAACCAGCTTTGTGTCTTCTCGTTGTCTGCAGTCAGATCTACGAACCCGGCATAGTCAACGATTTGAATCCCCTCAACGACACGATTTTTCTGCATACCCCGCGCAGCGAGGTCTTCACCTAATACATAAATTGCTTTATCAGCCATTGCAGCCACCAACTGATCAGCAAAGGCAGAACCGGCTATAGCCCCCACCACAGCATCTTCAATTAATAGCACTGAATCCCCTTCCAGCGCATGCCCGAGACAGCTGGACAAAGCGTTTCTTTCGAAGGGCGATTTATTCACAATATGTAACATAGCCATAATGATTAACTCCCTTGCCTAGAAACTCAGCGTTACGTCTTGTTCAGCCAGCACCTGAGCCATTTCTGCCCGAGAAATGATGCGTACGGAAGGTTTTTCCTCCCAGTCATCATCTTCATCTTCGTACATAATCGGCATCAGATCATCTTCAGTCAGGCCACGCTCTTCCAGTGATTCACGTTCAACATACAGCTTAGTGATATCGTAATCGCCGAGTGCATTGTAGGTGGGCGAAAATCCTTTCATCCCAATGCCTTTTGTATCCTGCCCCTTTGCAATCTGGAAAACACCGTCATCAATAAATGCCAGACTAACATCTTGCTCAAAAGCTGCGGCAATCAATACAACCTCAAGAGACTCCAGCGCATACACCGTGCCATAAGGCGCTTTACGGTTGATATACATGAATTTTTTTGTCGCCATGTCTAATCCCCCTAATCGCCAAATACAATAGTACGGTCAGCCTGAATGCCGCCTTCAATCAGCTGCCCCAGCCCCGAAATCCGGAAACCCGGCGCTATATTATCCGCATCCAGCCCCTGGCGCTTCGCTTCATCAGCATCCATCAGTCCACGGCGCTGAGCCGCAGCGATGCAAATCACCAGATCAATCCCGTGTTGCTCAGCCAATTCTGACCATGATTTTTGCAACAGACGATCATCCTTGGGTGGTACAGACAACCGCGTGCCGTTATTAACACCATCGTGATAAAAGAAGACACGGAAAATCTCATGCCCCTTATCCAGCGCAGCGTGAATAAACTTCAGCGCACTATCAGCAGACTGATGCTGATACGGCCCTTCATTGACCATAATCGTATATTTCATGCGCCCCCCTTGCTCAGAAACGAATATGCGTTGATGAGTTCAGGTTATTGCGCGCACCACGCCAGTTATCAATGTGATACTTGGTAAATGGCAAACCAGTCACTTCAAAGAACCGTGGCCAGCCAATACGCTCAACCCACTCATTCATCCGCTCCCAGTCTTTCGCACCTTCTTTGTAACATTTCAGAATTTTCTTCACGATAGCCGTTGCTTCCGGCCAACGCGGTGGATTATTCGGAATACCGGCAGCAACCAAACGCTGGAATGTTGGCTTACCACGGGCATTGGAATGATTTCCACCAATCCAGATAGCCAGCTGCGTATACTGGTGATCATTGATCTGCATTGGCGGGCATGGAGGATAACAGGCACCACAACAAATGCACTTCTTCTCATCAACTTCCAGCGATGGCTTACCATCAACCATAGCAGGACGAATCGCCGCTACGGGACAGCGTGCGACTACCGACGGGCGCTCGCACACATTACCCACTAACGAGTGGTTGATTTTAGGTGGTTTAACGTGCTGAACGTTGATCGCAATATCGCCCTGTCCACCACAGTTAATCTGACAGCATGATGTTGTCAGGTGAACGCGGTTTGGCATATTCCAGTTTTTAAACTCGTCGATCAGTTCATCCATCATCGACTTCACCACGCCAGACGCATCAGTGCCCGGAATATCGCAGTGCAACCAACCCTGTGTATGCGACATGGTGGTAATTGAGTTACGTGTTCCACCCACAGGAAAACCGGAGTCTTCCAAAGCGCTAACCAGTCCTTCTACTTTGGCCTCATCATCGACCATATATTCGATGTTGGAACGAATCGTGAACCGCACGTAGCCATCCGCAAATTCATCACCAATATCCATCAGCTTACGTAATGTAAAAACATCCAGAATCCGTTGGGTACCGGCACGCACAGTCCAGACTTTTTCACCGCTGTGCGCAATATGTACTAATACACCCGGACGCGGATCTTCATGATACTTCCACTGACCATAATTCCGGCGCATCACCGGATGCATATACTGGAAACCGTCCGGACAACCGGATTCAATCGGTTCACGCATTTTCATTTTGGCTGCCATCAGCTATCTTCTCCTGATCTTAGTTTCAAGCTGCCGCAGCGGCTTTCTCTTCACGTTTACGGTTAAACCACTCTTCCGCTGCCTCGTCCCAACCATCGGTACGGACATAAGAAATATTACGTGGTTGTTTGATCATATTCGGATCAGGGTCAATTCCAATACCTTCCAGGAAGTTCACCAAACCAATACGTTCAATCATCTCACCGCAACGCTCGTGTTCCAGTCCGTTTTCAGCCCAGAAATCGATGACTTCTTCCGCCATTTCAACGATGCGTTCGTAATCTTCTTCAGTTTCCATCTTCATAAATGGAACAACCACGGTACCCATCAGGTCACCGATTTTCAGGGTACGCTTCCCACCCATGAGCACAGTTACACCTTTGTCATCACCAACCTGCAGTGCTTTTGGCATCACATTCAGACAGTGCATACAGCGTACACAGTTACCATCATCCACTGTCATAGTGTCATCATCGTTCAGTGTGATAGCACCTGTTGGGCAGCGACTGATGACATTATCAAACATGTATTGACGGCCAGCCGCACGATCACCCGGCTTTTCGATCTCATCAGCCTTCTTCATGATCGCTTCTTTCACCGCATCCTGATCGATTTTCATCTCATCACGCCAGGTACCGATAATGGCAAAGTCAGCCCGTTCAATCGCATTCATGCAGTCATTCGGACAACCAGACACCTTGAACTTAAATTTGTAAGGCAAAGCCGGACGATGCACATCATCAGTAAAGTTATTCAACAGATGACGGTGAATGGCCTGTTCATTACAGTTGGACATCTCGCAGCGTGCCGCACCGACACAAGACATACCGGTGCGCACACAAGGCCCGGCTCCACCAAGATCCCAGCCATAATCATTGATTTCGTCGAAAAAGTGCTGATAACTGGCGCTATCTGCACCAATAAACATGATATTTCCGGTTTGGCCATGAAAGGTTTGCAGACCGGAACCATGACGCTCCCAGCTATCGGCCAGCTGACGCAGCATGTCGGTGGTGTAGTAGTTGCCTGCCGGTGGTTGCACTCGCAGGGTATGGAATTCACGAGATTCAGGGAACATATCACCGACCTCGGAGAAGCGTGGAATAATCCCGCCCCCGTAACCGAAGACAGAAATGGTACCACCTTTCCAATAACCCATACGGGTTTCGTAGGAATGCTCCAGCTGCCCCAACAAACCGTTGGTTACATTACGAATACGCTCATCGGGATGATTATCACGCAAATCCTTGATACCGGTAATAAAGCTGGGCCACGGCCCTTCTTCCAGCACATCAAGCATCGGCGTTGGATAATTCTTCTCAGCCATTCCTGCCTCCTGTTCTAAATCTGTGATTTCTATTGCCCCAGACTCGGATCAGGGATGGGACAACATCAAAACGGTAAATTGAACGCAAATGTTTAGCATTAAATATCATGCCAAAGACTGTTTCAGGACGAACCCCAGCCTCAAAATGCCCGCAGACTTTTTGCATGCGTATATCTGACTAAGTTTATGCCTCTGCCTGACAACAAAAAACCTTACCCATGGGGTGTGGCTAACGCCACATATATCCCATTTGAGATAAGCTAAAATTTACAGAGAAATGCGGCGTTCAACTATTCGCTGTACTCATGTCCGCAAGAATATCATTATTTAATAATATTGAAATATTCCTAATGGTTCTGTCAAAATATCCCTTCGCGGCAGTAAATTGATAAGGGACTCAGGGTGCACAATCACTTTTCTTTACAGAACAATGAATTATATAAAAAGTGGCGTGACTGGAAGTTATCTGCTTACCCTGTTGATACCGGTACGCTAATGACTACCATCAATTCATCTGAAGCCCCCTCCAAAATGCATATTGAACCTCTGTTACGCACAGCAACCCTTTTCAATATGGCTTTCTACCGGCTTACAGGAGAACAGGCTACAAGTAAAAATGCAGTGCACCAGCTTGCTACTGCCTGTGGCTTACGCAATATTAACCACAATTTGTGTGCTGATGCTGACAGTTTGACCTCATTGCAAGTCACCCGACACCCCGGACAGCATGAATACATTCCTTACACCAACCGACCACTAAGCTGGCATACCGACGGTTATTACAATCGCCCGGAAGAACAGATTCATGGCATGTTGCTGCATTGCGCCCGACCCGCCGCAGAAGGTGGCACCAATGTCCTGATGGATCCGGAGATAGTTTACATCCTGTTACGTGAAACTGATCCGGCCTACATTGAAACCCTCATGCACCCGAATGCTTTTACCATTCCGGCGAATATATCCAAGGGCGAAATTATCCGGCCTGAACAAAGCGGCCCGGTATTTTCAGTAACGGCTAATGGAAACCTGCATATGCGCTACTCAGCACGACAACGCAATGTAAAATGGCGTACTGATCAAATTACCCAAAAAGCAGAACACTTTCTGCTGGATTTATGGGAACAGGAGTCGGTATATAAAATACGGCATACACTCCGGGCAGGTGAAGGTGTAATTTGCAACAATGTGCTGCACTGCCGAACAGAATTTAAGGATCCTGATAATAAAGGCCGCCTGTTATACAGAGGGCGTTACATAGACCGCATGACCCCAGCACATACACCAGACTCACCTATCGGGCAGCACGAATAAGTGCCAGGTTTTTTGCATGCTCCTCACGAGTCAGCACATATCCCCGCAAACACCTGATAGAAATCAGGTATAACAACGTAATTAGCGGCATATAATAAACTGCCAACTTATCCATACCCGCCTCACTCATTGCCAAGCCAGCGTTTTCAGCAAAACTGAGTAGTAACGCGGAAGCAAACATGCCCAGCCCGGTAACCACTTTGCGTGTAAATGAGAATGCTGCGAAGTAGAGGCCTTCCGCCCGATACCCCGTATCCCGCTCGGTTACCTCCACAAGGTCAGCTGTCATCGAAGACAAAATTACCTGCAGAGCAATCATAAACAAGGTTCCGGCAAAGGAGTTAATCAACAGCACAACGAACAATCCCTGACTTCCAGTCTCAGGCAAGATTCCAAGCAACTTCAATAACAGAACCAAACTACCGGAGACAATCAACAACACCATGAAAAACCTGGCCACATCACGCTTTTCACGTCGGCGGGCAATATAAGTGGTTAACGGAAATGCCAAGAGTGCTGCCGGCAACATCATCAACGCCAGCATACTCAGTTGCTGACTCGACATACCAAAGAAATAGGTGCCGAAGTAAACCTGCAAGGTAGTCAGCATACCAAATGCCATCATCGAAAACAGAGAAGACAGAAACAAGCTGCGGAATGATACGTTCGCATAAATCAGCCGCAAACTGGCGAAAAAATGAAACTGATAACGACGACTCGCCGTATTTGGCCTGGGAAGTTGTCGGATTAAACCATGCGTTCCAAGCGCTGAAACCAACATTGCGACAAACATCACTGCCGCCGCTAATAAAGCAAACCGGCGGTAACCATCTTCATTGATAACACCCGCCACACCCTCTTCAGCAGGCACCAGAAAAACAGTAAATGCCAGCACCGCCATCACCACACCACCCAGCCAGGCAATCATTGAACGTAACCCGGATAATGTTGTGCGTTTGTCGTACTCTGCCTCAATCTCAGCAATCAACGCTGAATTCGGCACTTCAAAAAAAGTAATGGCCAACCTAACGCCAATCGCCATGACTATAAGAAATAGAAACAGCTCCTGAGTTGACATTCCCTGTGGCGGATTCCACAGATAAAAATAGATCAGTGTTACCGGTAGTATTGCTGCATACATGAAAGGATGGCGGCGACCGAGTTTTGACGTTAAACGATCTGACCAATGGCCAACATAGGGGTCACTAATTGCATCAACCGCAAGAGCTATCAGCAAAGCAAAACCAACATAGAGAGCGGGCAGACCCAGCACCTGATTAAAATACAGCATCAGAAAGGTGGAAAAACCACTGTCTTTCACACCGTAGGCGACAGACCCCACACTGTAGGCAAATTTCCGGAGGCGGCTAATTTTCATTATAGGCATAAGCCACGGAGTATAGATGACAGGTGTGGTGGGGGTAGCTAATCAGGGATAAATGGAGAGAATTTAGGCAGCCCTATACTCCACACTCCCTTTTGGCTATGAAAAACCTTCGGAAACCCCAGAGTAGATATCCGATAAAGTCAGTACAATATCAGGACATGGTAATTCGATATTCTGCTCAACGTTCTCAAACGCATTGACCCACCATTTGCCACCCGGCTCACGGTAAAACATTTCAATATGTGCTTTATCCTGCGAAACCAGCAAATATGCGCGCAGTGACGAGATATTCATATACGACAATAGTTTCTCTGTGCGGTCTCTCTGAGCTGTAGAATCAGATAATACTTCGACAATAAGGCAGGGGTTTTCCAGATAATAATCATTGCCGTCGTCCTGCTCACAGCTCACGACTACATCAGGGTAGTAATAGGTTTTGCGCTCCGAGATACGAACTTTGATGTCAGATAGATAAGCCTCGCAGTTTGGATCAGCTTCGGCTAACTTACGGTAAATATTTCCGGCGATACGGTTGTGGCGCTTGCTAGAGCCAGCCATAGCATAGACTTGGCCATCGACATATTCATGGCGGGTTTGACTGGACTTTTCGCCTTCGAGATAGTCATTTTCAGGAATATAACTGTTTGATTGTGCAAGGGATGACACGATTCTTACTCACCATATTCGTCATTTATAACACTAGCACCATGCCCAAATAGCCACAAGCGAGTGCTACTTTTTCGTGATTCTTCGCCAAAGCTTAGGTACATCAATATCAAAAAACTTACCTTCGTATTTCTTAATGGCTAGCCCATCTGTTGGGACAAGCTTATCTTCAACCTTACCGTTAATTGTGATTCTTGAGTTAGAGAGTGACTGCTCTAAGAGACTGATTTCACGATCTTTGACAGAAATTAGGGCTTCCGCCAAACGTAGTTGAGAACGAAGATGCTCAACATTTGCCAGCAACTGTTGGTATTTGACGGCTGCAATGCCATCATCTTTAGGCAAAACGACCAGCTCGCCATCATCAGCAAGGGAAAGATACGCTGCTAAGGCCGAGTGAATATTTTCAATTGCTTCCTCTCTATCTTTAGGAGCTACGGAGAGTGATAACGAAGCATCATGTACCGCAACTTCGCAGTCAGATGGGATTCCAAGATCAACCAAAAACTGGCCAAAATAGCTGAGATATTGAGAAATTATGAACCGTTTTTCTTCAGGAACATTAAACCTAGCGCAATAGCTCTCCACGAAATTTTTAGACTCAAGTAAGACAAGATCACTTCGCCTCTTCAGCCTTCTATCAGCCTCCATAAACTTGTCGTAGAGAATCTCACCTACTTCAATTACAAAGCTAGCACCAACAGCTAGACTGCCTTCACCTTCCTGTTCTATGTATCCCTCAGAGAAAAATTTATCTTCACTTGATAGAGTGCCATACACCCTGCTTGCATATTCTTTGGCAGAAATCTCACCAACCCAAGTTAGAGAGTCAATAGTATTATTGCAACTAACTTCACAACCATCTTCGCTAAAGTTGAAGTGAATAAAATCTGAGTAATATTCATCGGGCAAATCTAACCAGACTGCAAAGTTAGGTAAAGAAGTACATGCACTCTTCCAAAATACGTCAACAGAGTCAGCGGGGAGTTCTAACTCATACCCCCCACTACTGCTATCGATAGGAATGCGAACATCACCAATAAATAGAAAACAACCTCTATCACTATTAACGATATCCATAAGGGTAACTAAGCCGAAACCGTCTCAGTAAACACCAGCCCATCCTCACCAGCATCCACTGCAATCGTCTCACCCGGCGCAAACCGACTCGCCAGTATCTCCTGCGCCAGCGGAT
>JBMZDK010000009.1:0-34061 GCA_049614265.1 Thiolinea sp.
TGGCAGAAAGCCTGCAAGGAGAACAGCTGGCCGGAGCGAATTTAGAAATTGTTTACACTTCCGTGAATCTGGCGTGATATCTGCTGCATACAATCATTCCGTGATCAACATTTACGGAATACAGCCATGAAAAAACACCTTCTTGCCAGCAGCCTGATGCTTACCCTAACCAGCCCTGCCCTGCTTGCCGCCGAGTTCACGGTCAGTGTGCAAAACCTGACCCACGGCATTCATTTCACACCGTTATTAGTCGCAGCACACGATCATTCAACACAGTTATTCAACCCCGGAACCACAGCATCCTCCGCTCTGCAGGCCATGGCCGAAGGTGGCGATATCAGCGGTTTAAGTAATGCGGTGCATAATGCCGGTGGCCAGAGTGTTGATAATCCTGCGGGCGGTCTGCTTGGCCCCGGCAAAAGCGTCACAACCACCACCATTGATAATGCCAACACACATAACAAATACCTGTCTGTTGTCGCTATGATGCTACCAACCAATGATGGTTTTATTGGCCTGAACTCCTACAAAATTCCGGAAACACCCGGCACCTATACTGTTAACCTCAACGCTTATGATGCGGGCACGGAAGCGAATAATGAACTGATTAATGGTGGTGGTGCTCCCGGAGTTCCGGGGATTCCCGCCGCTCCCGGTAATGATGGCGGCAGTAATGGCACAGGTGTCGCCGGTACAGATACCAATACCCATGTTCATATACATCGTGGTGTGCTGGGAGATACAGATGCTAACGGCGGCAAGAGTGATCTGGACAGCCGTATTCATCGCTGGCTCAACCCGGTAGCCCGTGTCACTATCACCGTAAAATAAGGGGGAATCACATGATACGTTATAAATCATACACACTCCCGCTTGTTTCCCTGTTACTGACTGCTGGTTTGCTTGGTGGCTGTAATGACGATGACAGTAGTGACAACAACATGCGCAGCTATGAAATAAAGCTGGTTAACCTGACAGCGAATCAACCCTTGTCGCCACCGGCTATTATTGTTCATGGTGCAGACTACCGGGCATTTAGTGACGGTGAACCAGCAAGCGCCGGGCTGGAAATACTGGCTGAAGGCGGCGACAACAGCTCATTGCTTAGTGAAGCACAGGCAGCGTCATCTTACATAAGCAGCCTCGCAGCAAGTCAGGCTATTGGCCCCGGCGGCATGGAGACCTATCAGTTAACCGTGGAAAATGGCAGCCATGTTCATCTGTCTTTGCTCAGCATGCTGGTTAATACCAATGATGGCTTTACCGCAGTCAATGGTCTAAACATCGCCGGTTTGGAAACCCAACAGACACAAACAGTGAATCTCCCGGTATGGGATGCCGGCACTGAGGCAAATACCGAAGCTGCCGGTACTATCCCCGGCCCGGCGGATGGTGGTGAAGGTTTTAATGCACACCGTGATGACAATGTGGATTTTGTCAGTTTCCATCCGGGTGTTATCAGCGCCGATGACGGATTAAACGGCTCAGTATTAAATGAAAGCCACCGTTTTGATAACCCGGCAGCCCGTATCAGCATCACACGAACGCACTAAGTGAGCTAAGCAAAATACGCGCGCAACAGTTTTCAGGAATGATACAAGCCCTATTCCGTTAGCTAACCGGTTTAGGAATCTGGAAACTTTTGCCGCACGCTTAAAGTGGTTTTTTTATCACACCAAAGCGTTCCAATGCCCGTTGGCGGCTGGTTTTTAAATCCACCACCGGCAGCGGGTAGTTTTTCACGCCGTCTCCCAATACTCTGGGTTGGTGAATTGCCTTATTATCACGATCACGCAATTCCGGTACCCAGCGGCGAATATATTCTCCCGCCTTATCAAATTTTTCACTTTGTAACACTGGATTGAATATCCGGAAATAAGGTGCCGCATCTGCACCACAGCCCGCTACCCACTGCCAGCCCATGGTATTACTCGCCAGATCTGCGTCCACCAGCGTATTTCGAAACCATTGCTCACCAGTCTGCCAGGGCACCAACAGGTTTTTGGTCAACAGAGAAGCAACAATCATTCTGACCCGGTTGTGCATCCAGCCAGTGGCCCATAGCTGACGCATTCCGGCATCAATAATCGGGAAGCCGGTTTGTCCCTGCTGCCAGCGCTGTAAGTCTTCTGTATAGTCATCCGCAGCTCGCCAGGGGAAAACCTTAAACCGCTGATCCAGCGATTCACTAACCGTTTGTGGAAAGTGATATAGCAGGTAATAAGCAAATTCACGCCACCCTATTTCAGACAGGAAACAACGTACTCCGGTTTCCGCCGCCGGATTATCCGCCAGATATGATTCTGCCCGATGCAGGATCTGGCGCGGACTGATAGCACCAAAATGCAGATGAGGCGAGAGCTGGGAAGTCCCCGTTTCTGCCGGTAAATCGCGACGGGTCTGATAATGTGTAATACGCTGTTCCAATAAGGCATCTAATGCTTCATGTGCCGCATCTTCGCCCACCTGCCAATGTGCCATCATCGCAATATCCCAGCGAATTGCGGGCAAATACTCCAGCTCCTCAATCTTCAGTCCATGGATATACTGAGCCGCTCCGGCAAGCCGGGCGGGTTCCGGCAGCGGTAGTTCTGGAAATCCGCGCTGTAACTTCGCTTTCCAGAACGCAGTAAATACCCGATACGGCGTATCATCCTTCTTCAATACTGACCACGGTTCACTCAGCAGGCTACCGTTAAAGCTCCGTACCTGGCAGTGAGCGGATAGCTGCTGTTTTATCGCCGTATCACACTCAATGCCCACAGGATCATAGCGCCGGTTCCAGTACACATGTGTTGCGCCGGTCTCACTTTGCAGATCCTGCAGACACTTCAGCGCGTCACCCCGCCGGATAATTAACTCAGCCCCCTTAGCCTTTAGCTTAGCGGCCAGATCAATCAAACTATGGTGTAACCAGACATGGCTCGCTTCACTTTGTGCCGGATGTAAACCGCTGTTACCCCTTGATTCATCAATAAATACCGGCACAATATACTCGCACTCAGTCACAGCGGCCTGTAAAGCCGGGTTATCCGCGAGCCGCAGATCCTGACGAAACCACAGTAAAGCAGTAGACATTTGACAAATCCTTATAAAAACACAACGATATGTATAACTTCTGCATAAGTATAAGACATCCTCAATGAGCAAACCACCCAACTCTTTACAGGGACTTTATCCAATCGGAGCCGTTTCTGAGATGACCGGCGTTAACGCCATTACCCTGCGGGCATGGGAAAGGCGTTATGCTTTACTCACACCGCAACGAACCGATACCGGACGCCGTTTATACAGTCAGGCTGATGTAGATTGTATAAAAGAAGTATTGCTTCTCATGGAACAGGGAATTCCGATTGGCCAGATGAAGGAAGCCCTTCAGGTAAGAAATAAAACCCCGGAAGTGTTGGCTCAGAACGCCCTCAATTGCTGGCAGATCACACTGGATAAAATGATTGCCGCCATCATCGATTTCGACGAAGCGCAAATTGATGAACTTTACAATGAAATGCTGTCAATCCATCCGATTGGACTGGTCACACAACGCTTGTTGATTCCCCTGCTACGTCAGCTAGGCAGTCGCTGGGAACAACGGCTTTCTGATACGGTGGTGGCAGAAGAGCACTTTTTTGGTGTTTATTTGCGCAACAAATTGGGCGCGCGCTTTCACCATCAGCAACGACAGCTGAATGGCCCGGTTATTCTGGCTGCCTGCCTGCCTGGCGAGCAGCATGAAACCGGCATCCTGCTCTTTGCGCTGGCAGCACAGGAAAGAGGTTATCAGGTGATCCTGTTTGGTGCTAATATGCCACTGGAACCGTTAGTGCCTGCCGCAAAACGCGTGGAAGCAGATGCCATTGTCTTATCAGGATCTTATACTCCTGCTGATGAGCTATTGACTAATCATCTGCCCGGATTATGCCAACAATTGGATATCCCGGTATTTATTGGAGGTAAAGTTGCTAAAAACTATGCTCTGCAACTATCCGAAGCCGGTGCCATCCCGACGACCGATGAGCTGGAATCAGGCCTGCATATGATTAGCCAATACCTCCCGGATCAGCCATGAGCAAACCTGAAATGATTATCCTGCTGGTAGAAGATCACCATTTGTTGGCTGAAACCATTATGGATTATCTTGCTACTGAAAATATTGAGGTGGATTACGCATCCCGTGGCTTACAGGGACTGGAACTGGCCACAACACAGACCTATGATGCGATTGTACTGGATATCAACCTGCCGGAAATCGATGGTTTTACGATCTGTCAACAGCTACGGGAAAATCATAATATCGACACTCCGGTACTAATGCTTACCGCCCGTGATCAGTTGGATGACAAACTCACCGGATTTGATTGCGGCGCAGATGATTATCTGATTAAACCTTTCGCCAATCAGGAGCTGGTTGCCCGCCTCACCGCATTAATGAAACGTCAGCGCGGCGAAGTGACTCTGAAGCGAAGTGAAATCGGCGACCTGACATTAGACAGCGGCAGCCAACGGGTATGGCGGGCCAATAAAGAACTGATACTTTCCCCTACCGGCTTCAGAATTCTGCGAATACTGATGCGGGAATCACCGGAGGTTGTCAGTCGCGAAGCAATCCAACAGGAATTATGGGGACACGATATTCCCGATACCGATGTCTTACGCAGTCATATCTACAACTTACGCAAAGTTGTAGATCATCCCTTTGAATTCGCCATGATCCAAACAGTCAAAGGCATTGGACTGCGCCTGGTCAGTGCCGAAACATAACCCAGACACCTGTCTCCCCTCTTCTTCACCTTCCTTTGACATAAGCGCTGTTAAGCTAAAATCTCAATTACCTCACATGATAAAATAAGGAGTGTTATACCCGATGGAACGAAAAATTACCGATTGGGGTGGCAGTATCGTCGCCATACTTGCCGTTTTACTAGTCAACTACTTGTCTAATGCCATACCACTCGGTGGCATGACACAAAAAGACATATCTGATCTCTATCCTTCTCTCTTCACCCCAGCCTCTTTTACCTTTGCTATCTGGGGTGTCATCTATCTCGCTCTGGCCGGCTTTGTTATTTATCAGGCATTACCGGCGCAGCGCAATAATGCATTAGTTGCCAGAATCAGCCAGCTTTTTATTCTCAGTTGTGTCGCCAATATCGCCTGGATATTTTGCTGGCACTACGGTCAGCTGGCACTCTCACTGGCTGTCATGTTGGCTATCCTGTTTATTCTGGTAACAATTTATCGGGTATTAGGCATTGCCAATCGTCCGGCTAGTCTCAAAGAACAGGTATTTCTGCACCTGCCCTTTAGCCTGTACACCGGCTGGATTACTGTCGCCACTGTCGCCAACCTCAGCATCCTGCAAACTGCCTATGGCCTGGATAATCTTGGCATTGATGCTGTCAGCTGGACATTGTTAAAACTCGCCGCAGTGGCAGCAATTGCCGCACTTGTGATCATTCTGCGCAATGATATGGTTTACGGCCTGGTGATTGCCTGGGCAGCCTTTGGCATTATGAGTAAGCAAACTGCTACGCCCGCAGTCTCCGGTTCAGCAACGGTATTAGTAGCGGTTGCTGTCATGCTGGTGACTTTTGTTGGCATACGCTGGTTATTACGACGGGAATAAACACAAGGTGGTAAGCAGTAAGGTAAAGGCGTTCAGAATCACAAAAACCAACGCTTAAAAAAGTAAGTGGTTTAAAGCCCTTGTAAACCTTTGCACGCATATTTACCCTTACCGCATGAAAACGGATGAGGCCGGAAGCACATGAACAAAACCACCTTCGGCCTCATCCTCGGTTTTTCTTTCGTCCTGCTTGAATCCATACAGTTTGTCTATTTTGGCGGGCTGTTCCAGAAAATGAACTCATTTCAGTTTGCCTTTCTGGTGTTCGCACTCACCATTTTGATCTTTGTCGGCCTGGCAGCCTGGAAAAAACCCGTCCAGCTGCAAAACGCTCTGGCAATGCCCCGAGAATTGCTGGCTGTTAATGTCGGTGCAGTCATTACATTCACTGCTTACCTAACCTCAGTACAGTTACTGGAGCCTGCCATCACCTATACTATTTCAGCAGGCACGATGCCGTTAACCGCCTACCTGTTACACCGGCTGGGTATTCATGGAGGCGAAGCTATGCGGAATCGTTTTGAGGCCGCAGGCAACACACTTATTCTGTTCAGCATACTGTTTCTCACAATCATCACTCTGACCGGATTATCGGGCTTTGTCCGTGGCAGTCACACGGCTGCGCTGGCAGGAATCCTGCTGGCGGTGTTGGATGGCGTATTTTTCACATTAATTCTGGTCTACTCACAACGACTGAACGCAGGAGGTGTCGGCCCGGCAACAGTTCTGGGAATCCGCCTTCCCCTTTATGTGCTGGTGGCAGCGGCAGCCTATTATGCTGCTCCCGATTTCCCACAACCGACACAACTAAACCATACACAGGTTCTGATTTACACTATGATCGGCTTTCTGTTGCTGGTACCACCGTTATATTTTCTGCAGCAAGCCGTTTCACTGCTTTCAACATTGACCGTCAGCACGTTAACCGCACTGGGGCCGTTTGCTATTTTCTGTCTGCAGTTTATCGAGGATCGCATCCCCTACAGCCCATTAACAATGGCAGGCTTGGCCCTGTATTTCATTGGCGCAATTTTAGCTGCCTGGGGTGCGGTAAAAGCTTCGACACAAACAAGCCATGGCTAGACCCTGTTATACTCACGTCATTCAACAGCAACAGGACAAAAATCATGCACTGGACCGTATACTTATCCGGCGAAATTCATACCGACTGGCGTGACCAAATCATGCAGGGAGCGACAGAACTCGGTTTACCCATCACCTTTACTTCCGCAGTCACCGACCATGAAGCCAGCGATGCCGCTGGTGATGTACTTGGTGCTGAAGAGAACAATTTCTGGCGTGACCATAAATCATCAAAGGTAAACGCTATGCGCACTCAGACACTACTGGGGCAGTGCGATATTGCTGTCATCCGGTTTGGCGATAAATACAAACAGTGGAATGCAGCTTTTGATGCCGGTTATTGTGCGGCATTGGGCACTCCCTATATCACACTGCACGATGAGAATATTATTCATCCCCTGAAAGAAGTGGATGGTGCTGCCATGGCCTGGGCCCAGACACCAGATCAAGTCGTTGAATTATTACGCTACGTCGTCAGTTAACAGGAGAATACAATGTTTAGTCACGTCATGGTCGGCACTAACGACATGGAGGCATCTAAGCAATTTTATGATGCCGTATTAGGCGCACTGGGGTATAAGCCGGGTGTTATCGATGCCAAAGGCCGTTGCTTTTACTTTAACAAGGGCGGCACGTTCGCTATTACCAAACCCATTGATGGTGAACCGGCAACTCATGCTAATGGTGGAACGATTGGCTTCGCTGCCACCACTACTGAACTGGTTGATGCCTGGCATGCCGCAGGTTTAACCAGTGGTGGTACAGCCATTGAAGACCCGCCCGGTGTTCGTGAAAGTGCTCAGTTCAAACTCTACCTGGCGTATCTGAGAGATCCGGCGGGAAATAAAGTCTGCGCAATGCACAGAATGAGTAAACCGGATTAATACTCTGCTTTCCGTTCAGCGTTGTTGTAATAACAACGCTGACTCCGGTTAAATGGCCGCATTAAGCTTTTCAGCCTCATTCCATTGAGCATAAGGATATGCTATCAGCGCCACATTATAGTAACGCTCAATTCCTGACACATCAGCTCCCGCCCATTCCGGCAGCGCAAATACTTCACTCTCACTATTTAACTCCAGTTCAGCAACAATTAATCCGGAATTATCACCACTGAATTCATCAATTTCCCAAACCTTTCCCGCATGCTCAACAAAATGCCGGGTCTTTTCGATCATGGGTTTAATGCACAACTGATTCAGCATTTCATGAGCATCACTTATCGGAATCACATACTCATACTCCGGTCGCTGCAGGCCGATAGTCATTCCTTTGATATTGATAGTGGCCAGCTCTCCGGCAATACGAACCCGTACGGAAGCAGAAGGATTATTGCTTAGATACCCCTGGCGAAAATCAACAGAGCGTGTGACTTGGCTACGCCAGGCATCAGACACCAGCAAAAATTTATGCTCAATTTCAGTGGCCATAAGTGAAGTGGGTCAGCTGATCAGAAACGAACCAGCGCAGAACCCCAGGTAAAACCGCCACCAAACGCTTCCAGCAGAATAGTTTCACCACGCTTTATACGTCCATCACGGACAGCAACATCCAGCGCCAGAGGAATAGAAGCAGAAGAAGTGTTACCGTGTTCGCCGACGGTAACTACCACATTATCCATCGACATACTCAGCTTTTTCGCAGTCGCTGAAATAATACGGATATTAGCCTGATGCGGTACTAACCAGTCGACGTCAGATTTGGCCATTTGATTGGCATCCAGTGTTTCATCAACGATGCGCCCCAGTGTTTTGACTGCGGTGCGAAACACATCATTACCTTTCATTTTCAGAAATGCGCCGTGGGCCTCTAACCACTCATGGGGATGCGAAACTCCGCCTGACACATACAGCAAATCCCGGTAGCTGCCATCAGCATGAATATGTGTCGATAAAATACCTGGTTCTTCTGACGCTTCCAGCACCACTGCACCGGCACCATCACCAAACAGCACACAGGTTGTTCGGTCATTCCAGTCCATCAGTTTGGTCATCACTTCTGAACCGACCACCAACACGCATTTATTGGAGCCGCTACGGACAAACTTATCCGCAACACTCAATGCATAAGAAAATCCGGCACAGGCAGCATTCACATCAAGTGCAGCACCGCCATTCCGAATGCCGAGTTTTTGCTGCAACAGGCAGGCCGTACTCGGAAACACCAGATCCGGCGTGGATGTACCCAGAACAATCAGGTCAATATCTTCCGGCGTTTTACCCGCCATTTCCAGCGCCTTCTGGCAGGCAACCACGGCCAGATCACTGGCAGTCTGATCTTCCGCCACATGGCGTTGTCGAATCCCGGTACGTTCAACAATCCACTGATCAGAAGTGTCGACCACTTCTTCGAGATCAGCATTCGTCATAATTTTGGGTGGCAGATAACTGCCGGTACCGATAATTCGTGAATAGATCATCCAGCTTGCCTCAAGTCCAGCAATTCCGCGACACGTGTACCGATATGCTGCGGAACCTTTTTTATAATTTCGGTGCGTGCAATGCCAATAGCATTGGCAAACGCCAAACTGTCTGCACCACCATGGCTTTTCACCACAATTCCCTGTAACCCCAGAAAACTGGCACCGTTATAATGGCGCGGATCAACTTCAGCGCGAAACCTGTTTAACACCGGTAAAGAAATTAGCCCTGCCAGTTTAGTCAACAAATGCCGGGAATAATTCGCTTTTAGTTTTTCGGCAATCATCTTCGCCAGACCTTCACTGGTCTTCAACGCAACGTTTCCGACAAAACCATCACACACTATAACATCGACGTCGCCCAGATAGATATCATCCCCTTCGACATAGCCGATATAGTTCAGACCGGAATTCTGTAACAGGGCATTGGCAGCTTTAACCTGCTCATTGCCCTTAATAGCTTCTGCGCCAATATTCAGTAAACCGACCTTAGGGCTGTTTATATCATCAATTGCCTTGGCCAATTCTGAACCCATCAGTGCGAACTGATATAAGTGTTCCGCAGAAGAGTCAACGTTAGCACCAAGATCCAGCATATGTGTATGCCCGCTCATCGTTGGCATCACGGTACAAATCGCAGGCCGGTCAATACCCGGTAACATACGCAGGACGAAACGCCCGGTTGCCATTAAGGCCCCCGTATTTCCGGCACTTACCACAGCATCGGCCTCTTCCCGTTTCACCAGGTCAATAGCCACACGCATGGAAGAATCTTTTTTCTTTTTTAATGCCAGTGCCGGTGGTTCGTCCATATCGACGGTCTGTGAAGCATGCTGCACACTGATACGCTGCTGAACGGAATCGGTAGTATTTTTATTTGCGTGCCCGGCCAGAACAGCCTGCACCTTTTCCTCATCACCCACCAGAATCAGAGCAATGTCGTTATATTGTTTTAATGCTTCAAACGCTGCAGGGATAACAACATCCAGCCCATGATCCCCACTCATTGCATCCAGAGCAATCCGGTATTTTGCGCTCATGTCGGTACCTCCGGCAAAAAAATCGCGGGACAATGCCCGCGATTTATAATCAGATGATTAATTATGATGAAAGTCACAAACCTTCATCGTTTGGGGTAAGACCTTTTCACGGCGGTTAAAAGGTAAATACCCCGAAATAATTAATCTTCATCATCTTCGTCATCAATTTCCACTGCTTTTGGCATGATCTGGCGACCACGATAAAAGCCGTCAGCAGTCATGTGATGACGTAAATGTGTTTCACCTGTCGTTGGATCGACAGACAAGGTAGGATTTTTTAATGCATCATGTGAACGACGCATACCACGCTTTGAGCGTGTTTTACGATTCTGTTGAACTGCCATGGTATTACTCCGTTTTTTTCCAGTCTTTTAACGCAGCAAAAGGATTTTCTTTGGTCTCCTGCTGCCTGTGTTCATTACCGACGTCGTCTGCTGAAGCTTCACGTAATGTTTTTACCGGCTGGCAATCGTTATGCCTGGGCACAACCGGCAAAGCCAGCAGGATTTCATCTTCAATAAAATCCTGTAAAAATAAACGCTCATCTTCCACAATACAGATTTCATAGCCCTCTTCTTCGGGCCGCCGGTCTGTTTGCGAAGCTGTTACCACCACGTCCAGACGCGTATCAAGATCAATACACACGGCTTCCAGACAACGCTGACATTCTAACGCCACCGTGCCTTTTACCTTGCCACTGATCATTGGCAGATGGCTGGGTGAATACATAAACTCCAGCTCAACTGCAAAATCCCCTGTCTCCTGCGTCAACAATTCCTGCAGACGGGGCAATTCTTTAGCCATAACCCTGCCCGAAAGCTGTCTGCGCTGCTCGATCAGACGGAAAGGATTGACTTCGACGGGTAACCTGTTCGACATAAGCGCGGGATTATATGAACCCCGAACCCATACTGTAAAGAAAAATTCGTCCCAAATGCCTAAAACAAGGCGGTAAAATCTATATATTGCGTTAGTATGCTACCCAACCACCGTATATCCGGTGTTTTGTTCATTCAACAACCAATAGATAATTTTTAACAGCTATGATACCAAGACAACTTATATTGGGTTCTACTTCCGTTTATCGTCGTGCGGTTCTGGAGAAACTTCATCTGCCATTTGACACCGCAGCACCCAATATTGACGAAACCAGATTGGAAAACGAAAGTGCTGCCGCTATGGTTCAACGGTTATCACTGGGCAAAGCACAGGCAATTGCACCACACCACTCTGATGCACTGATTATTGGTTCAGATCAGTGCGCTGTGCTGAATGAACAAATTCTCGGAAAACCCGGCACTCACGAAAACGCCATCCGTCAACTGCAGGCCAGCTCAGGCGAAACTGTCCGTTTCTTAACCGGACTGTGCCTTTATGATACAAACTCCGAAACCTATCAGCTGGATTTGCAAACGTATCAGGTCACCTTCAGGGAACTCAGTGCTGCTGAGATTGAAGCTTACTTACATAAAGAACAGCCCTATAACTGTGCCGGAAGTTTTAAATCAGAAGGGTTTGGCATCAGTTTATTTAAAAGCATGCAGGGGGATGATCCCAACACCCTGATTGGATTGCCGCTAATCAGGCTGGCGGAAATGCTGCGCCAGCATGGATTCAATATCCCCGGATAATCCGGACAATATCACCCCACAACAAAATGGAGGAAGATTACCAGCAACCGGAAGACCGTCTTACGGATACGCTGAATTTTAACATCCCTGCAAAGTGATGATGCTTATTAGCCCGCCTGCATAAGTTGACGCAATTCTGTCAGTACATCTTTAGTATCTGGTCGAATGCCACGCCAGACCGCAAAGGCATCAGCCGCCTGCTCAACCAGCATCCCCAGGCCATCAGCTAATACATCTGCACCCTGCTCTTCTGCCCATCGCAGAAATACTGTCGGTTCGGTTGCGTACATCAAATCATAGCAGGCACCAGATGACTTCAGGCAGTTCACAGGCAAAACTGGCATTTCACCCTGCAAGCTGGCAGCGGTGCCATTAATAATTAAATCGTAGGACTGTTCAATATCGGCAAAACCACCGCCACTTATTTGCCCGAATTCTGTGAATAATGCAGCCAGATTAATGGCTTTTTCTGCCGTGCGGTTAGCAATGTAGATGGCTTCAGGTTGTGCAGCCAGAAGCGGCTGCAGGATACCACGTACGGCACCACCGGCACCCAGAATCAAAATACGCTTATCACGTAAAGGTAACTGCCAGTTCGTTTGCAGATCATTTACCAGGCCACTACCATCAGTATTGTCACCAAAGATACTGCCATCAGCACGAAACGCCAATGTATTTACTGCACCGGCCTGCTGAGCCGCCGGACTGCGTACATCTGCAACTTCCCAGGCATCTTCTTTGAAAGGCGTGGTTACATTGCATCCTTTCATCCCCTGCTGCCTGAACAAAGCCACCTGTTCAGCAAACGCCCCAATGGCTACTTCTATTGCTGTATATTGCAGATTCTGCGAAGTCTGTCGGGCAAAGGCAGCATGGATGAAAGGTGATTTACTATGAGTAACCGGATTACCAATTACTGCATATTGATCAGCTTGTGTCATATCAAAGTTTCCTGAATTCCCCCACAGGTATCCAGGAAACCCGTGGGTTGTTTATGGTTTATCCATGGAGAGAATGATTTCCTCAACCCCTCTGGATTCCAGATTAAATAACCGGCTACGCACAATAGACTTCAGCAGAGCAACAGCACGGTAATTACCTGGCTGTAAATTCACAATTGCGGTATGACGCGGAATAATCAAAACCGGCGCATCCGGCAGATCCAGACTATACAACTTCCACACCACATCAGTAAAAGCCGGGCTATCTTGCAATGTTGCAACCAGTTTGACAACACCCTCTTCTTCAACAGGCTTCGCTACTTCTGCAGAAGCATTCACATCCGCTCCAACTGCGCTGGAAAATAAAACGATAGAAAGAACAAAAAAAGCACGCCCTAATAAAAACTTCACACGCTGATAACCATTGACACTCATATCACTCCTCCGGAATTTGGTTATAAACTGAATGATTACTCGGAATATTTTTATAAATTGACTTCATACACAGGTAAAAGTTATCAGGATACCAACACGACAAAATCCTTCAGCAGCTTTGGGTACATGGCTGAAAACCTTTACGAATTTGCTCACTATTTAATCAAATTATACACAAATAATAGCTTCCTGACTGTAAAAATTGCTGCATTGCGCCAATCACAGCCAGACAACTACAATAATCAACGCTAACACCCTTGATTTAGATAACAGAATATCGGGAAATCTGGCAAAAAACGGAAGCCATCTGCATACTGTGTCGTTCAAAGCAGACCACTGGCACTATGACAGCAATGAAGCCTCAGCCAATGCAAAATTACCTTAAACAACGCCACCTGTTATTTGGCAGCCGGGAATTCATCATTAAAGGCACAGAATCCCTGTTAATCCGCGAAAAGTCCCTGTTCCGCCATCACGAAACTGTATTGCCATTGCACACACTGCAAGCAAATCCAACCTATTCATCTTCTTTTGCCATGAAATGGCTACTCATCAGCCTGTTCATGGCGACACTCACCGGCCTGGTCAGTTACACAGCCCACCACTTTGCCCTACCGGCACTCTATCTTTTTGCCGCTGTACTCGGTGGCACTACAATCGTCATGCTTTACCGGTTCTTCCTTTACACGACTAAACTGACTATTTTCCGCCATGCTGTCAGCAATGAGAACTACCTCTACTTATGGCAAAATCGACCCAATAAACGCCACTTTGAAACCTTTATCCGGGAACTCAGTCAGCTCATTCGTGAACATAACCGGCCTGCTAAATCCCCATAGCCCGTCTGGCTAAAGAATTTTTAAGCAAAGGCAAACGATTCATCAGTTCCAGGCCACGATTCCGCGCAAACTGCAACAGGGGTTGTTGATTTCCGAAGAGTAAACCAAAACCTTCCATAGCCTTCAATGTCAGTTGATTCTCACCTTTACGGGCACGTTCATAGCGCCGCAGTGTTTTCAAACGCCCTAAAGCCGTCTCAGGTAAACCCTGTAATTGCGATGCCAGCTCTGCCGCATCACTGATCCCCAAATTCACACCCTGCCCTGCCAGCGGGTGTATAGTATGTGCAGCATCCCCTATCAGAGCGATGCGCTCCAAAACATAATTATCCGCATGAGCACCATACAAAGGAAAAGCAGCCTTTTTGCCTACTGTTTCCACATTGCCCAGACGAAAATCCAATGCTTTGCCTAACTGTTGATCAAACTCTGCCTGCTCCAGATGCAACATGGCATCTGCCCTGTCTGCGGGCAACGACCAGACTATAGAACAATATTTTTGATCTGGCAGCGGTAAAAAAGCTAAAGGCCCGCCCGGCATGAAACGCTGCCATGCCGTAGCCTGATGAACTGATGATGTTCTGGCCACACATACCAGGCCTTTCTGACCGTAATCCACCCGCTGCCAGCCGATATTAGCCAGGCTACGCACCTTAGAATGAGCACCATCAGCACCGACCAATAACCTGCTCTCAAGAGTTCTGCCATCAGCAAGACTAACTTCAACGCCCTTGGCAGTTACTGAAAAACCGGTTAATCGCGCAGGACACAGTAAATCAATGTTTTCCTGCCCGGTTACCGCATCCAGTAAAGCCAGCTGCATCACCTTATTCTCAACAATATGTCCCAGCTCCGGTTCTTCCAATTCATTCGCATCAAACCGGATTTCACCGGAGCCGGTTGCATCCCAAACCACCATAGCCCGATAGGGCGACAACCTACGCTCAACAATACCCTGCCAGGCATTGACTTCGTGCAATATCTGTTGTGATGAACGACTGATTGCAGAAACCCGTAACTCAAAATCATCTTCTGCCTGAAAATTGTTGGGAAGACGATCTTCAATTAAGGCAATACGATAGCCGGTTTTGCCTAATAAACCAGCTAAAACCAGTCCAACGATACCACCACCGGAAATAATCACGTCATATAGCATTAATGATCCTGCTGTTGTCTAGATTGGTATTCGAAAAGCAATATTACAGGAAAATCGCTATACTGGTGCTTTGCCCATTAAACCTGCTGACTATGTCCACTGATACCCCAAATCCCCAGACGAATAATACTGCCCATATCCTGACCGAAGCACTGCCTTATATCCAGCGCTATGCTGGCAAAACCATCGTGATTAAATACGGTGGTAACGCCATGACAGATGACATCTTAAAACGTGGTTTTGCCCGCGATATTGTCCTGCTCAAACAAATCGGTATTAATCCGGTGGTTGTACATGGCGGTGGCCCGCAAATTGGTAATTTGCTTAAGCAAATTGGCAAAGAAAGCCGGTTTATTGAAGGTATGCGGGTAACCGATGGTGAAACCATGGATGTCGTGCAGATGGTACTCGGCGGACTGGTAAATAAAGAAATCGTTGGCATGATTAACCAGGCCGGAGGCCGTGCAATCGGTCTGACCGGCAAAGATGGTGATATGATTCGTGCCCGTAAAATGCAGCTGACACGTCAGTCTGCTGACAACCAGCCTCCGGAAATCATTGATCTTGGTCAGGTTGGTGAAGTCGCTTCAATTAATCCGCAGGCCGTAAAATTACTGGAACAGGATCGCTTTATTCCGGTTATTGCACCAATTGGTGTTGGCGAAAACGGTACGGCTTACAATATTAATGCTGATCTGGTTGCAGGCAAAATGGCTGAAGTACTGGGCGCAGAAAAGCTGTTACTGCTGACTAACACACCTGGCGTACTGGACAAACAAGGTACTTTACTCAAATCCCTTTCTGAGCAGAACATTAAGGATTTAACAGCGGATGGCACTATTCAGGGCGGCATGCTTCCTAAACTGGCCTGCGCTACCAATGCAATTGCTGATGGTGTTGGCAGTGCCTGTATTCTGGATGGCCGCGTTGAGCATGCTGTATTACTGGAGTTACTCACTGACCAGGGTGTTGGCACCCTGATCACTCAGTAAAGCTACCTGCAAGGGATTTCTATTCACCCTTAAGCAAGCAGCCTTTATTATCTGAAGTCTGGGGAATTACTCCGCCAGACTTTTAGTCACAATCTCCAGCACATCCACAGATAAGCCCTCGTGAGACTGGATTCGTTCCAGCTGCATTTTCATCAGACCGGAGCGACCAGCTTCAAAATGCCGCCAACTCATCAGTGGCCTGACCATGCGGGCTGCAACCTGTGGATTAGTGTCATTCAGCTCCAGCACCCGGTCAGCCAGAAAACGGTAACCACCACCATCAGCAGCATGATAATGCAGCGGATTGCGCATAGTGAAACTACCAATCAGCGCACGCACTTTATTTGGATTACGCATATCGAACAGTTTATGTTGCATCAGTCCTTTGATCTGCTCCAGCGTATCCGGCAGGCTGGAAATTGCCTGCAGGGCAAACCACTTATCCATTACCAAGGTATCATTCTGCCAACGATCATGGAAATGCTGCAGACTCTCTGCCCGCTGTGGACAGTCAATATCCACCAGCACCGTTAGTGCTGCCAGAGAATCTGTCATATTATTTGATTGCTGGTACTGTTTCAGGCATTGATCATGAATAATTTCATCATCAATTCGCCCCAGATAAGACAGACAAACATTCTTTAGTCTGCGCTTGCCCATGCTTTCCGGTGTAATCCTGTACTCACCTGTTTCCTGCAAAGCGTTATATGCCGAGTCAAGATCCATCCGCAATGCTTTTGCCAGCGTGGCATATACGAATTCACGCACGGTATGAATTGCTTCGGGATCAGCCGGACGGGCAACTTCGATAATATCACTCATTGAAGGCAGGGAGAGCGCCTCAGCACGCAGAGCATAATCCAGAGAGCTATCATTTAACACCGCCTGGAATGCCTCAATAAAATCGTGCCCCAGTCCCAGTGCCTCACCACTTTGATGCGCTTTCAGCAGGCGTAAAAAAGTCCCCATCGCCAGTCGCTGCCCGGCATCCCAACGATTAAAGGCATCGCTGTCATGCTTCATTAAAAATATCAGCTCAGCTTCACTGTAATCGTATTCCAGCCTTACCGGCGCAGAAAAACCGCGCAGCAGTGATGGCACCGGCTTTTCATCCACATTCGCAAAAACAAACGATTGTTTTGCTTCAGTCATTTGCAGAACAGAATCGATTGTACTGCCGTCCGGATTCCGTAGTGTTAAATCCTGGCCATCGGCATTAAGTAAGCCGATTTCCAGCGGGATAAGATATGCCTGTTTGTCCTCACACTCCGGTGTCGGTGCACAGGATTGCTCACAACGTAAAGTACAGGTCTGTGCTGCCGCATCATAGTCCATACTCACATTCACAACCGGTGTTCCGGCCTGTTCATACCAATACCGAAGCTGACTCAAATCAGTTTGATTGGCATCCGCCATCGCTGCCAGAAAGTCCTCTGTAGTTACCGCCTGGCCATCGTGCCGTTCAAAATACAGATCCATACCCTTACGGAAACCATCCCGACCGAGCAAAGTCTGGTAAAGACGCACCACTTCCGCACCCTTCTCATACACAGTCAGCGTATAGAAATTATTGATTTCCATGTATGAGGCCGGACGAATTGGATGTGCCATTGGACTCGCGTCTTCAGCAAACTGATGCGTGCGTAACATGCGAACATCATCAATCCGTTTAACCGGACGGGAATGCAGATCAGCAGTAAACTCCTGATCACGGAAGACCGTTAGCCCTTCCTTTAATGACAACTGAAACCAGTCACGGCAAGTGACCCGGTTACCCGTCCAGTTATGGAAATATTCGTGACCAATAACAGCCTCAATATTAATGTAATCAGTATCAGTGGCCGTTTCCGGACTGGCAAATACCAGCTTGGAATTAAAAATATTTAAGCCCTTATTCTCCATTGCCCCCATGTTGAAGTCGTCTACAGCGACCACCATGTAAATATCGAGATCGTAGGTCAGCCCAAAACGCTCTTCATCCCAAAGCATTGCCCGCTGCAGAGAGGCCAGAGCATGATCACACTTATCAATATTGTGTGCCTCAGTATAGATTCTCAGCACCACATCACGACCATCAGCGGTAGTAAAGCTATCCTCTACATGCTCCAGTTGTCCGGCAACCAGCGCAAACAAATAAGCCGGTTTACGATGCGGATCTTCCCAGCAAGCCCAATGCTGACCATTATCCAGCTCACCGGACTCAAGCAAATTACCGTTGGATAGCAATACCGGATACTTTTCTTTATTAGCAATAATCCGTGTGGTAAATAAGCTCATGACATCCGGGCGATCCGGGTAATAGGTGATTTTACGGAATCCCTGAGCTTCACATTGGGTACAAAAGTTGCCGCTGGACTGGTATAAGCCTTCAAGCGAAGTGTTTTTTTGCGGATAAATGCGGGTTACGATTTCCAGCTCAGCTGTATCCGGCAACCCGGAAAACATCAGGCCTTCATCTGACAACTGATAAGCTTCAGCAGGCAATACCTCACCATTCAGCTTACAACTCTGTAACTCAGGAACTTCACCATGCAGGAACAAGGTGGAATCCACAGCACCAGCATTGCGCTGATAACAGCTGGTGTTCGTAACCAGGGTATATTCCTCGCCTAGTTCAAACGTCAGTGCTACTGACTCCACATGCCAGGGAAATGCCTGATAATCTTTCAGATAAATTGTACCGGGCTGACCTTCTTTCATCCGTTAGCTTCCTTATATTTTTCTGTATAAGCATCATACATTGGGAAGACAACAGGCGTCACATGGTTTCAGGGTATCAAGACCGAATTATAAGCTGCTACAAAACAGTGCACCGGTTACCGTGAAATTAAGAGAGCTACACGCTGAAAAACAAAACCCTTTCATGCGATTTACTGCATTAGCTTCAGGCTCATCTGCGACACATCAGAAACTGCCGCATAGGTAAACCACACCGCTGCCAGGGCACCAACCGCTAGCGCCGCCTTAGTCGCTATAGCACCAAACCCGGCAGCTTTCTCCTGTGTACGCATATTATTATAAGCTTCACGGGGAGCATAATTTTGCTGCTGGTTATAGATAGAAAAATCAATGGTGAAGCTTTCACCTTTTTCACTGCTATGCAAACGTTCTACTAATGGAATTTCACGCTTATAGACCGCCTGCATATTATCAATCACCCCCTTATCATCAATATCTGTGATGGCGGTAATCTTACGTGGCAACCCTTTTTCATCAGAGAGCAGCCAAATAATAGAACCTTTACCGGGAGAAACTTCTTTGTGGTGAACCGCATGGACAGTAAATGTTTTTTTCATTCTTTCAATCAGTGCTCGTATCGGACAAGATATGATCACTTTAACAAAAACATTGATTTTTTATACTACCATTAGTAGATTTTTTACCCCATTTTGGCTAACGGTCGTTAACCACGATAAAAGGAAAACCGTACAGAAAAAACCGCTATGCTAAGGAAGAAGCCTCGGCTCCGCGCTTTAAAGCCTTTGCTGCTGCCCGGCGCTCTCTGAAGAAAGCCTGCAACTGTTCCGCACAGGCTCCAGCCAAAATACCACCAGTGACCTTGCAGTAATGATAATGTCTTTCATCATCAATTAAAGCGAAGCGACTGCCTGCTGCTCCGGTCTTCGGGTCAAATGCACCAAAAACCAGATTCTCTACTCTGGCATGCAGAATAGCCCCCACACACATAACACATGGCTCCAGTGTCACATACAAAGTCGTGCCGGGAAGGCGGTAATTCCCGGTTCGTTTTCCCGCAGCGCGCAGTGCCATTATCTCCGCATGCGCAGTTGGATCATGATGGGAAATTGAGCGATTCCAGCCTTCGGCGAGTATATCCCCCTCGTGCACCAAAACAGCACCTACCGGCACCTCCCCCTCATCCCAGGCCCGCTGTGACAACGTTAGCGCATGGCGCATCCAGAGTTCATTATCCATTTTGGGCAACAATTTTTTTACCATCCAACTATAATAGTCAGATACTACTACTCCCCCAACCCGATCGACAAGGAGCACTCCGATGCCAACCGAGCACGAGAATCAGCTTAATGAACGCCTCGAAGCGTTTGCACGGGATACCGTGACCTTTATGAATGAACAACCCGTCAAACGGGATGCGGATGGCAACCCGGTTGAAGGTAACACCCTGTTTTCTGCGGAAGATATAGCCACTGGTGATTTTGTTGAAGCACGTGATACTGTGCGTCAGGTAGCACTGGCTGATGCCCCGAGAGTTAGCGCCCGGGCAGCTTCAACCCGCAATGATAATGCGGCAAATCTGGTGGATAATCTGCGTTACACCCGTCTATCCGAGATGGAAAGCGCCAGCTTAAAATCCGCAGAACTGGCTGAAACACCATGGTCTGATGATTACTGGGCAATTTATAAGGGTATTCTGGGTGCCCGTTATGCGGATGACAGCTTCCCGGAATCGGAAGACTGGAAAGAAAATGCCGATTATATTATCGCTAATCCGGCAACAGATATCTTGCAAAGCCGGAGTGCTTTCCGTATTAACCAGCTCTCTCCGGCGGAGAAATACGACGCATTGGTGGGCGATGAAAACGGTAGTATGACCCAGCGCATGTGGTCAGAAGGTAAACGCTATTATGATGCCAGTGGCAAGGTCGAGACCTGGATGGGAATTTGCCATGGCTGGGCACCGGCAGCCTATATGCTGGATCGGCCAACCCGCCCGATTACCTTACACACTCCGGATAATGTGCCAATTAAATTTTACCCTGCTGATATTAAAGCTCTGGGGTCATTGATCTGGGCTAACGCCGCTTCCCGCACCCGCTTTATCGGCGGACGCTGTAATGATAAAGAACCCGCAACTGATGAAGAAACCGGACGCGTTATTTCCGAACGCTGTTTTGATACCAACCCCGGCACCTGGCATTTATCAGTGGTTAACCAGATCGGTGTTGCAAAACGCAGCTTTGTGCTGGATGTAACATTCGATTACGAAGTGTGGAATCAACCGGTTTACTCATACAGCTATACTTATTTCAACCCGCAGACAAGACGTGCCACCGAATCGCTGGCTGATGCCACCATCGCCATTGGTGATTACGACAACGATAAATTCAAACGCTGGCGCAGTAGCCGGACGAAAAATGTTGTTGGTATATCCATGGAAGTCAAATACATCGTTGAAACCTTCCCGCGTCAGCGTGAAGAAGACAAACCCAGCATGGACGCAGTGCAGTCAGTAACTTATGAATACGATCTCGAACTGGACGCTGAAGGCGATATTATTGGTGGTGAATGGTACCGCAATAAACACCCCGATTTTCTATGGACACCACCTCCGGGCGCAAGAGCACTAACCCGCCGGGACAGCAGTGTTAGCGGCAACTGGAGCGACCCACGCCGTCCGGTACCTGGCAGTTGGCGTGTAGTCGCAGCCCAGGCATCGCGTGAACAAGGTTCGCCTCTGGCTCATATCGTGGAACAAATGATTGAGTTTGCAAATGCTGAGAGTAATCGCGGTAACAGTGACAACGATAACGACAGTGAAGACACAGGAACAACCGGTGTAGGCGGCTCCGAAGGTAATACATCAGGTAGCGGTGAGGCTGGCAGCGGAGAATCCGGTGGTTCAACAGACACCGGGAGCACCGGTGGCGGCACTTCCAACCCCGATCCTGCTGACCCAACATCTGGTGGTGGCAATGACACTGAGTCCACCGGAGGTGGTAACTCTGCAGGTGGCGAAAGCCCTGATGACACAGGTAGCTCAACCGGAACCGGCAGTGGCAGTGGCAGTGGCAGTGGCAGTGGCAGTGGCAGTACTGATAATGGCTCTACCGACAGCGAAAGTACAGGCGGTGGCACATCCTCCGGAGGCAGCTCTTCCGGCACCGGAGGCACCAGTACATCAGGAGGAACTACTACTTCCGGGGGCGGCAATTCGGGTGGTAGTTCATCAACAAACAACAATCGTAATTTTATGGAATGGTTACGTGCAATGTTACGACGCTGGTTTGGTTAAGCTAAGAAAGCTGTAACAACGACTAAAATCGTGGCGGGCTTATGACTAAGCCCACCACGACAAGCCATCAGTCAATTGTCTGACCCAATCTTTTCCAGCGTATACCCGCCTCGCCTTTGGAAAACCAAACCTGACGAACTTTTCCCACTACATCCATTAGCGGCACGGCACCAAACTGTCTTGAATCTTTTGTTGCACTGCGATTATCGCCCAGCACAAATACTGTTCCAGGCTGCACTGTCAGGCTCGCCATTTCTGCTTTACCACCTTTGTCCCATCTGACTTGGTAGCTGGTTTCACCCAGTTGTTCTGTAACTATGTAGCTCTCCCCATCGGCTTTTTTCTGCTGCGCCAATGGCTTCCCATTCACATATACCGTTTGCCCGACTATACGAATCTGATCACCCGGTAAACCAATAATACGTTTGATGTAATACAAGCTGCGGTTATTGGGATAAACAAATATTGCTGTATCACCACGCTGAGCATGGTGTTTACATCCCGGACAGTTATAGCGTTTATCAGCAAACAAAACATCGCCTTTTAATATAGAAGGCTCCATGCTGCTACTGGGTATAACGAAAGACTCCAGCAAGTGGCCCCGTACATATTGAGTGGCTACAGAAAGGATAATCATAGCAATTAGAAAACCTCCAATATAAGTAGCGGGCTGTTGCCAGTTACGCACAGCGTATGCTTTTTGGTGCTTAGCACTCCGCCAGGCTTGGACAACGCTATATACCCATATAGTAATCGACACGATCAGGCTCATGACCACTAAGGGCAGTGTTAATACTGCCGGCAAATACAATGCCACAACGGCTGGCACTGCCAGACTGCATAAAATAAAAGCGATAAACAACAATATGCCTTTGTTTAACTGCCCGTTATAAAGCTGCCCAAAACCGGGGAGAATCAATGACATAACCGAAGCCAGCAACGGTTTCCGGGTATTTACTTTTCGACTCCTGTCTCTTTGAGTTGTCGTTAGTGTATCCATGTTCCTTCCTTTAATTAACCCGCACTACTAATCTGCCAGGCACTGAAAATCAACGCTACGACCTGTGCAATACCCGGGCCACCTGCAATTAATAACGCCAGCCACTGCCACCATGGGTGCATAGAAGCTGTATCGTCATTTGATTGGGTTACCGGATCAAACTCTCCGTGAATACTCTGTATCACGTTTGTAACAAAATCATCCGGCGCACGAATGAAATGCGTGCTGTTAAGTAACTCATCCAGATGCTCATCATTAAGCTCAGCGTAGCTTCTGTTCATTATTCAGGGCTTCCAATCAGTGTTTTTAGTTTGCTGCGAATACGGTGCAGGCGGGATTTCACCGTACCGGTAGGAATATCTTCAATCCGGGCAATATCAGCTAATTCCAACCCATTGATATATGCCAGAGCTAACAGACTGCGCTCATGGACTGGCAGGGCATTGAGTGCGGCTTGCAGGCGTAGCCGTACTTCCTGAGCCTGAAGCCGGGAGTGAGGTTGATTTACTAAATCATCATCTGAAACCAGCTGTTCATTACCAGCTTCTGCACGCTCATGATATCGCCAGGAACGTTCCAGCTCATTAATTGCCAGTCGACGGGCAATGGTAAATATCCAGGTGGAATAAGCTGATCTTTCTTCATCAAAGCGATCACGAGCCTGCCAGGCGCGTATAAAAGTTTCCTGTGCTATATCTTCAGCAACAGCCTGCTCAAGCCCCATACGCCCCAGGTAACTGAACAGCGGATGTTGCAGCTGTGTCACCATTTGAGCAAAAGCTTGGGTATCGCCCTGCCGGATACGAGTCAGGAGACGTTGATTCACTATGCATTCCGTATTGTCTTTCCTGCTTATACCGGCCGGATAACCAGCGGTTCGGAAAAATTATTGTTATATTGCCGGAAACCGTAAAATCTTTTAGCAGGCTGTCACCCAAAGCGCCTCAGCATCATCTTCACTAGTCGAAACCAGAGCGTGGCCCATACGACAGTCATAATAGATACTATCGCCATCATGAAGCTCAATCGGTTCATAAAACTCAGAATAAAATAACAGACTGCCGCTCAGAACATATAAGAACTCTTCGCCATCGTGACGCACCCAGTCACGAAAATCCTCCCAACGCCGCGCGCGAACAGTGGTTTTAAACGGCAACATCTTTTTATTCGATAACTGTACCGATAACAATTCATGTTCATAGGTTTTTGTTGGGTGAGGCTTCCCTTCACCACTACGGGTAATATCACGTCTCCCGGCCAAACCGGGGTTGTCGTCCCTGGGATGAGTAAATAACTGAGGAATATCAATTCCCAGGCCATTCACCAATTTATGAACCGCAGAAAAAGTAGGGGAAATCTGCTCATTTTCAATTTTAGATAAGGTTGAGGAAGCAAGGCCGGTACGCTTGCTGGCTTCTTCCAGCGTCAGGTTCTGACTAAGACGAATTTGCCTCACCCTTTGCCCCAGCTCAAGTGGTTCTACACTGGCTTCAGTCTTACTGTGTCTGATAATCAGTGCATCGTGTGCATCAGGTAATGATTGGTTGTCAGGCATTCCGGAAATTCTCTTTAATTAACCATCTATATGCCGACAGGAGGCCGGGAATCTACTGTCAGAACGAGCTTCAATGTATGATGGAACATATTATATATTTTTCCGGGTTTGTCATGAAAACTTTCCTGTTAGTCGTCGTACTGCTGCTATCAGCAGTAGTTATTTTTTTCTTCGTACTTGGCTCTAAATCAAAAGCAGGTACTGCTAATGGCCTGGTAGATGGTCAGTTGAGCAAATGTGGCAGCAAACCAAATTGCGTCTGCAGCGAACAACATAGTCAGGGTGAACACTCTGTTGCAGCTTTCGAACTGACTGACAGCAATAATCTGTCACTGCAACCTATTACTGAAATAATTGAGGCAGCAGGAGGGCAGATTGTACAGCAAGACGAACATTACCTGGCTGCCACATTCACTTCCAGATTATTTGGCTATGTTGATGATTTTGAAGTACGGCTGGATACTGACAGCGGCATCCTGCATTTTCGCTCAGCCTCCCGCGTAGGACATAGTGACCTGGGAGCAAATCGCAAACGTGTGGAAGCAATTAAAGCGGCATTGTTAAAGATTCAGCCCCCGAACTAGTGGGGGCTGAACTAACTCATAAGACTATTGAAAAGATTTAACCGGCTTACTGGATCGTGTATTTTGGCTGCGGGTTAAATTTGGGGGCCGGGTTATATTTAGGGCGCGCCATTTCCTGTGCAGGCTTACAGGCATAACGGTGGTTATGCTCATTACTGCCATTCGGGTGTTCATGTGTTATTGAATTAGTACAATGGTTACGGGGATGCGTATGCGCCTGCCCGGTGCTTTGTGTCTGGTTACGGTCACAGCTGTAATTATGGCGATGTGATGCAGCACCATTAGGGTGTGTATGGTTAATTGTACGGGTACAGTCATTCGCCGGGTGAACATGAGCTTCAGCATCCTGAGGCAAATTCACCTGTACCGGATTTTTACGCTGAGGTTGCTCCTGAATTTCCGGCGCAATATCAGTAGCCAGATAGCGGCCGTTTACCCAGCCGATTTGTCCCAGCCAAACCACTTCTACCCAGGTTGAACTACCAACCTGCGAAGTATTACCAGTCGTAAGGACGGTTCTGCCATTTGCCGGGATGGAACCGATCACCGGATTATCTGTGCCGGCACCAGCACGAATATTAAGTGAGTCATCAGCTTGTACATCGACAACCTGGTGAAATTCATTGTTAGCCTGCACTGAGGTAGAAAAGGCTGCGGTGGCAAAAAGTACCACGGATACAGCGGCGGCAGTTTTGAAAAAACTAGATGCTCTCATTGGGTAAATCCTTTTTCTATAGCATTGCGGGGATTGAATAAGGACAGATCTTATCAGCCGTTATTGTAGTACGGAAGGTGGGGAAATTGTGCAAATTGCTGAAAAATTAAGCTTATTTAACGCTTCACTGCACGCTTAAAGCGCAGGTGTTGCTGATACGGAAATACATCTTCATAAATTCCGTCCAGAATATTCTGTTGTTTTTGTTTCCAATAGTCTGCATCCAGCAGATCTTTATGATATTTCATGAAGATCTTTTTGATCTTCGGATTCGTTAACAGAAACGTCGAAAACTCTTCCGGAAAAACATCATTTGGCCCAACAGAATACCAGGGCTCGGAGCTAAACATATCTTCCGGAAACATCGGCGCCGGAATCTTCCTGAAATTACATTCTGTCATATAGGTAATTTCATCATAATCATAAAAGACGATACGCCCCAGCTGAGTGACTCCGAAATTTTTATAGAGAAAGTCCCCGGGGAAAATATTGGCGGCTGCCAGCTGTTTAATCGCATCGCCATAATCTTTAATTGCCTCTTCCAGCTGTTGATCAGTCGCCGTTTGCAAAAACATGTTTAGCGGGGTCATCCGGCGTTCGAGGTAGACATGGCGAAAGATCACTTTGCCAGCTTCAAAAGAAATACTATTCGCACAGCTTGCTTTCAGTTCTTCTAATAACGATGGCTCAAAACGGTTTGCAGGCAAAACCACATTGGAATATTCCAGCATATCAGCCATACGCCCGACACGATCATGACGCTTGACCAGCTGGTATTTTTCTTCGACCTGTTTGCGGGTAAAGTCTTTTTGTGGAGCGAACTTGTCTTTAATGATTTTGAAGACATAGCGGTATGACGGTAATGTAAACACAGCCATTACCATGCCCCGGATACCGGGCGCAACAATAAAATTATCGTGTGAGTGTTTCAGGTGGTGCAGAAAGTGGCGATAAAAATCAGATTTACCCTGCTTATGAAAACCAATCGCCGAATATAGCTCAGAGCGGTTGCGTTCAGGCAAAATCGTTCTCAGGAAAGCAATAATTGCTGAAGGCACCTGATAGCCAATCATAAAATAGGCCTGAGAATAACTGAAGACGACCGAGAGTTCGTCTTCATCAATTAGCAGCGCATCAAGATAAAGCTGTCCTTGCTCATTATTAATAACGCTAAAAGCAAAGCCGCCATCACGACGACCATTAATATAATGCCCAACAATATAGGCAGCCTTATTGCGAAAAAACGGACGGCAAATAGTGCGCAGCTGAAAATTCAGGTGAATCTTACGGCTTTCACTGCCTGAAAATTTTCTCACCAGGCTACGAATAGCACTGTTAATATCACGGTCAAGATCTTCAAAGGGTAATTCAAATCCCTGATCCAATACCATTTGCCGCAATGCAGTTTTCAGCTGGCTATGCTGTGGGTAATAACAACGGTAGCAGTTCTCTTCACCTTCCGGCTGTTCGATATAATCAGTGGAAATCGCATTACGCAGGAAGATAAATTCATTGGTGTAATATTGCAGTGGAAACTGGCGACAGAACACTGAATTATAGAAAGTCTCCGCCAGCTCCGGCTGCTTATGCGAATAAAGTAAATTAGTATAACATTGCTTGATTTGCTTCCAGAGCAACGTATCCAGCTGATCTGCCTTATAATTCTGGCTGACGAGGGTCAGCGTTTCTGACACGCGCAAATCATATAATACAATGCGTTTACGTGACGCTTCCTGGACGGCATGCCAATCTGCCTGCTCAAAACGTTTCGCTGCCCCGGAGGTGATTTCCTGAAAAATAGTAAAATGGCGGTTGAATCCTTCAAGAATAGTCTCAGCAACAGACGATGCCAGCTGGAGTGACTCAGACTGAAGTGCTGCCATCAGTATTAATCACCGTCTACCGCATAAGGCAATTCCAGCACGTTAACCGCTCTGTCGGCCAGCATAAGCTCAGTTTCTGTTGATGCTATTTTCATCACAGCTAATGCTTCTGCTTTGCCATCCGGATTTAAACAGGCATTAAGTATTTGCCCGGCCTCATTACCCTGTTGATCATCAATTCGTGTACCCACTGCCGGAATATCATAGCTATCTATAGCAACCCGGTAGAGCTGGCGCTTATTTTTACCCAGATATTTCAGGCGCGCCACAACTTCCTGGCCCGGGAAACAACCTTTGGAAAAACTGATAGCGTCGATCAGATGTAAATTCATCATCTGCGGCACCCAGGCCTCCATGCTATCAGCCGTCACATGAGGCAATCCGGCTTCGATATCAAAATAATCCCAGGCACCACGACCAACACCGGTGGCATGAACATCCAGTTTATCCCACAAGCTGCGGGCATCATCAGGATCAGCAAAAACCTCAAAGCGTGGGACAGAAGCATTACGCCGAACTACCGTCAGGTTACCGTGTGACACAGCCTCCATCGGCTGCTGAGGGATATCACCAATAATATCCTTAAGGCGTTGTTCTCCGCGTGGATCAGCATAACCAAAATGCACCAGGCTATCTGTAGCATCCTCAAGCGTCACCTGTGAACGCATAACGAACATACGCAGGCGTTTTAATACCGGCTCCAACAGATCAGCCGACAAGGACAAATAGTAATCATGTTGATGCTGTGTAATCTGCAGTGTAGTAATTGCCCGCCCCTTGGGTGAACTATAAGAGCTAAGCTGGGCACGCTCTGCTGAAACCTCATTTAAATCATTACTCAGCTGGCCCTGCAAAAATGTTTGCGTATCTGCACCATGCACCCGAATTAAACCGATATGTGACAAGTCACACAGCACAGCACCCTGCGGAGGCATCCGCCGTTCACGATCCGGGTTGCCAAAATGCTGAAGTGTGTCATCGTTGAATTCTGCGCCATGATTAACAAGAAACTGCTTCCAGTCTGATTTCATGCTGCCGTCCCGTATCCTGTTATAAAAGCCACCCTTTGTTGCAAATAACTGAAACAGAGGATGGCATTACGATTTAATGATTATGTGATTATTGAATCAATTCTCAGTTTTTGCTTCCGCTTTATCATCATCAGCCTCTGCTTTTGGTGCAGCCGCCGGTTTTTCCTTAAGCAAAACTTTAACATCAGCTCCGGAACGCAGTGCTTTCATGTATTCCAGCATTTTCTTCTGTTCTAACTGGCGTTTCAGCTGCGGCTTCATGTTCTCCATTTCAGGCAGTTTAACATCACGTTTCTCTTCCAGCTTAATAACATGCCAGCCAAACTGAGTTTCTACCGGTGCAGTGCTGACTTTGCCAGGTTCCATTGCCACAACAGCTTCAGAGAATGGTTTAACCATGGACTGCGGCTTAAACCAACCAAGGTCACCGCCGGTTGGGGCAGACGGGCCGGTCGATTTTTCTTTTGCCAGATCAGCAAATTCTTTCCCGGTTTTCAGCGCCTCAATAACAGCCTTACCTTCCTCTTCCGTTTTCAACAGGATATGACGAGCCTTATATTCATGCTTAGGCATATTTTCGATGCGCTCATCATAAGCTGCCTTCAAATCATCATCAGAGATTTCCAACGCACTGGCCTTTTCCTGCATCCAGGTATTAAGAACCAGTTTATCGGCAAAGTTGGCCACCTTGGCTTTAATATCTTCCCGCTCACCAAGGCCGGATTTCGTCGCTTCCTGCCGCGCTAATTCCGTAGCAATCAGATCATCCAGTAACGCTTTTTCATCCACTTCTTCACCAGGGCGCTGGCGTTTAGCCATTTCAATCACCGCCTCCAGTGTCTGATAAGTGATGTCTGTGCCATTCACTATGGCAATAATTTCATCCGCCCTGGATTCATCCGTTGTTTCCGCAATAACGGAACCGAAAGCCAGACTAAGCCCGATTAAACTACCTGCGATTAGCGTATTAGTGTTGATCCGCATGTTTGGTTATCCTCAAGGTAAAACTTTTTTAAAGGGTTTAACACTGACGTTCTGATAAACACCAGCGGCAATATAAGGGTCTGCATTTGCCCAGTCCGTAGCATCCTGCAAAGATTCAAATTCAGCGACAATAACACTGCCACTAAAGCCCGCTTCTCCCGGATCCTCGCTGTCGATACATGGATTTGGCCCGGCAATAATCAGCCGCCCTTCATCACGAAGCTTCAACAGGCGTTCGACATGAGCCGGTCTCGCAGCAAGGCGCTTTTCCAGGCTGTTTTCAATATCCTCGCCAACAATAGAGTACAGCATGTAATTACTTCCTTATTTCCGGTAATTCAGGTGTGTCACAATTGCCCCGCGTATGCGTGTACGCATTCCAACATAATTTATTGTCAGATGTGAGTAAAACAAGAGCTTAGCCCTGTATTTCTCAAACTTAATCTGTAAAATCGCGCATTCTATATAATAGCAAGATAAACCAGCATTGTAGTGAGTCAGTATTTTGAGCCAATATTTTGAAGTTCATCCGGATAATCCCCAAAAGCGCCTTTTGCGCCAGGCGGCACAAATTATCCGTGATGGTGGCGTTGTCGTCTACCCGACTGATTCCAGCTATGCAATTGGCTGCCATCTTGGTGATAAAACAGCGATGGAACGTATCCGGCGTATCCGGCGTTTAAATGACAAGCATAATTTTACCTTAGTGTGCCGGGATTTATCAGAAATCTCACATTATGCACAGGTCGATAATATGAATTATCGTCTGTTAAAATCACTGACGCCCGGCCCTTATACATTTATTCTGAAAGCAACGCGTGAAGTCCCCCGCAGACTCCAGAACCCCCGACGCAAAACGATTGGCCTGAGAATTCCTGATCACATCGTGACACAGGAGTTTTTACAGGAGCTGAATGAACCTATTATGTCGAGCACTCTGATTCTGCCGGATGAGGATCTGCCAATGACTGACCCTTACCAGATTCGTTTACAGCTGGAACATCAGGTGGATTTAGTGATTGATGGTGGTTTTTGTGGCTATGAACCCACCACAGTGGTTGATTTAATGGGTGGTCGCCCTGAGATACTACGTGATGGCTGCGGCTCACTGGACTGGTTAGTTGAACACTAATCACCAGAGCCACTGACGTTGGTATGAAGCAGATAAGCAATGCCGTGAACATTTTCAGGTATAAAAGGCCATCAGCCACAGGAGTACAGGCTATAAAATTCCTGACAGCTGTTATATATGCACATCGAATTTCACAGGTAAATCTCACGGAGTTTACCTAACTGAGGGTGAGGGATTATGGGGAATTTCAGTCTGGAAACATTTATCTATGGTTTAGCGGTGGGCGCTATCCCGGTGTTATTTGCCATCACTCTGCATGAAGTTGCACATGGCTGGGCGGCCAATAAACTGGGTGACAGCACAGCTAAAATGCTGGGGCGATTGTCATTAAATCCGATTAGACATGTCGACCCGATTGGCACTGTAGCCATTCCGGCCTTTCTGCTGTTAATGGGGTCGCCGTTTTTATTTGGCTGGGCCAAACCCGTTCCGGTGAACTTTCGCAATCTGAGAAACTACCGGCGTGATATGATTCTGGTTGCCGCCGCCGGGCCAGCAGCAAATTTCATTATGGCATCATTCTGGATGCTGGTATTGGGTATTATTTATGTTATGGCAGGCGGAACCCCGGTAGGCGATGGTTTTGTGAAAATGGCCAGTGTTGGTGTCACCATCAATTTGTTATTAATGGTATTTAATTTACTGCCCATCCCTCCACTGGATGGCGGGCGCGTTCTTTCCGGATTGGCACCTCCTAATATATCGTCAACACTGGATCGTATTGAGCCATTTGGGTTTATGATTGTTATTGCCCTAATGGTTTCTGGTATCCTGTGGCAAATCATTGATCCGGTTATCAATGCATTGACCACGCTGTTACAAACTGTCTTTTTATTCTGGTTATAGGTTAAGGAACACAAGTGAGCACAACGCCGTTGCAAAATCAGCGCATCGTCTCGGGCATGCGCCCGACCGGTAAACTCCACCTCGGACATTATCATGGTGTCCTGAAAAACTGGGTGGATATGCAGATGAACCATGAATGCTTTTTTTTCGTGGCTGACTGGCATGCCTTAACCACACACTACGAAACGCCGGACGGCATTTCACAGCATGTCGAAGACATGGCAATCGATTGGCTGGCATCCGGAATTAGTCCGAGTTCAGCCACCATTTTCGTCCAGTCACACGTGCCGGAACATGCTGAATTACACCTGTTATTATCGATGATTACGCCACTCGGCTGGCTGGAGCGTGTGCCAACCTATAAAGACCAGCAGGAAAAATTAAAAGAGATGGATCTGGCGACTTATGGGTTTCTGGGTTATCCCCTGCTTCAGTCTGCTGATATCCTGATGTATAAAGCTGATCAGGTACCGGTTGGCGAAGATCAGGTCGCACATATCGAGCTAACGCGTGAAGTCGCACGACGCTTCAATCATATTTATGGCCGTGAACCGGGCTTTGAAGAAAAAGCGGAGCTGGCGGCGAACAAGATGGGCAAAAAGGCCGCCCGCCTGTATCGCGAGTTGCGCAAAAAATTTCAGGAAAAAGGTGACGAGGAAGCACTGGCAAAAGCACAGGCTATGCTGGAGGCACAACAGAATATTTCCATTGGTGACCGTGAACGTCTGTTTGGTTATCTGGAAGGTGCCGGTAAAATCATTTTGCCGGAGCCTCAGGCTGCTTTAACCCCTGCTTCAAAAATGCCGGGGCTGGACGGCCAGAAAATGTCCAAGTCTTATGGTAATACCATTGCCCTGCGTGAAGAACCCGCAGTTGTAGAAAAGAAAATCCGCACTATGCCAACTGATCCGGCGCGGGTACGTCGTACTGACCCCGGTGACCCGAAGAAATGTCCGGTTTGGCAACTGCATGAAGTTTACAGTGACGAATCAGTGCGCAACTGGGCTGATGAAGGTTGTCGTTCAGCGGGCATTGGTTGTATTGACTGCAAGAAACCGGTGATTGACGCGGTGCAGGCAGAATTAGCACCGATTCAGGAACGCGCCAGAGAATATGAAGGTAACCGGCAACGGGTACGGGATATTCTGCATGAAGGCTCGGAATCAGCACGCCAGGTAGCCAGGGAAACACTGGATGATGTACTGGAAGCTATGCGTTTTGCCCACCGTGATTAATGACTGAAGTTCAGACTGAACTACCCATTGCAATTGTCCGGGGAGAACAGGTCTCTGTTCTCCCGGAAGATCTCTACATTCCCCCCGATGCTTTAGAAGTCATTCTGGAGGCCTTTGAAGGGCCACTGGATTTACTGTTATACCTGATTAAACGTCAGAACCTTGATATCTGTGATATTCCGATTGCAGCCATTACTGAACAATACATGGCCTACGTTGAATTGATGAAAGATTTCAAGCTTGATCTGGCAGCAGAGTATTTAGTCATGGCAGCAATGCTGGCGGAAATTAAATCCCGCATGCTGCTACCCCGGCGCGAAGAAACTGAAGAGGAAGATGATCCACGGGCAGAACTCATCCGGCGCTTACAGGAATATGAACAGTGCAAGCAAGCCGCCAGTGAACTTGATGCACTGCCGCGTCAGGAGCGTGACGTCTGGACGGTGCATAGCGCCACAGATTTTCCGGAACAGGCAAAACCACAACCTGAAGTACGCCTGCATGACATTCTGCTAGCATTTCATGATGTCCTGAAACGGGCAGATATGTTCAGCCATCACGAGATCAAACGTGAGCACCTCTCCATTCGGGAACGCATGACAAAGGTGCTGGCTGTATTGCAGGAACAGCAGTTTGTGGCCTTTGCCCAGCTCTTCACACCCGAGGAAGGAAGGCGCGGAGCAGTGGTTTCCCTGATGGCAATCCTGGAATTGTTAAAAGCTCAGTTAATTGATGTGGTGCAAAGTGAAGATAGCTATGCACCACTCTACATCAGAAGCGCCGGCACTTAGGTAACAGCACCTCCCCTCATATTAAAAACCTAAGTTGCAACCGTAATTTTCTTTTTCGGATCATAAAACGGCTTTTCCACTACTGTGGCTACAAACGTGCCGTCCGGCGACTGCACGGTTAACTCTGTACCAACATCAGCGAATTCTGTTC
>JBMZDK010000010.1:0-32246 GCA_049614265.1 Thiolinea sp.
AGAAAGCACAAGCGGGTTTTACACTGATCGAATTGATGATCGTTGTGGCCATCATCGGTATTCTGGCAGCGATCGCATTACCTGCTTATCAGGATTACACAGTACGTGCACGTGTTACGGAAGGCATTGGTCTTGCTGCACCAGCAAAACTGGCAATTTCGACGGAAGGATCAACTTCTGCTGCTGATTTGGCCCGAGTCGTTACAACGTGGAATGCCCAAAACAACAACACTGGTGCAAACAGTAAGTATGTAGACAGTGTACAAATGGCTGCATCAGGTGAAATCACTGTTACTTATAACGACGTGTCAGTTGGTATCGCTGATGGTGAAGACACTATTGTTTTAGCTCCATATGTCCGCACAGCAGCAGCAGGCACCTCTGTTACTTTAGCAGCGGCACAAGCGGCAGGCACTACAGGTTCTATTGATTGGGCTTGTGCTTCTGTTACTCAGGTAACAGCAACAAATGATAACATGGCAGCTGTTACTGCAGGTTCTCTGCAAGCTAAATACGCTCCTGCTGCATGTCGCTAAAATTCACATTATTCGTTTAATAAACAGAAAGGACACATCGTGTCCTTTCTTCACTGGAGGACAATAATAATGAAAAACCTCCCCCAAAAAGGATTTACCCTCATAGAAATAATGGCTGTTGTAGCTATTATTGGCATATTGGCGGCGCTATCAATACCGGCCTATCAAACTTATATCATTAGAGCAAAGCTTATTGAGATTACTCGTTTTTCCGGGGCTGCAAAGATCTACATCTGGGAAGAGTATTTTACTAAAGCAGAAATGCCACAAACATCATCTAATGCCGCTACTACGACAGAACAGATGATGCTTTCTTCTCAACTAATCAACACTGCTAATTACCGTCGCGTTGACAGCGACACGGCACAACTTGAAGTGAAGTTTTCCAACATTGGTGGTACCGCGAATGCTAAAACTATTGTCTACACGTTTTCAACTGACGGAAAAACTATTAACCTGGACTGCAAAGGCGGGAGCATGCCAGATATCTATCGCCCAGCGTCATGCAGAAGCAGTTCATAAGCAGTTTGGTAAAAGCTCCCAAGCGGCCTAATCACACCACTAGCGGAGCTAAGAACATAAGCCCGTCAAAACTTTTAAGCACACGCTTAAACACTAAATAAATTAAAAAAATGATAAAACAAAAACTAAAAGCCTCTTCATTGCACCTGCTTGTAAGCGCCTTAGTTGTTGGTTGCTTCGTAGCTTTTATTTTAACCGTATGGTATCCCAACCCGTTTTTTTCAATTTCCGGCTTGTCCAGCATCCTCTTAATGATGCTTGCTATCGATTTGATTTTAGGGCCGCTGTTAACATTTATTATTTATCGCCCGAAGAAAAACACTTTAAAATTAGATCTTACTGTTATAGCAACAATTCAGGTTACCGCCCTTTTCTATGGAGCTTTCATTGTTTATGAAGCGCACCCACTTTATGTTGCTTTTGCCGGAGACCGCTTTACTCCCATCAACGCGAATGAGGTCAATCCCTCAAAAGCAAAGTTTGACTCTCTAAAAAAATCCAAGTTATCTGGCCCAACCCTTGTTTATGTAAAAAAGCCCTCCGATCCGGCAGAAATGTCTCGGGTGACAACAGAGGTACTCTCTGGCAAACCTGACCTTGATGCCCGCCCCGAATACTATAACCCTGTTCAACCATACATTGACAAAATACTTAATAAATCAATAAATTACAAGGCATTAGAGAAAAAGCCGGGAAATCAGAAAAAGTTTAAAAGGTTTATAGAAAAACATGGGCAGACACTACATGATTATGCTTTCATACCATTGGTCGGCAAAACAAAAGATGTCCTATGGGCATTTGACAGGAATACAGGTCAGCCTGTTGATATTATTGAAATTAGCCCCTGGAACAGTGGTTAAGAATCCCCGGAGGCAGCAGAAGTATTTCCACTGAAAAATGAAATTTTCATTCATTCAGCTAACGCTCTGTAAATATTAGTATCATGGTGCTTTAGATGTAGGGTAAAACTAGAAAAATAACAAGAATATGGGCACACCAGTCACCAAAATTCCGGGATATGTTAAACAGCTTGTTGCTTCTGACGTTGTCACGTTAGAGGTTGCGGAGCAATCCGTCAAAAAAGCTTACAACGAAAAGTCCTCGATTCTGGAATGGCTATTCCGCAACCAGGTTGCTCCGGCTAATGAACTGGCGAAAGCAATTGGCCATGAATATGGCTTAAGTTGCGTTAATCTTGATGCGATTGATATTCGGCCTGACGTAGCTGATCTGATTTCAGATGAGCAGAAGAATCGCCTAAATCTGTTACCTATCTATCGCTATGGCGATAATGTCATCGTTGCATTGGCAGACCCGATCTATCTGCCCAACATGGATGATGTCAAATTTGCAACCGGCCTCCGGCCTCATCCTGTATTTGCCGAGTTCGATAAATTACATGCTCACCTGAGCATGGGTAGTGGCTTTAATGGCAGCGCATCATCTGCCGGAATGGCCGTTTCCACGGAAGCGATTACACAAAATATCGCACTTGATACGCAGGATTTAAAGAAAAATGACGACGATGGCGAAGAAGTTGAGATCATTTCTTTTGTCGACAAGCTATTGAGCCATGCCATTAAATCCAAGGTTTCAGATATTCATATTGAACCCTATGAAAAGAACCTGCGTATTCGTTACCGGGTCGATGGCATGCTGAAGGTAATCGCCACCCCTCCCATTGGAATAGCCTCACGCCTGACATCAAGGATCAAAGTCCTGAGTCGGATGAATATCTCGGAACGCCGGATACCGCAGGATGGGCGCATTCGCTTTAATCTGAACGAAAAGAAAGATATCGACTTCCGTGTTAATACACTACCAACCATCTATGGCGAAAAGGTGGTTATGCGTATTCTGGACTCTGACAGCGCCACCATTGGCATCGACAAACTCGGCTTTGAAGAAAAACAACAAAAAGACTTCATCAATTCACTGGCGAAACCCGACGGCATGGTTCTGGTTACCGGGCCAACCGGCAGTGGTAAGACAGTAACATTGTACACCGGCCTGGGCATGCTAAATACGCCGGAAAAGAATATTTCAACGGCTGAAGATCCGGCTGAAATTAATATGCCCGGTGTCAATCAGGTAAACGTAAACCCAAATGTTGGCCTGACTTTCGCAGCAGCACTCAGAGCCTTCCTGCGACAGGATCCCGATATCATTATGGTGGGGGAGATCCGTGACCTTGAAACAGCCGAAATATCCATTAAAGCTGCCCAAACAGGCCACCTGGTGCTATCCACACTGCATACTAATAGCGCTCCGGAAACTCTGACACGCCTGCTAAACATGGGAGTTCCTCCCTTTAATATCGCCTCATCTGTCCATTTGATTATCGCGCAACGCTTGGCACGCCGACTGTGCGAAAAATGCAAAAAACCGGCTGATATCCCCGGCGATGTACTGAAACAAATCGGGTTTAGCAAGGAAGAATTACCCCACCTCGTAGTTTATGAAGCAGCCGGTTGTTCTCAGTGTTCACAGGGTTATAAAGGCCGGGTCGGTATTTATCAGGTCATGCCTATTTCCACAGAAATGGGACGTATGGTTATGGATGGTGGTAACTCACTGGATATTGCTGAACTGGCACAAAAAGAAGGTATTAATGACCTCAGGCAGTCCGGCATAGAAAAAGTCCGCCAGGGTATTACCTCTATTGCAGAACTGGAGCGGGTCACAAAAGATTAATCAGCATTCGCCAATTATCTGCCGAAATCTCCCATTCGTATAATCCGTGATAGAGTCATTGGCAATGATAAATAATAGAAGATATTCCCATGGCAAGCTCTAATATAAGAAAAAGCAGTGAAGCAATGGACACCTATGTATGGGAAGGCGTTAACCGTAGCGGTGTAAAAATCAAGGGGGAAACTCAGGCTTTAAATGCTAACTGGCTCAGGGCGACTTTACGTAAACAAGGCATCAATCCGGGCAAAGTAGTCAAAAAGCCTAAACCTTTGTTCGCGCCTAAAATCAAACCAGCCGACATTGCCCACTTTGCTCGGCAAATGACGACAATGATGCGTTCAGGTGTTCCGATGGTGCAGTCATTGCACATGGTAGCAGGCGGCGGTGACAATGTGGCCATGCAATCTCTGATAAAAAAACTGGCAGACTCTATTGAAGCAGGCAGCAGTTTTGGCGTTGCCCTGGAACAACACCCCAAGTACTTTGACAAACTGTTTGTGAGCCTGGTAAAAGCCGGGGAACAAGCCGGTACACTTGAAACCATGCTGGACAAAGTAGCCACTTATAAAGAAAAAAGTGAAGCCCTGAAAGCTAAAATCAAAAAAGCAGTGATGTATCCGGTGATTGTTGTCGTTGCCGCTGCAGTCGTATCGTCAATCATGCTGATCTGGGTTATTCCACAATTTAAAGAAGTGTTCAGCAGTTTCGGTGCCGACCTACCTGCTTTTACATTATGGGTCATTAGCCTGTCAGAATGGCTGCAAGCCTACTGGTGGGCACCATTACTCGGCATGGTCATTTTTGGTATGGCATTTTCTCAGGCAAAGGCCCGTTCTCAAGCCTTTAACCGCTTTATCGATCGCCTAACCTTAAAGCTGCCGATTTTAGGCAATATTCTTAATATGTCAGCGATTGCACGCTTCTGCCGGACTTTTTCGACAATGTTTTCAGCAGGCGTACCTGCCGTAGAGGCACTGGATTCCGTAGCGGGAAGTACTGGTAATTCAGTCTATTATGATGCCACCATGCGCATTAAAGATGATGCAGCGCAAGGCCTTCAGATCAATATTGCCATGCAAACTACACAATTGTTCCCTAATATGGTGGTACAAATGACCCGTATTGGTGAAGAGTCCGGTCGCCTGGAAGAAATGCTCGGGCGCTCCGCTGACTATTATGAGGAACAGGTTGATGAACTGGTTGATACTTTGGCCAAACAAATTGAACCATTGATTATGGCCGTTCTGGGTGTGGTCGTTGGCGGCCTCGTCATCGCTATGTACCTCCCTATATTTAAACTCGGGGCTGTTGTTTAAGGGCACAGTAAAAACATACATGGAATTAATTTATTTACTCAGCACCAGTACAGTCTGGCTGCTGACCACTGTTGGTCTGGTTTCACTGATGATCGGCAGCTTTCTCAATGTGGTAATCAGTCGCCTTCCCATTATTATGGAACGCGAATGGAAACATGAGTGCATGGAATGTTTTGGTGGCAGTGAGGCCGATACAACGGATACCGGAAAATTTAATCTGGTGGTGCCGCGCTCTCAATGTCCTGATTGTGGCCACCAAATTACTGCCTGGGAAAATATTCCAATTATCAGCTACCTTGCTCTGGGTGGAAAATGCCGGGGCTGCCGCACACCCATATCATTCCAGTATCCACTGGTTGAAATCTCGACAGCACTACTGTCTATGCTTGTTGCATGGAAATTTGGTTTCAGCAAAGAAACAGCCGCCCTGCTCTTCATGACCTGGATGCTGGTTCCCCTGTTCATGATTGATGCTAAAACGATGTTGTTGCCGGACAACCTGGTATACCCATTATTGTGGGCAGGCATTTTACTTAACATGTATGGCTTTTTTACCTCACTGGAAGACAGTGTGGTCGGCGCCGTCGCTGGTTATTTATCACTTTGGTCAATCGTACACCTGTTTTACCTGATCACAGGTAAATTCGGGATGGGGCACGGTGATTTTAAGCTTTTAGCCGCGTTAGGTGCCTGGGGAGGATGGCAAATTTTACCATTCGTCATTTTCACTGCCTCAGCGTTAGGTGCCGTTTTTGGCGTCATCTGGATGTTGATTAAGGGCCAAAAGGAAAGTGTACCCATGCCTTTTGGCCCCTGGCTTGCCATCCCCGGCTTCATTTCACTGGTTTGGCACCAGGATATATTAAGCTGGACAAATCAGTTGTTTGTCCTATGAATGGACAAACAACTAACGATGAAGCCTGGTAATTCTTAACCACACCCTTCACCCCTGATACATCTCGTACATATTACCTGTGGAATGAGAGTGCACAGTGGCATTGCGTTGCCAACCGGGAGCATGATTCTTCTTCACTGCAACATGAGAAGGTGCAACATAAGCTTTTATCGGAGCCATCTTAACCACAGGCTTTTGTGCATGCTTATGTTGCTGCCGGTGTTTTTGTGCCGCCAATTGGGCTGCACGCACCTGATTCAATCGCTGCTGACGAATACGGGCATCATGACTGGCAACTGATTGCTGCACAGACACCTGAGGTCGTTGTTGCTTATGGGATGAATGATGACTGCTATGATGATGGGCGTTAACACGTTGACTACCCACCCAGCCGGAACGTGAATGATGGTAATCATGATGATCAACGCTTTGTTGCATAATACGCTGACTGGTTGAAATCCGTGGAGTATGACGTACCACCGGTGCTGGCTGAGCTGATTTTACATGCGTGGTATAAACGCGGCGATCAATCACCACCTCTTCCGGCACAAAGTTCTTCACTACATGATGTTGCTTAACCACTTGTTGCCGATGAACTACCCGTGGCTGAACTCCATGACGTTTATGCTGTACCATTCTTACCGGCTTACGCACATCGCAGTTTTCCCGATTATGCTGTATTGCACGTTGTTTTTGCTGTGCCAGTAACATTGCCCGCTTTTGTGCTTGTTGGCGCTGTTGCTGAGCCAACTGCATAGCACGGCGTTTCTGTTGAATCAGCTGTGCAGCACGGCGTTTTTTTGCTGCCAGCATAGCCGCCTGATGTGCAGCACGTTGCTGCTGCCGGGCCAGTTCAATTTTACGGCGTTTTTGTTGTTCCAGCATAGCAGCACGCTTACGTTGCTGCGCCAATAACTGCGCTTTGCGTTTTGCCTGGGCGGCATACATAGCCTGCCGTTTAGCGCGCTGCGCCTGTAACGCCTGTTGATGATTGCGCTGATAATGATGGGAAGTCGTATGTTGCTTTTTAACTGCATGATGCCGGTGCATCATTTTATGCTTATGCTGGGCAGTAGCATCACTGCAGTAGTAAACCTGACCGTTATGAATGCGCTTAATCTGGTGAGCATGGCCATGTCCCCGCCCGGGGCGCAAACGGCAACATTCCACCCGGGATGACTTGATCCGCACTACCGGCCCGCTTTCATTGGCCTGCATTGTGCGCATATCTTCCATACCCCCTGTCCAGGCATGAGCCTGTGACGCCGTCGCCAGTCCGAGACCGACACTCACCATTACCTTTTTCATGTTATGTACTCCATGAATATACCGGTTACACCTGTTAGACTAGGTTGATCGTTTTTGCTTTTAGACACTCAGGATCGCTCTAATCATGGAAAAGGAACAAACTACCCATTTCGGATATCAGGAAGTTCCCGTTACCGAGAAAGCTAATAAAGTTGCCGGTGTTTTTCATTCAGTAGCCGACAAATACGATGTAATGAACGATGTAATGTCATTTGGGATTCATCGTTTATGGAAACGCTATACTATTGAAAGTGCAGGGGCAAAACGCGGGAATAAGATTCTTGACCTCGCCGGGGGTACTGGTGACCTGACCTCAAAATTTGCCGGAATTGTTGGCGAACAGGGCAAAGTTATACTGTCTGACATCAATGGTTCCATGCTGGAAAATGGCCGCAGACGCCTGGTTGATATGGGTATTGGCGGTAACGTTGAGTACGTACAGGCAAATGCTGAGAGCCTGCCATTTGAAGACAATACCTTTGACATTATCACTATGGCTTTTGGGTTGCGGAATGTTACCGACAAGGACAAAGCCCTCGCATCCATGTTTCGGGTGATTAAACCGGGAGGGCGCTTACTGGTACTGGAGTTTTCTAAACCGACAGCACCCGGACTCAGCCCGATTTATGACCAGTATTCATTCAAATTCCTGCCGTTTATGGGAAAACTGGTGGCAAATGATGCTGAGAGTTATCGCTATCTGGCAGAGTCTATTCGTATGCACCCGGATCAGGACACTCTGAAAGACATGATGGCAAGTGCCGGTTTTGAACGTGTCAGTTATAAGAATATGACCGGTGGCATTGTTGCCCTGCATAAAGGCTTTAAATTCTAGTGTTTCCACATTACCGGATACCAGCCAGGCAAAAAACATCAAACTAACGATCAACCCACCATGCTACTGACCACTCTCACCGCTGTTCTCGAAACTGCCTTTAATGCCTGGCTCAAACTTGATGAGGACGCCAATGAGCGCCTGCAGGTTTTACAAGGTCGTGTTATTGCCCTGAACATCACCAATCCCGGCATCCGGTTATATTTCATTCCCACGCATGAAGGCGTGAACGTTATGAGCCAATATGACTGTCCGCCAGACGTTTGTCTCACAGGCTCCGCACTGGCGTTCATGCGTTTATCCGGCGCTGAGAACAGTGCAAAAACAATGCTGGAAAACCAGATTCAAATCGAAGGCAGTATGGCGCTGGCAGAACAGTTCAGCACAATTATCAGAGAAATTGACGTCGACTGGGAAGAGCTGTTATCGCACGCAGTTGGCGACATTGTCGCTCATCAGGCCGGACAATTGACCCGCACCGGCAAAGGCTGGCTGGATGACACTGCACAGGCGATGCGCATGAACACCAGTGAATATTTACAGGAAGAAAGCCGTATTCTGCCTGCTGAAGCTGAAGTGGCGATGTATATGGACGCCGTTGATACACTGCGGAATGATGTTGACAGAATGGATGCCCGCATTAACCGGCTTGAACCACAACAGACGGATCAAAACCAGACAACCAGCCACACAACCGCAAAACCGGTGGACAATACCAAACCATGAATGTGCTGAAACGCCTGTTGAGGCTGCTGACTATTCTTCGGGTGGTAGTGCGGTATAGCCTTGACGAACTGGTCTTTAGTTCTCCGCTGTTTGCCTCCGTCAGTTTTGTCTACAAACTATTGCCCTGGAACTGGGGTAAACAGGAACAACGACCGCGCGGTGAACGTATTCGTCTCGCACTGGAAGACCTTGGCCCCATCTTTATTAAACTGGGGCAAATGCTGTCCACACGGCGGGATTTACTGGCTGATGATATAGCAGATGAACTGAAACTATTGCAGGATCGCGTTCCTCCCTTTCCCGGCTCAGAAGCACAACAACAAATAGAGCAGGCCTTCAAACAGCCCGTTACCGAAATATTCCGTCATTTCAGTTCAGAGCCGATGGCGTCCGCCTCTATTGCACAAGTACATGCAGCAACACTCTGGAATGATAAAGATGTGGTGGTTAAGGTACTGCGTCCCGGTATAGATAAAACAATCCGCCAGGATATCGGGCTCATGTACACGCTCGCTAACCTGCTGGAACGTTTCTGGTCAGAAGGAAAGCGTTTACGACCGCTTGAAGTTGTGCAGGAATACGAAAAAACTATTCTCGATGAACTGGACTTACAGCGCGAAGCTGCTAACGCCAGTCAGCTGCGACGTAATTTTGAGGAATCTGCCGATCTCTATATTCCAGAGGTTTACTGGGATTACACACACACCAATGTCATGGTACAGGAACGCATTCATGGTATTCCGGTGGGAGATATTGATGCTCTGAAACAGCAGGACATTAACTTCAAACGATTAGGCGAACGTGGCGTAGAAATTTTCTTTACTCAGGTCTTCAGCCACAACTTTTTTCATGCTGATATGCATCCCGGTAATATCTTTGTTGATCCGTCTAACCCCAGTGACCCAAAATATCTGGCCGTAGACTTCGGTATTGTTGGCACGCTCTCGCCCGCTGATCAGCGTTATCTGGCTGAAAACTTCCACGCCTTTTTTAATCGCGACTATAAACGTGTCGCCGAGTTGCATGTTGAATCAGGCTGGGTACCGGCTAAAACCCGGGTGGATGAATTCGAATCTGCCATTCGTTCGGTCTGCGAGCCTATCTTCCAACAGCCTATCAGCCAGATTTCCTTCGGCAACCTGCTACTACGGTTATTCCAAACTGCACGCCGCTTCCATATGGAAGTACAGCCTCAGCTGGTTTTACTCCAGAAAACATTACTGAATATTGAAGGCCTTGGCCGACAGCTGTACCCGGATTTAGACCTCTGGACAACGGCAAAACCCTTTATTCAGCGCTGGATGGATGAACAGGTTGGAGTTCGGGCTTTATTGAAAGGCGCCCGATATAATCTGCCAAAGTTCCTTGAGAACCTGCCTTCGGGACCAAATCTATTCTACGACCTGATGCAACAGGCCAGTCAGAACCAGCTAAAGATGCAGTGGGAATCACGTCAGTTAACAGTGATGCAACAACAAATACAGCACAATCATCGCACAACGGTGCTCGTCGTAGCTGGTGGTGCACTTTTAGTCACGGCGGCTTTGATCACCAACACCACGCCTCTCTCACCGGAACTATCCGGTATCCCTCTGATTAGCTGGGGCTTAGGTGCTATCGGCTCCCTCCTCCTGTTGCTGGCGTTACTGCGCGCAAGCAAAAAAGTGTAGTTCCTTACCCGCGAAACAGTGATTTTTTATCCAGTTAACATATAATGCACTGAGGGAGAGTGATGCATTCTGCGCTTGCAGATCTGAGATTCCAATACATCGTTACAGCTTATTCAAAAGCGCACTATTGCTCACAACAAGCAAAATCCACTTCATCTCGCCACCCCTTCCCCCTAAACGGCGAATTCCACGGAGGAGCTAAATGATGCTGAAAAAATTACTATTTACAACCATAGTTGCGCTGTCCTGTTGTCTCAGCACAATCACTCATGCAGCAGTTTTACAATTACATAATGGCGGTGATGTTGCATCGCTTGACCCACATAAAATCAGTGGTGATTGGGAAAATCGTGTTGTCGGCGACATTTTTGAAGGCCTGGTAACAGAAGATGCCGAGGCCCATGCTATTCCTGCGGGCGCAGAAAGCTGGGAAATTTCAGAAGATGGCATGACTTATACCTTTAAATTACGCAAAGATGCCAAATGGTCAGATGGGCAGCCTGTTACCGCAAATGATTACGTCTTTGCGCTGCAACGGATCATGAATCCGGAAACTGCTGCTAAATACTCATATCTGCAATACCCGATAAAAAATGCAGAAACCATCAACAGCGGAGACGAAAAAGACCTGTCTAAGCTGGGGGCGAAAGCAGTTGATGACCACACACTTGAAATCACTTTAGAAGAACCCACTCCTTTTTTCCTCGATGCCCTGATGCACTTTACTGCTTATCCGGTGCCAAAACATGTAGTAGAAGCCAAAGGTGACGACTGGATCAAAATCGATAACATTGTCGTTAACGGCCCTTACAAACCGACTGAATGGGTGTCCGGCTCTCATGTATTAACGACAAAAAATGATGCCTATTATGCTGTTGATAGTCTGAAAATTGAGGGTGTGAAGTTCCATACTCTGGAAGACGAGTCCGCAGCACTGAAACGCTATCGCGCCGGTGAATTTGATATGCTGACCGACTTCCCTGCTGATCAATATGAGTGGATCAAAGAGAACCTGCCAGGACACGCTCAGGTTGCACCATTTATGGGTGTTTACTATTACACCATGAACAACAGCCATCCTGCACTGAAGGATCAGCGTGTACGCCAGGCTTTATCCATGGCCGTTAACCGCGAGGTTATTGGCCCGTCAGTGCTGGGTACCGGTGAACTACCGGCTTATTCCTGGGTACCACCCGGAACCAGCAACTATCCCGGCACTTATAAAGTGGCCTGGGCAGATTTACCTTATGGTGAGAAAGTCGCTAAAGCAAAAGAGTTGCTGAAAGAAGCAGGCTATAGTGCGGACAACCCACTGAAACTACAGCTGAAATATAATACGAATGAAAACCATAAGCGGGTTGCCGTAGCCATCGCAGCCATGTGGAAAGAACTGGGTGTTGAAATCGAATTATTCAATCAGGAAGTCAAAGTACACTACGCTGATCTGAAAAAAGGTGAAGCCGAAATAGCACGTGCAGGCTGGCTAATGGACTATAATGACCCGGTAAATATGCTTGATTTACTGCGTTCCGACATTCAATACAACTACGGCCGTTATAAAAACGAAGAGTATGATGCTTTACTGAAAAAAGCAGCCACCGAACTGGATCTGGCCAAACGTGGCGAATTGTTACAACAAGCCGAAAAAATTGCACTGGATGAATCAGCAGTCATTCCAATCTATAACTATCTTGCCAAAAACGTTGTTAACCCAAAGGTTAAAGGCTTTAAAAATAATATTAAGGACGTGCATCGCACACGCTGGCTGTCGATAGAAGAATAAGCAGCACGCTGAATGTTTAGCTATGCACTCAGGCGGTTACTGACTGCAATTCCGGTCTTATGGATTGCTTTAACCGCCTGTTTCTTTACCCTGCGCTTAGCTCCCGGTGGCCCGTTTGATGGTGAACGGCAACTGCCGGAGAAGATTCTGGAGAATCTGCGGGCACATTATGATTTAGATAAATCATTATTTGAGCAGTACTTCCTCTATCTGAGTCGTGTTCTGAGTGGTGACCTTGGCCCTTCTTTTGTTACTGTGGACTTCACCGTAGCAGAGATGCTGGCTCAGGGCCTGCCATACACACTGATTCTTGGAGGCACCGCTTTTGTCGTATCAGTCGTATTCGGCATTCTGACCGGTGTGCTGGCAGCAAAATACCAGAACACCTCTATCGATTACCTACTGGTGGTTGTGGTAATGACCGGGCTGGTTGTGCCTAACTTCCTGATTGCACCTGTTTTTCAACTGATATTTGGCATTTATCTCGGCTGGTTTCCGGTTGGCGGCTGGGGTGGGCCAATGAATCTGTTTCTGCCGGTGGTCATTCTGTCGCTGGCGCATATTGCACGGATTTCACGTCTGATGCGTGGCTCAATGATTGAAGTATTGAACGCAAATTATGTTCGCACCGCTCGTGCTAAAGGAATTGGTGAGCGACGGGTAATTACCCGCCATGCTCTGAAAACAGCACTGGCACCAGTCGTTTCCTACTGTGGCCCGGCAGCCAGTTTCCTGCTCACCGGTTCCATTGTCATCGAGCAAATTTTTGGCTTACCCGGGATTGGCCGCCATTTTGTTACTGCTGCCCTGAACCGTGATTACGGTGTGGTACTTGGCACAGTCATTTTCTACATGGTGCTTATTACAGTGCTGAATCTTATCGTTGATATGATTTACGCCTGGCTTGATCCGAAGGTGCGTTATCAATGATTGGCCTGACACGCAAAGTCGAAAAGGTCGAACAGATGCTGGCCGATACACAACAGCCAGCAACCGGCCGCAGCCTGACTGCCGATGCATTCCGGCGGCTACGCGCCAATAAAATGGCAGTGTTCTCAATCTGGTTATTAGCGCTCATTGTATTGATGGCTTTTGTCGGGCCACTGCTGATTGAAAATGGCTATGAAAAACCGGACTGGAGTTATATGCGCCATCCACCGACCATGGACAACGGCCACTATTTCGGAACCGACCAGAACGGTCGTGACATGATGGCGCGTACTTTCTACGGCACCCGAATCTCACTGGCGGTCGCCCTGGTCGCTACATTAGTTTCGGTTGTGATTGGGGTGATGTATGGCGCAATTGCCGGGTATTTTGGTGGCCGCATTGATGCAATCATGATGCGCTTTGTTGACGTCATGTACGCCTTTCCTTATATCCTGATCGTTATTTTGCTGATGGTCATTTTCGGGCGCAATGTAATTCTGCTGTTTGTTGGTATAGGCATGATTGAGTGGCTAACCATGGCGCGGATTGTGCGGGGCCAGACTCTTTCGCTGAAAGAAAAAGAGTTTGTTGAAGCTGCGCGTGCTGCCGGACAGGGGCCATTTAAGATTATTATCAAACATATCGTACCCAACCTGCTCGGTACCGTCGTTATTTACGCCACATTGACCATCCCGGAAATTATTGTCACCGAAAGCTTCCTCTCTTATCTCGGTTTTGGTGTACAGGAGCCACTCACCTCGCTTGGCACACTAATTTCAGAAGGCAGTAAGGTACTGGAAGTATTACCCTGGCTGCTGATTTTTCCGGCCATTGTCCTGGTCTCGTTATTACTTAGCCTCAGCTATATCGGTGATGGTTTGCGTGATGCTTTTGACCCCAAAGACCGATGATTGACGGAACTGCTATGAAAGCCGCGTTAAACATCAACAGGCTGAATGTCCGTTTTGATACTCCGGATGGCGAAGTTGTTGCCGTGAAGGACTTCAGCGTTAACATCAATCAAGGGGAAACACTGGCCATTGTCGGCGAATCCGGTTCCGGTAAAACCCAAACCTTTTTAAGTATCATGGGCCTGTTAGCCAACAACGGGCAAAGCAGCGGCACAGCAACCTTAGGTAATGCAGACCTGCTCGCCATGTCCCCTGCTGAACTGGATCATTACCGTGGCAGTCGTATTACCATGGTCTTCCAGGATCCAATGACTGCCCTGAACCCATCAATGCGTATTTCCAGTCAGCTGACGGAAACACTGATCAAACACAAAAATCTGAATAAGAAGCAGGCAAAGCAAGCAGCATTAATCATGCTGGAAAAAGTTGGAATTCCGGAAGCCGATAAGCGTATTAATGCCTATCCACATGAACTATCCGGCGGCATGCGCCAGCGGGTGATGATTGCCATGGCATTATTATGTGAACCCGATGTTCTGATTGCTGATGAGCCGACTACTGCGCTGGACGTTACGATTCAGGCGCAAATTCTGGATTTATTCGCTGACCTGAAAGAAGAGTTTAATACGGCGCTGGTACTGATCACTCACGACCTTGGTGTAGTGGCCGGACTTGCGGAACGTGTATTGGTCATGTACGCCGGACAGGTCGTTGAAGAGGGTGATGTACATACTATTTTCGCATCGCCTCTGCACCCTTACACTCAAGCCTTATTAGCCTCAACGCCACGGGTTGATCGTGATGGTGTAGATATTCAGCCTATCCCCGGCCAGCCACCCAACTTACAGCGCCTACCGCCAGGCTGCGCATTTGCCGCACGCTGTTCATTAGCTAATGATCACTGTCACTCTCAACAGCCATCACTAAAACAATATGATCATGGCCCAACAATGCACCGGGCAGCTTGTTTCCACAGCGATAAGCTGATGAAGGAAAAGAAATGAGTGAACCTATACTCAAAGTTGATCAACTTACCACAACCTTCAGGGTAGCCAGACCGGGATTATTCGGTGGGTCACAACCTCTGCACGCCATCAGCGATGTTAGCTTTCAGGTAAATGCCGGAGAGACATTGGGTATTGTCGGCGAATCCGGTTGCGGCAAATCAACACTGGGGCGTTCCATATTACGCTTGATTGAACCGAACAGTGGTCGGATACAATGGCAGGACAATGACCTGATTCGATATTCTGCTGAACAAATGCGGCAGGCCCGCCGCGACATGCAAATCATCTTTCAGGATCCGGTTGCCTCACTTGATCCTCGAATGACCGTCGGACAAATCATTGCTGAACCGTTAGATGTTTTTGAAAAATCACTGAGCAGGGCACAACGGGAAACACGGGTATTAGAAATTATGGCCGCAGTCGGGCTGACACCGGAAATGATTAACCGCTATCCCCATGAATTTTCCGGTGGCCAGGCGCAGCGCATCGGCATTGCACGCGCTGTGATTACCCGCCCCAAAATGATTATCTGTGACGAACCGGTTTCCGCTCTGGATGTTTCTGTACAGGCACAAATCATTAATCTGCTGCGCGAACTGCGTGAAAAATTCCAGCTGACGCTATTGTTTATTAGTCACGACTTAAGCGTAGTTCGGCTCATTTCCGACCGCATACTGGTGTTATATCTTGGTCGCGTGGTTGAATCCGGGCCAACCCATGAAATTTTCAGCAATCCGCAGCACCCTTATACACAGGCACTCTTGTCTGCGGCCCCGATACCTGATCCGGCAATCCGGCGCAAACGTATTCCGCTGACAGGTGACCCACCTTCCCCACTGAATCCACCGTCAGGTTGTTCGTTTCATACCCGCTGCCCTAAAGCACAAAGTCATTGTCGAAATACCAGACCTGAATTAAGAAATGTGCGCGGTGAAACGCTTGTGGCCTGTGACTTAGTTTAACCACGCCTCTCGCAGCCAGTTACCTGCTGGCATTATGTTCTGCAAAATACGTGCCCAGAAAACCAAATGTGGTGGTGCATTAGCTGTGGAATAACAGTTTAAGTCACCGCTGAACGTTGCTGAAATTCCGGGCGATTCCACAGCTCTTTATTCAGAACATCCGCCAGAATATCCACCGCTGCCAACACATCATTTTCATCCAGATACAGCGGCGTAAAACCAAAACGCATCATATCCGGCGCGCGAAAATCTCCAATTACTCCTCGCGAAATCAAGGCCTGCATAACGGCATAGCCTTCAGCACAGGCAAATGACACCTGAGAACCCCTTTGTGCAGGGTCACGCGGGCTCGCCAATGTTAATATCGGGCAGCGTAATTCCACTTCACGAATAAAGGTTTCCGCTAATGCAATGCTGGCAGCACGCAACTCCTGCATGTCCACGTCCTGCCAAACAGCCAGTGCAGCTTCCAGAGCCGCCATCTGTAACACAGGGGGCGTGCCCACCCGCATACGTTCAATGGATGCTGCCGGATGATATTCCGGTGCAAAGGCAAAAGGTTCAGCATGCCCCAGCCAGCCGGATAAGCAAGGTCGCACCTGTTCAATCAGATCAGGGCGCACATAGATAAACGCCGGTGCTCCGGGGCCACCATTGAGGTATTTATATGTACAACCAACCGCAAACTCACACTCAGATTCGGTCAACGCCAGTGGGATTGCGCCCGCACTATGCGCCAAATCCCAAATCATTACTGCCCCGGCAGAATGCGCTTGTGCAGTAATTGCATGCATATCATGCATACGCCCGGAACGGTAATCAACCTGTGTCAGCATAACCGCTGCCACCTCTTCCGTGATCGACTCAGCAATCTGATCCGGCTCTACAATTCTCAGCTCATAGCCACGATCCAGTGACTGCAACAAACCCTGCGCCATATACAGATCCGTTGGGAAATTTCCGGAATCCGATAACACCACCCTGCGTTCAGGCCGCATCTCCAAAGCGGCAGACAAAGCCTGATAGACCTTAATCGATAACGTATCCCCCATCATCACACTGTCAGCAGGCGCCCCCAACAATGGGGCAATCAGATTGCCTACCCGCTGTGGCTGTGCCATCCAACCTGCATTATTCCAGCTACGGATCAGGCCAGCACCCCACTCTTCTCCTATGACCTGTGCCAGTTTTGCCTGTACAGTTTTCGGCAGCGGGCCAAGCGAATTCCCGTCCAGATAGATAACACCTTCCGGTAATTCAAACAGCGCTTTTCTCAGGATCGTCATATACAATTCGCTCACAAATCTGGTTTAGAAAACAGGATACCGCACTCTCCGGTTGATGAAGAATACGTTCACCGGACACGCTACAAGGAAGTCTAAAATTCGACACTACCATGCGCCAGTAAACGCCCGACCGCTAACTGCATCAAATCATGGTTTAACACTTCCGCCGTCACCATAGATGAACACAGATTGGCACCACCCGGCGGGCATACTGATTTCGCCAGCATTAGCTGCAATGCTGCACCTCCGCCCCGCACAATATCCTCAATGACCAGCGGGCTAAACATTCCGGCCTGTTCCATTACCGGGCAGCCTACAACATTATGCAAAGCAGTCATTAATTTAGGGCCAATAAACTGAGGTGGTACCTTGCCTTCCAAGGTATGCAGTAATTTCCCGGCATGCGACAGATAGAAATCAGCGAATGCATTGCCTTTGCGAAAATATAATGCTGCATTATGGACTTTTTTATACGCCTTCAGACTATTTTCTGCTTTACTTTGCACCCACACTTCACGCCCCAGTGCATAGCCCAGACCAGCATGGTCATTTCGGGGCACATGAAATTGTTGCGGATTAAAAATCAGAAAATCACTGTCCAGCCACAATACCTCGTCATAATTCTTTAGAAAATATTGCGACCATTGCACACGCCCAAGATCAGTAAGAATGACTTTCTGCGCGCTAAACTTCTCCTGCAACTCAGTCGGAATAAACTGAAACAGCTCATCACCCAGCAGTTGATAATCGTAACCGTGTTCACCCGACCAGCTTTGTACACTGGACAGACATTCCTGCACCCAATGCGGTGGGGTAGCCGGTGCATGTGACTGGAAAACCAGTGTTTTCACAATCTGTGTTCGACTCTGGAGTTATGAAGCACCATGCTGCCAAACCTCTCGCCGCAGCTGGTATACACGACATATTTCAGTATCAAAACAACGCTCTGCAACAAACTCAAAACCGAGTCGTTCATAAAAGCGATGCGCCCGCACATTACTTTTCAGTGGATCAATCAGAATCGCTGTCACCGCAGTATCAGCAAAACAACGTTCAAAAGCCAGGCGCATCATTTGTGAACCATACCCTTTTCCCAGCGCATCAGCTTCACCAATCCAGATATCCAGCGCTCTCAGGTTTGGCTCCACATCACCCCAGTAATGACTATCTTCCAGCAGTGGATCAATAATCTGAATAAAACCAATCGGCCGCCCCGCCAACTCAGCAACCAGAAACTCCCGCCATGCCGGTGAGCGGTTTAACTCCTCTTCCCAGTGCCAATCGTCGTCATCTTCACCAATCGCAGCTTTTACCTGTGGCTGCTCATCCCAATACTGTAAAAGTTCAAGATCATCAGGACTGGCCGAACGTAAATAGATTTCTGCCATTATCAACCTCCATTGAAGATTATAAACCAGGTGCCGCAGCGGTTTACACGTTGTATAGTCGGCACATCAAATTTTAACGGTATAACAGGCACATGACACAGCACAATGACCAAACCACACGTGGCATCTACCTGATGATCATTGCCTGCATTATTCTGCCGATGATGGATGCCACATCAAAGAGCATGGGCGTCACTATTGCTGCCGGGCTGATTGTTCTAGCACGGTTTTTCTTCCAGAGCTTGTTTCTCTGGCCCTTTGTCTGGCGCAAGCTATATTGGCCAAAAGGGCTGGAACTACGCCTGCATTTATTGCGCGCTTTTACCCTGTCTTTCGCCACCATTTGTTTTTTCACCGCTATCCAGGTAATGCCAATTGCTGATGCTTTAGCTATCTTTTTTGTGATGCCACTGATCGTCACCCTGCTCGCACCCTGGATACTCGGGGAAATCGCGGGATGGCGGCGTTTACTGGCAGTCACGGTAGGCATGTTCGGTGCTATTATCATTATTCAGCCAAGCCATGAAATCTTTGGCTGGCGGGCGATTTTACCCCTGGGTACCGCTGTGAATTTCTCCTTTTACCTCATGTTCACCCGCAAACTTGCCCGTAATACTGATACCGGTGAAGGCCTCTCTCCCCTTGCTATGCAGTTCTGGTCAGGCTTCTTTGGTTTCATTCTCACAGCAATCGCTATCGCGCTGTTACAGCCACTGGAATGGCAAGTCTTTACCTTAAGCTGGCCGGAGCTATGGCAGTGGTGGCGGCTGGTATTAGTTGGCTTTCTCGCAGCAGTCGGCCACCTGATAATGACAGCCGCCTTTAAATATGCTGATGCATCACTATTGGCACCATTTCAGTATGTAGAACTAATTGTCGCCGCACTGCTGGGTTGGTGGCTATTCGATGATATACCTTCAATGAGCACATGGCTGGGAACACTAATTCTGGTCGCATCAGGGATGTATATCTTTCAGCGTGAGCGTAAGTTATCTCAAGAAAACTGAACAGCCTGACTCACACCCGGCAAACTACAATGTAAACTTTTGTAATATATAGCGTTATCCAACGAGACCACAAAGCAGACCGTCCGGCACCATAATATAATTCCATCTCAGACAGGGATGGAGGACTATGTATGGATAGGCTCAATAATATTTTAGGCACAGGTTACTTTGAAACCAATGTCTTAATGACAGTGGGCAAAGTGCTATTGCTCATTGCTGTTTACCTGTTGCTAAAAAACATCAGCAAGTTTCTCTACGACAAAATAAGCCGGAAGCCAGCCATACAAAACCATCAGGATAAAACCCATGCATTTGCCAAAATGCTTAAAAGGACGCTGTTCACAGTTTTTGCCGGTACTATTCTGTTAATTATCACTTACAACGCCTACCAAACTATTCAGGGCATCAACCTGCAGCAGCACACACTGGATCACCTGGCAAAAATCCCTCAAGACTTCTGGACAGGTTTATTATTAGGATTTTTCCAGATTTTTATTCTGATTGCTTTGACCTATTATCTCAGTCGATTGATCGAACAGCTACTTGGTCAGCTTGAGCAGAAAAGCATTGCCTACAAACAACTTGAACGCAATAACGCCAGCGTTGCTACTTTTTTTAATCGTCTCAATCAAATTCAAAAAGCAGGCTTGTGGTTGACGGTTATTTATCTTGCGATGTCCATAATCCCATTGCCAGAAGACTTTGCTGATACTGTATTATTAGTGCTGCGCGTCTATTTGATTATTTCCATAGCACTCCTGATCGTTAACAGCGTTGCTATTCTCGTCGATAGCCTGGATGAGTTAAGCCAAAAATATGCGAAACGCAACAACCTGTTGGTGTTTTATGAAGAATTACACCGCCTGATTCCGGTATTGCGTCGCACCCTCGAATACATTGTCTACGCCACCGCCGCCACATTGGTATTACATCAAATAGACTTTGTCGCCAGTCTCGCCGAATATGGCCCCGGTATCATCCAGGGCATTGGTTTTGTATTCATTGGCCGGGTCATTGTCGAGGTAATTAATTTATTAATCGACAAAACATTCCTGCACGACAAGCTCAACTCAGAAGAACGCCAGAAAAACCTAACCATTTTCCCCATTATAAAAAGTGTACTCGCAGCACTGGTATATTTTGCCGTGCTTATACTTATTCTGCGCGGCATAGGATTTGACCCACTCCCCTTACTCGCCGGTGCGGGAATTGCCAGTATGGTTTTTGGCTTAGGTGCGCAATCATTAATCAATGATATTCTGACCGGTTTTTTCATTATTTTTGAAGGTCAGTTTAAAGTTGGCGATTTCATCGAAATTGATGATGCCAGAGGCAATGTAGAAAAGCTCTCATTACGCACCACCAGTATTCGCAGCCCGGATGGCCAGCTACACACGCTACGCAATGGCAAAATTGACAAGATCATCAACTTTTCCAAGCGTTATGTAAACACAATGATCGATGTTGGTGTTGATCCGGACAGTAATTTGCAACACATCACCGATGTCGTTGCTCAGCTTGGCCGGGAAATGCAGACAAGCGATGATACTATTCTTGAACCCACTGAAGTGCTCGGTATCGAGGATATCAGCGGCCCGGAAATTATTGTCAGAACAATGACCCGCTTGGCGCCGGGTAAACAACTGGTCACTTCACGAAAGATACGCCACCAAATTATTCAGCGCTTTAAACAGGAAAATATCCGGATTCCATTTGAACAACGCTGGGCATATTTTCACAGGGAACATGATCTCCGTTCCGGGTAGATTTGCCGGCTAAACTTCCATATTTTCTCCCGCCAGATACCCCGGAAATGAACGGTACTGAAACGGCACCCTGCCCTTATGACGATCCTGACTCGGCGCTAATTTAAACAGTGCTTTATAAGCACGGCTGAATTGTTCCACATTACGAAAGCCACTGGCTCCGGCAATTTCTGTCACTGACAATTCAGTTTGAGTTAGCAGTGATCGCGCACGGTTCAGACGCAAGTTAATGTAATAACGCACCGGCGTGACACCAGTATGTTTACGGAACATTCGTTCTAACTGGCGCTGAGAAAAACGTGAATAAACGGCAATTTCGTCGATATTTAAGGGTTCTTCAAGATTGCGCTCCATTAGTACGATTGCCTCCCGCAACTGCTCCGGAATTCCATAACCTACCGGCTCATGGTGGCGTGAATGCTGGCTTTCTTCGCCATGACGCAAACGATCCTGAAAGATATATTGCGCAACAGCATTAGCCAGATCGATTCCCTGCTGATTACTGATCATCTCTAAAGCCAGGTCAACCGCCGCCACACCACCGCAACAACTCAGGCGATTATGATCAATGGTAAACAAACACTGTTCCAGTCTGACCGCCGGGAAAAGCTCGCGAAACGAGTCCTGGTGTTCATAATGCACTGATGCCCGGTAGCCATCCAACACCCCGGCGTAAGCCAGAATAAAGGCACCGGTATCAATACCTACCAAAGCCGTCCCCTGCCGGGCTAACTGGCATAACCAATGCTGTAGCTTACGCTGTTTAAATCTCTCCGGTGTCCAGCTGGCATTCACCACCAGAAAATCCGGCACTTCTGCATAATCTGTATAAACCTGCGTTTCTGCAATCAGCAAACCATTGCTGGCACGCACATGATCGCCTTTGGGAGAAAGGAATGTCCACTCATACAAATTATCACCCCGAAGATAGTTTGCTGCCCGGAACGGATCAATAAACGCTTGTGCTGCCATGCTGTTAAAGGCAGGTAATAGCAGCATCCCAATACGGGTAACCGGTGTCATGGTTCTGGCCTATCACTTAAATCAACAAAAATATGACGAAAAAACTCAGGTGTCCAGTATTGAGCAAAGCTAAGCTGTTTGCTAATCAATACAGGTAAATACAAGAGGAGGCAGCATGCCTACCGTATTATCCACCGGGGAACTAGCCGCTATAAAATCAGGCTACGACCCGGTCGCCAGCCGCTCATGGTCGATCAATGCCCGTTGCTATACTGACCCTAAATTCCAGGCTATCGAGCGCGAACAGATTTTTCATAAGTCATGGCAGTTTCTGTGCCATGAGGAAAAACTGCGTGAACCGGGAAGCTATGTTGCCACTGATATTGAAGGACAGAGTATTGTCGCTACCCGTGACACCTTCGGCGAATTACGTGCGTTTTACAATGTCTGTAAACACCGTGGTCACGAGTTGGTTAAAGGTGAAGGTCAGCTAAAACGCCTGACCTGCCCCTACCATGCCTGGACCTATGAGCTGGATGGCTCGCTCAAAGCAGCCCGACGTTCCGACAAAATCGAGAATTTCAATAAGCGTGAAATCTGCCTCGACCGGGTGCAGATCGAAACCTTCTGCCACCTGGTATTCGTTAACCTTGATCCACAGGCAACTTCACTGGCAGAACAATCCGGCGATCTGGCACAGGAAGTGATGAGCTACGCGCCCGACTTAGGTCAATTAACCTTTGCTCATCGCCTGACCTATAAAATCAAAGCTAATTGGAAATCCGTAGTCGATAACTTTCTTGAGTGCTATCACTGTTCCGTTGCTCATAAGGATTTTGTCAGTCTGGTTGAAATGGATACCTATAAAGTCAGAACCCACGGCATCTACTCCAGCCACATGGCAAAAGCCGGACAGACGAATAACAATGCCTATTCCATTGATGATGCCAGCTGTACTGATCACGCCGTCTGGTTTCTCTGGCCAAATATGACACTGATGCGCTATCCGGGGCGGGGGAATTTTATGGTCTGGCGCTTTTACCCGGCGGGGCCGGAGGAAACCTATGAAGAATTTGACTTCTTCTTTGAAACTGCCGAACCCAATGAAGCAGAAATTGAAGCACTGAAATTTATTGATGATGTACTGCAACCGGAAGATATTGGGCTGGTGGAAAGCGTGCAACGTGGCATGCAGACACCAGCATTTCGCCAAGGCCGTTATATGGTTGACCCCGAAGGTAGTGGACTGAGTGAACATGCGGTGCATCATTTTCATGGGTTGGTTTTGGATGCTTATGAAAGAGCAGTGGAGGATAAATAATGAACGCAACACCTAGAGATTATCTGAAAGACCGTGTCGCCGTGATCACCGGCGGCTGTGGTGGCATTGGCCGCGCCATTTGCGAACGCTTCGTGGCTGAGGGCGCAATCGTATACGGCACTGACCAACATATTCACAACCCGCTACCCGACGGTGTCACCTACCAAAACCACGATGTCACTCAGGAAGACAGCGCTAAATTCCTCATGCAGCGTGTAAAGGACGAACAGGGCAAGCTGGATATTCTGGTTAATGCAGCGGGTATTGAGATTGAAGAAACCATCGAAGATACATCGCTGGAACAATGGAATAAGATGTTTGCAGTGAATGTCACCGGTACCTTCCTGACTTCAAAATATGCACTGCCCTTGCTACGACAGTCAGAAGGCGCATCGATCATTAATTTCGGCTCATATGACGGTTTTATTGCTGATCCACAGCTGGCCGCTTACTGTGCAAGTAAAGGTGCTGTGCATGCATTAACCAAGGCGATGGCCTGTGACCACGGGCCGGAAGGGATTCGGGTCAATGCGGTTTGTCCGGGTTATGTCGACACACCCATGTTACAGAGTTTCTTTGGCAGTTCAGGGGATATAGAAAGTCTGCAACAGGCAGTGCGTGATGTACATCCAATGCGTAACTATGGTCAGCCGGAGGATATCGCCAATCTCGTTAACTGGCTGGCGGGTGATGAAGCACGCTATGCCTCGGGTCAGCTATGGGTCATTGATGGCGGACTATCGGCACAAGTACAGCAGATGAAATTGTAGGAGCAACCTCCATGAGTAAATCAGTCATTATCACCTGCGCAGTTACTGGCGGCATCCACACACCGACCATGTCACCGCACCTCCCTATTACACCACAGCAAATTGCGGATGCTGCACTGGGAGCAGCAGAAGCCGGTGCATCCATTATCCACTTACACGCCCGGCATCCTGAAACGGGGCGCCCGGATTACCGTCCGGAGACCTTTATGGATTTCCTGCCGGTGATTAAAGATGGCTGTGATGCGGTGGTGAATGTCTCTACCGGTGGTGGCCTGGGGATGAGTATTGAGGAACGACTCGCGGCGGCCTTGCACGCCAGCCCGGAGATGTCGTCACTCAATATGGGGTCGCTGAATTTCGGCATCTTTCCACTCGCACAAAAATACGATAACTGGCAGCACGACTGGGAAAAACCGTTCCTGGAAATGACACAGGACTTCATTTTCCCGAATACTTTCAAGACCATCGAATACGCGTTAAAAAATCTTGGCGAAACGCATGGTACACGCTTTGAGTTTGAGTGTTATGACCTGGGCCATTTGTACAATCTGGCTTACTTTGTGGATAAAGGCCTGATCAAACCACCGTTCTTTATTCAGATGATTTACGGCATCCTCGGTGGCGTGGGAGCGGATATGGATAACCTGCAACACATGCATTCCATTGCGCAGAAGTTGTTTGGTGATGACTACGAATGGTCAGTGCTGGCAGCGGGTAAAAACCAAATGCCGTTTGCTACACAAGCAGCAATGCTGGGCGGGAATCTGCGTGTGGGACTGGAAGATAGCTTGTATATCGGCAAGGGCGAGTTGGCGGAATCAAATGCGCAACAAGTCGCTAAGATTCGACGGATTATTGAGGAACTGGGTATGACGGTGGCAACTCCGGCTGAAGCGCGGGAACGACTGGCATTGAAAGGAATGGAGAACGTTAAATTCTGACGTTCCTCTTTCCTTATAAAACTGTTCTATGATTATAGTTCTCCGGGAGTATTAATCACAGTTTTGTAGGGAGTGCCATTTGAAACAGTATACTCCGTGCCTTATGGCACTCATAGTGGCTGTATTTTCAGTTATTTGGGCCACCTCTGGGATTGCCAATGAACAACAAACTGAACCACCCGCACATACTGAAACCCTGTTAGTAAAAATTGGCATACGCCTGATCGATGTCACTGAAATTGATAGTCGGGAAGAAACTTTTAGCGTCGAAGGCATTCTTTACGTCGATTGGAAAAACGCTGAAGAGGCTGAAAACAGTGGCCACTGGTCGGGCGATGTGGTCGATGATCGTCTGAAATTGATGGAAGAATGGCCAGAACCGGAATTTGAAAATGGCCTGGAAAAACGTGAACGATCCGGCATGCTGTTATCTGTCTATGAAGATGGCAGTATTGAATATGAGGAACGTTTTGCACAAACCTTAAGTTCTGACCTGGATCTCAGGCAATTCCCTTTCGACCACCAGAATTTCCCCATTAAAATTATCATTGGCGGTGGCCCCGAAGATGCAATTAAGCTTGAAATATCAGAGTTTTCACCTGGCCTGGTTCGCTTACCGGAATGGCGATTCTCTGAGAATTCATTTACTGCAAAAATAGAAACCGGTGTCAAACCCTATGGAGCTGATTTCTCTCCGGAATTCAATCGCGCATTGTTCCTGATCAGTGTTGACCGGCAATGGGGGTTTTATTTCTGGAAAATCATCCTGCCTCTCCTGATTATTACAGGTGTATCCTGGGCTGTTTTCTGGATGAACAGTGATGATTTAGGCAGTCGATTAGGCGTATCATTCACAGCGCTTCTGACTGTTGTCGCCTTCAATTTTATTGTTTCTGATACACTGCCCAGGATCTCTTATCTGACCTTTTTAGATGCTTTAATCACGCTGACTTACCTCTGGTTGAGCGCCATAATCGCCCAGAGCGTCGTCGTTTTCCAGTTAACCGCAGAAGAAAAAACAGTTAAAGCGCAACGCATCAACGCAATCGCAAAGTGGCTGATTCCATCCAGCTACCTATGCGCTTGTTTAGGAACAGTGGTCATATTCCAGTTCCTCAGTTAAATCCGTTCATACCTGTCGGTTACAGCACGTTGGAACACCTGCCCATAGAAAATTTTGCTGAAGAAAAACTATTTTAATTGTATTTACCGCTTATCTAATAAGAGCCTGTTCGTCGTAGCAAAAACAGCAAACCACCCAGAACTAAAACCGGTAACCAGCTTGGCACACCAATCCATAATGTTGGCTTGATTGCTGTGCCACGGATAAACCAAAAACCGGCCCCATTCCAGAATGACGGCGCATTGAGCGGTTTATCCGTCTGTTGATTCACCCGCTGGAAAAACACAGCAGCCAGATCGAATTTCTCCGGTTTCAGGCCCGGATGAGCTTCCTTCCATGTGCTGCCATAGCCTATCCAGATTGAACCGTGTCCCGTCCAGCTGATGCGGGAATAAGTGCGCAGTATTTTACCCTCATATTCAAAATCATGATCCACACCAACTCCGGTATGATGGGTATAGCTGCTGAGCCATAGCAACGTCAACATGACAAAGCATGTATAAAAAAAGAATCGCTGAGCTGCTTTATACATGTATTAAACTGGCGTGCTGTACAGCGGATCACGATGCAATGCCCAATAAGCATCCTGCAGCTGCTGCGTCACAGGCCCGACCACGCCCAAACCAATCAACCCGCCATCGATACGGGTCACCGGCATAATCCCACCTGCGGTACTGGACGCAAATACTTCATCAGCGTCATATGCCAGCTGAGGTGAAAGATCACCTTTTACCACCTGATAACCAAGACGCTCCGCAAGCTCAATAACTGTTTTGCGGGTTATACCTTCAAGCACACCATCAGCAGGCGTAATGATCACGTTATCTGTCACGGCAAAGATATTAAACCCCGGCCCTTCCTTCAAATTCCCTTTTTCATCAACCACCACCGCAGTCTGCGCACCACGATCAAAGGCTTCAAACTGCCCCATCACTAAATCCAGCCAGTGATAGTTTTTTACTGACGGATCAACAGACTGAGGCGAAATCCGTTGATATTGACTCACAATCAGATCCAAACTCTCCTGTGGCTTGCTAATCCAGACAAACGGAATTGCAAAAGCATAAAATCGATTAGTACAAGTACGCGGATCACGAGAGCCGGGAGCAGGCATACCGCGCGTAGTTATCATTTCGACATAAGCATTCTGCAAGCCACTAACTTTGACACAATCAGACAAAATTCTGCGGATATCCTCCCGATCATAGGGAATCGACATACGAATCTTTTCCATCCCGGCAAAATAACGATCAAGATGGTCATCCAAGCGGAAAAACCTCCCTTCCCATACATGCACCACATCATACGTCGCATCAGAATGCAGAAAACCCCAGTCCAGCAGTGATATCTTAGCTTCAGCAATCGGGACAATATCCCCGCCAATATAAGCTGCCCCCAAAGACAGATCTGTCATTGTTTAATCCTTTAAAGGCCGGATGTTTGACAAAAAAACGTCGAAAAACCTCATGACTGACATTCTACCGCCCTCTAAACTAATCACAATAAGGAGGAACCGACCATGCAAACCCATCTACTCATCAACGGTGAACTCACGCCCGGCGCAGGCGAAGCACTACCTATCCTCGACCCGGCCACCGGTGAAGCCGTGTGTGAGGTGAATGAAGCTTCCCCCGAACAAATCGAAGCCGCCGTCAAGTCCAACCAGTCAGCCTTCGACAGCTGGTCACAAACCACGCCCGCCGAACGTTCAGCACTACTCCTGCAGTTAGCTGACGCCATGGAAACTGCCAGCGATGAATTAGGAGAGCTGGAGAGTATCGACTGCGGCAAACCGCTCGATAGTGCCCGTGCCGATGAGATGCCACTCAGCATTGATGTTTTTCGTTTTATGGCTGGAGCCGCCCGTACGCAAACCGGTTCAGCCGCCGGGGAATATGTTGCCGGACACACTTCAATGATTCGCCGCGATCCGGTTGGCCCTGTGGCAGCCATTGCTCCCTGGAATTATCCTTTGATGATGGCTTCATGGAAGCTGGCGGCACCATTGGCCGCAGGCTGTACAGTAACGCTAAAACCTTCCGAACTCACACCGTTATCAACGTTGCGCTATGCCGAAATCATGAATGAAATTTTACCGCCCGGCGTGGTCAATGTCGTGAATGGACGAGGTGCCAGCATCGGTGATCAGCTCATTAATTCACCGGAAATGGAGGCCATCAGTGTTACCGGCTCACCCGCCACCGGTATGGCAGCGATGCGCGCTGCCTCAAGCCAGATTCGCCATGTTCACCTGGAACTTGGCGGCAAAGCACCGGTAATTGTATTTGATGATGCCGATATTGACGCGGTAGTGGAAACGATTCGCGGTGGTTCCTACTTCAATGCCGGGCAGGACTGCGCACAACCCTGCCGGATTATGGCACAGGATGGTATATACGATCAGTTAGTTGCTGCATTAGCTTCCGAAGTCAGCACAATCAAAGTTGGTCACCAACGTGAGAAAGACGTGGAAATGGGGCCTTTGATTTCGGCAGAACACCGTGAGCGCGTTGCCGGTTTTGTCGATCGCGCAAGAGAGAAAGCCGAAATTGTCGCGGGCGGGCAGGCTTATGACCACACCGGTTTCTACTATCAACCAACCGTGGTCGCCAATGTCAATAACGATGCTGAAATCGCCTGTCAGGAAGTCTTTGGCCCGGTAGTCAGCGTATCGCGCTTTAGTGACGCGGAAGAAGCGCTACAGTGGGCGAATGCCAGCCGCTACGGCCTGGCCTCATCAGTGTGGACAAAAGATGTCGGCCAGGCAATGAAAATGACCAGCCGTCTGCGTTATGGCTTTACCTGGGTCAATACCCACGGCGTGGCGACCCCGGAAATGCCGTGGGCAGCGATGAAGGGTTCCGGTACCGGCTGCGATATGTCGGTGTATGCGCTGGATGCTTATACCTCGGTGCGGCATGTTATGGTGGCTCACTGATGGCGGGGGTGGCAGGTAAAACCGCACTGGTAACCGGCGGACGTCAGGGCATTGGTCGTGCCATTGTCGATACCTTTGTCGCGGAAGGGGCGCAGGTATTGACCTGTGGCCGGGGCGAGCGGCCTGATGATTTGCCGGATGCAGTGTTATGGCAGCAGACGGATATGGCCTCTAATGCCGAAGTCAATATGCTGAAGCACGCTGTGCTGGATGCGTTTGATTCACTGGATGTGCTGGTAAATAATGCGGGTGTGCAAATCGAAAAAACCGTTACCGATACCACAGATGATGACTGGGATACACTAATGGGCGTGAATGCCAGAGGTGTCTTTTTGGCATGTCGGGCGTTTATACCGGTGATGAATACCGGAGGTTCAATTATTAATATTGGCTCGATTTCCGGACGTTTAGCCGATCCGGGATTAGCACTCTACAACGCCTCTAAAGCCTTCGTGCATGGCCTGACCCGCTCAATTGCGGTGGATCACGGCCCGGCCGTACGCTGTAACGCGATTTGTCCGGGCTGGATTATGACCGGAATGGCAGACGCTGCGTTTGAGCTGTCACAAGACCCCTCAGCAGCACAGAAAGATGCATTGGCACGGCATGCGGCTGGCCGCTTTGGTCAACCTCAGGATATTGCGAATATGGCATTATGGCTGGCATCGGATGAAGCTGCGTTTGCAACAGGACAACTCTTTACGGTGGACGGTGGGTTAACGGCGGCTTCGCCGATCAATACGGGATTATTTTAAATCATGACAATACAACAAACCGCCGTCCTTGGTGCAGGCGTCATCGGTGCCAGCTGGACAAGCCTGTTTCTGGCCGCTGGCAAACAGGTGAATGTCTACGACCCCATGGAAAACGCAGAACAGCAAGTGCGTGACTATGTCGCTAATGCCTGGCCCACGCTGGAAGCACTCGGTATGACCGGGCGGGGAAACCCTGATGCGATCAGCTTTTACAATGAACCCACAGCAGCGGTGAAAGACGCTCAATTCATTCAGGAGAGCATCCCGGAACGACTGGAACTCAAACATCAGCTGTTTGCTCAGATTGAACCACACCTATCAACTGACGCAGTGGTTTCCTCATCAGCTTCCGGCCTGATGGTCAGTGAAATGCAGCAAGGCTGGCAAAATCCCTCGCGTTTTATCCTCGGCCACCCCTTTAACCCACCGCATCTCATCCCTCTGGTAGAGCTGTTAGGCAACGATAAAACAGCTGATGGCGTGCTGGAAATTGCAGAAGCATTTTATCAGGATGTCGGCAAGGTCACGATCCGGGTACAGCGTGAAGTACCGGCTCATGTCGCAAACCGCCTACAGGCTGCACTATGGCGAGAAGCAATTTATCTGGTAGAGAGCGGTGTAGCCTCGGTAGAAGATGTCGACAAAGCCGTATGGGCCGGGCCGGGGTTGCGCTGGGCAGCAGAAGGGCCGCACATGCTGTTCCACCTTGGCGCAGGTGCTGGCGGCCTGCAGGAATTTTGTCAGCGTTATGGTGATAGTTTTCACCGCTGGTGGGATGACTTAGGCGAAGTTAAAATAACACCTGAACTGGCTAAAAAACTGATGCTGGGTGTGGAGCAGGAAGGTTGTCAAAAGGATGTGAACAAACTCTCTTCCCGGCGTGACGCACTGATTGTTGGGATGCTCCAGGCTACCCAAACCCTGCGATCATAGTCAACAGAAGTTATGCACATCCACTCATCTAACTTCGTATCTCGGCGAACTGCACCTGAGGTACGAAGCTCGTATGGTGCACATAGTAACCCATGGGCTTTCTATCCCCGCCCCACCATCGGATGCCCATCATTCAACTCCAGCAAATCCCAACGATTGCCATACAGATCCTCAAACACCGCTACCGTGCCATAATCCTGTACCTTCGGCTCGCGAATAAAGTGGATGCCCTCATCTACCATCCGTTGATAATCACGCCAGAAATCATCAGTCCGCAGAAACAAAAACACCCGGCCACCCGCCTGATTACCAATAAACTCCATCTGCTCCGGCTTAGACGCCTGCGCCAGCAACAACGTCACACCATTTGAACCCGGTGGTGAAACCACGACCCAACGCTTATCCTGCTCCGGCTGGTAAGTATCTTCAATCAGCTCAAATCTCAGCTTATTGACATAAAAATCGAGCGCCTCATCGTAATCCCGCACCACCAAAGCAATATGCACAATCGCTTGTTTCACGGCTCCCCTCCACCAGACACAGCTATCGCACAGGTCGCACGCGCCGTCTTCTGCTTTGCTAACACCAAACGTGGCGGCTGCGCTGACTTTCGGCCCGCACCATACAAAGCCGCTGCCTCAGCCACTCCATACACACCCACCGTTTTATACACATAATCCGAGCGCGTACTCAGCAAATGATCCATCGTATTCAACGCATCAGCCTCCCAGGTATGGAAAGGCTTACCCAACCGCTCAGCCAACTCAATCAAGCCAACCTCATCCGCCTTCAACGCAATCGAACCAATCCCCTCAACCACATCCAGCGTAATTCCGGCAGTCTGCAAACAGTCCTCTAACAACGTCTGCAAATGCTCCACCGGACAGCCACGCTCGCATCCCATACCGACCATATACACCGGCTCCAGATAACTTTCCGCCGTCGTCATCACCAACTGCG
>JBMZDK010000011.1:0-30687 GCA_049614265.1 Thiolinea sp.
TCTGTTATCCTCAGCTCAAACAAAATAATCCACTAAATACAGAATTTACCCATGTATACCTTACTCATTGTTTTCTTTGTGATCGCTATCCTGTTTTCTTTCCTGTGTTCGCTCTGGGAAGCGGTACTGCTAAGCATCACCCCCTCATACGCCCGCATTAAACTCAAAGAAGGCAGTGCTATAGGCCGCCATCTGCAGGATTTTAAAGACAATATCGACAAGCCGTTAGCGGCGATCCTGACTTTGAATACCATTGCGCATACCGTCGGCGCGCTCGGCGTGGGCGCACAGGCGACGGCGATCTGGGCGGAATCTAACCCCTTCGTCACTGCGGTTGTTATCCCGGTATTAATGACCCTGGCGATTCTGATTCTGTCAGAAATCATCCCCAAGACCATTGGTGCAAACTATTGGGAAGAGCTGGCTCCGTTCACCGTGAAGTCGCTGCTGTTCATAATGATGGTATTGTCGCCACTGATCTGGATGACACAACTCATTACCAAGGTATTAAAGAAAGACAAGTCTAAAAGCGTTTTGTCGCGTTCTGATTTTCTGCTGATGACTGAGATTGGCGAACAGGAGGGCATGCTGGAAGAGAATGAGTCGCAGATAATTAAAAACCTGCTGCGTTTTAACTCTATTGAAGCCAAGGACATTATGACACCGCGCACAGTGGTGAAAGCTGCACCGGAAGAAATGACCTTACAGGCTTTTCATGAGGCTAATCCGGAGCTGCAATTTTCCCGTATTCCGACCTACCATGAAGATTCTAAAGATCACGTAACCGGTTATTTTATTAAAAACGATCTATTTGGTGGTTTATTGCGCGGTGAAGGCGAACAACCGCTGGGCAGTATGCGTCGCGATATTATGGTGGTTAATGAGCAGTATTCGATTACAGACTTATATAATCGCCTGCTGGAAAAACATGAACACATCGCGTTGGTGGTGGATGAGTTTGGTGGGATGGCGGGGATCGTCACCATGGAGGATGTGATCGAGACGTTACTGGGGCTGGAGATTGTTGATGAGTCCGATGGTAATGAAGATATGCAGGTGTTGGCACGCAAAAAGTGGCAGCAGCGGGCTAAGGCTTTAGGCTTGACGGAAGAGATCGATAGTTTAGCAAAAGATCGGGGGGCGTAGGATAGGTTATAATAGGGAGTGATGCTTCATTCCATAACTTTGCCGGAGCTTAGCAATGGCTACAGAAACAAACACAAATACTAAAGAAGGAAATGCCGCCGCCTTTTTATTTAAGCAGGAACCCCTGTCGAAAGTCGCGGCCGAGGCGCTGGACAACCTGTCTAAATCAGGCAATGTGCAGGAGATTGCTTCTAATCAGGTCAAACTACTGACCGAATTCTACGACCAGTCGTTGTCGCAGGCACACCGCAGTTTTGTCTGGGCGTTGATTGCCAGTGTGGCAGGCCTGGTCTTTTTTATGGTGGCGATTGCCTTTCAGCTCGGCAGTAAAACCGACGTTGCTATTATTTCAGCGATCGGTGGCGCGCTGATTGAGTTTATTGCGGCGGTCAATTTCTACCTGTATGGCAAGACCACGACGCAGCTCAACCTGTTCCATGGGCGATTAGAGGTGACACAGCGTTTTCTGCTTGCTAATAGCCTCTGTGATAATTTGGGGGATGAGCACAAAGATGAAACGCGATCATTCCTGATACGACAGCTTGCGGGGGATTACAATGATGATCATATGGTTACCCGTCACAGAGGCAGTGAGCGCAGAAACCGCAGGCAGCAGAGGCAGCACCGGGATACGTATGATATGGGCAGAGATGAAGAACAACGCCACCCGGCAGCGGCCAACGCGGAATAGAGAATAGAATCAATCTTAGGTAGCTGTATTGCGGTATGGCTGAGGAGCTGGAGAGGTAGTAAATACCTGATAATGACTACCTGTAGGCTTGGTAATTGGTTTTTCTATACGCCAGAAACAAGAAAGGACGGTGAAGACCGTCCTTTCCCTGATAAAATCAGATTTTAGCTTTCAGCAACAACGTTTGCAGCTTGTAAGCCTTTTTGACCTTGCTCAGTATCGAAAGATACTTTCTGGCCTTCGTTCAGTGTCTTGTAGCCATCACCAACAATAGAACGGAAATGAACAAATACGTCAGCACCGCCATTATCTTGATTGATGAAGCCGAAACCTTTTTCAGCGTTGAACCACTTAACGGTACCAGTAGATTTTTCAGACATTTAAATGTCTCCTGAATATATAAATTAAATCACACGCTACGTAAACGCAGCGAGTCTAAAGCCGGAGTAGATTACTTATGTTTGGAAAAACGGGGAACATCTTCAGGACAACATGACTTACAGGTGAAGCGATGTAGCAAAGTTTTCATCATTTTTTTGCACTAAGTAGGTCTGTTACACAGGCCGGTATAGATCGTATCACAGCCATTTTCAAACTTATACACATATTTTTCCACATTATGTTGCTTTGTTAAAAAACCGGGCATTCATGGCGCTGAGCCTTATACAACGCGGCCTTTACAGGGTGGGTTGCCGGAATTTGAGAGTGCTCATCCCGAAATTCATCGCCTTTGTCGGAGGCCCGAATTATTTTGATTTAATTATTCAGCGGGTCATAACCAAATTTTTTGACCTTCAATGAGGGTGATGGTTATGTCGGCAATTCACGTCCGTTCATTCCTGTAAAAGTACCGCTCATCGAAAAAAACGAACAATATGCGAATCTTCCAAAAGTATTTTTGATTGGTAATGTTCGGTTTTAGTTCGTATATTATGTTCGTGTTTGGTTCGGTTCTTATGGGAAGGAAAGCAGATGTTGACGAGAAGACAGCAGCAAATCTGGGAAGTAATTCATAAATGGTATCGCAGACATGGCTATACGCCAACCCTGGACGAAATTGGTAAAGCAGTCGGGTTAAATACCCGCAGCACTGTGCATCAGCACGTGCAAACGTTGATTCGGGAGAATTACCTTAAAGCAGCAAGTGGTAAGCGTGCTTATGAAATGATGCCTGAAGATACTGAACGTCACCCACAAATGCCTCTCAGCCTGCCGACGTTGCCGTTGGAAGGACAGATCGCTGCGGGTCGTCCGATTGAAGCGATTGCTGACCGGAACGATATCAGCCCGAGTGAAATGTTTACCGGCCCGGGGCGTTATGCCCTGAAAGTGCGCGGTGAGTCGATGATCGATATCGGGGTTATGGATGGGGATTATGTGGTGATTCAGCGTATTGAAGATGCCCGTAATGGTGACATTGTGGTGGCGCTGGTTGAGCGTGAAGAAGCCACGCTGAAACGGATTTTCTACCATGACACCGGTTTTGTTGAATTGCGTCCGGAAAATACTGAGATGCAGCCAATGTTTTATCCGGCTGACAGCGTACAGGTACAGGGTCGTATGGTTGGTTTATTTCGCAACTACAACTGACGATCCCAATGTAAATTTAATCATAATTATTTTTACATGCCCTCGACCCCTTCCACTAATACCATGGGGTCTTTGTCCGGCGGCGTTGCGCCCTACAACGTCGCCGCTTTTTTACAAACTATTCGATAGGAGTAGATAACATGAAAATAAACACACAAATGAAGCAGCCCAACGTTGTGCCATCTCCCATCAATACGGATGGGGCAGCAACAGTACCGGGTGATACCTCACCATTAATGCAGGAACAGGGGATTCAGTATGCCGAGTTATGGAAAGTTATTCGCGGAGTACTGGTTGTCTGGGCCGTTGCAGTGTGGTTGCTGCTGGTGATGATGCCGGGTGTACAACAAATTAGTAATGCCGCGACAGCCATGCTGCATCTGCCACATATGTTTATGGGACTTGGTTTGATTGGCGCAATTTTCGCTTCTTACAGCTTACGCTCAGATATACATCTGTTGTGGTTTTTGGGCGTTTTACTGTTGCTGGCGGGGTGGATGTAGGTAAGTGATGCGAAGAAGGCGGCCACCTTCTCCGCATCGAATCCTGCATTGATTAAGTGTCACGTGTCAAACGCGCGCACTTTGGGAACGATTTAACAGGAATTAGCATTATGACGGATTTTAAACAAAATACCAACCTTGGTCGGCCGGCTTTTCTGGTTCGAACCAAGTCTTTACGTGAGATATTGAGTGATCTACGTAAAGCTGAACTCTGGCTGATGGTCGCTGCACTTGCTGCATTCCTTGCCTCAGCATTTTTTGTCGTAAAATATTTTGTCGGTGGTGAAATGACCCCCGACCTCTGGTCTTCAGAACAATGGATGAATGCCTTTCTAGGGTTGGGTATTACGGCAGTGATTACCGCAGCCCAGGCTTTTTTGTATTCCTCAGGTTATAAGGGACACGCCGCATTAATCGCCACTTTTGTGGTGGTGTTCTTCGGTGTATTTTCGGAAGTCTCTCAGTCCATGGAGCGTGAAGATGCCACAGTGCGCAGCCGTTCTGAGAATAGTGCAGTGTTTCAGGCAACATTAGGCAGTATTTCTACCTTATCCAGTGCGCCATCTATCTCCAGTGCAGCCGCATCTGAGTTGGCACGGGCAAGGCAGAAGGCCATGGAAATACAGACCCGCATTGATAATAAAAACCGCTGCAAATCTTGCGAAACTTTAACCTTCCGCAGATTGCGTACCATGCTGACAGATGCAAACGGACGGGTTGCAGCAGCACAGGCGCGGGCAGATATGGAAATGAAAGCGGCAACCACGGCGAATGCGGTAGCTTTGCAGTCTGCTATCTCTACCGCAAAACAACTGGAATATGACGAAGATAAACATTACGCCATGATTCGTTTGTTAAAGTCGTTGTTTGGTGTAACCGGAATCTGGGCATCATTCCTGTTTTCAATCATTATTATCGGAACTTTCGAGTACGCATTTCACTTTGTGGGCGCTTATGTTGCCGACCATAAAAGTGCTTTGTTAATGCTTGGGCGTGATACACAGGGACGACGATTAGATAATGCGAATCCTGTCCCCGCAGCAGCTGATATGCAGGAAGGTAAAGGCCCGATTCCACAGGATCATGGGAACAATCTTCGTGAGGAGTATCTGGACTGGGTGTCACCGGACAGGGTCGGTCAGGCTGCAAATGAGCAGGCGACAGACGCACCAGCTGTTAAAGTGGCCAGGGAAGATACAGCGGATAAAGCGAATGATTTCACCCGCAAACGTTTTTACAAGCTGATCTATACCGAAGTACGCAACCTGATTTTGAATGGAGACATCAAACCTACGGTTCGGCCAGTGACTGATGCGGTGACAACGATTATTCGCCATAAGTCTCACCTGCTGGGGATTAAGCCTTCAATGATGGGTAAACCGCAGCGGCAACAGATTGCACAGTCCATTCTGGAGCACCTGGAGCAGGAAACAGTGGTGATGCGTAATAAAGAAGGTGGTGTGGGTAAGCCAAAATATGTGTTGGCACCTCAATACATTGATGCGATTAAACACAGTCGTGATAAAACTCAGGTTCCTGAGCAGGCTCAACTGGTGTGACGCGGGTTAATTATTATTTTGAAATAACAGACATCTCTATTGCTTTTCAGGAGGTTAAGGCATAATTTGTCATAATAATATGTATTTATGAGTGCGTAATAATGGACGTACAAATTTCACCTGATGGTGCTTATCTGACTCTATCCGCCAGATCAGGTAAGCACCGTTTTCATGCGGTTTGGCTGCGTGATAATGCCCGTGATGAATCCACCCTCTCAATTGTTAATGGTCAGCGCTACGGAGGGAGCGGATGTCTTTAAGCAGTAATAATATTGTCCCTTTCATTGCTGATATTTTTTACCGACGTGGTGCAGAATCTTATCTTGGCGAACAGGTGACTATGTCTCAGCATATGCTCCAGGCTGCCCGGTTAGCTGAGCTGAATAAGGGGAGTGACCTGCTGATTGGTGCTGCTCTGCTGCATGATATTGGCCATTATACAAATGAGTTTCCTGAAGATGCTTTGGCTAAAGGGCAGAATAACTACCATGAAACGGCGGGTGCTGCTGTGCTCGAACCCTTCTTTCCTGTCGGAGTTGTGGATTGTGTTCGTTACCATGTTGCCGCTAAACGTTATTTGTGTGCGACCGACTCAGAATATTATGCCGGTTTGTCCGATGCCTCAAAACATACCCTGAGTTTGCAGGGCGGCGCGATGGATGCGGCAGAGGTTGCGGAATTTCAACAACTGGAACACTTAGAGGCAATCGTCAACGTTCGTATCTGGGATGATCTGGGCAAAGACCCAAACCAGGAAACCCCTGATTTTAGCTATTACCAGCCGGTACTTGAGCGTCTGGTAAAGGAGCATGCTGAGCAATGAGTCAGTCCAAACATGCAGTAAAAGTGATTCTGGTTATTATTGACGGTGCAGGCTATAACGCTTGCCGTAAGGAATGTGGTTACCTTGAAGGCCTGGTGGAACTTGGGCAGGCTGAATGCTGGAAAATGCAGACTGCCCTACCATCAATTTCTGCGCCATTGTATGAAACTATCCATACCGGTTTGTCACCCATTCAGCATGGCATTACCTGTAATGAAGGGATGCGGGCATCGGCGTTTCCGAATGTGTTTTCAGCTGCAGTTGCTGCAGGGCTACGAACTGCAGCAGTGGGGCATTCATATTTCTTCAGTTTATACAGCGGCTACCAGTACGATATGCTGCGCCATATTGAATTCAGTGATGATCATTCGCCGATTCAGCGCGGGCGCTTTTACTCAATGGAAGCGTATTCGAAGATGAATATCTGTGCGCCAGCAGAGATAGATCTTTGCGCGCAAACTTTGTTACTCGCCGAACAGCATAATCCGGATTATCTGCTGTTACATACTTCTTCAGTGGACAGCATTGGCCATGCTTATGGTGGAACTTCGCGCGAGTACCACCGTCAGATTTATCAGGTTGATACTGCATTGAGCCGCACTATTCCGCTGTGGCGGGATTTGGGCTATGAAATCATGATTACAGCTGATCATGGTATTAATGAAGAGGCTCATCACGGTGGGACTGAAGCAATAGTACGTGAAGTGCCCTTTTACTACATTGGTTCAGCGAGCAGGCCTGCTGCTGATACTTTGTTAGATCAGCGGGCGATTGCACCTACTATTCTGGGCAGGATGGGGGTACCGATTCCTGATACTATGACGTTACCGGCTTTTCTGGGCAATTAACCTTCTGTCTGTTGCTGAACGGTATTTGATGCCAAAATCAGCTATATATTAGGTAATGCTCTCTGATTTTCCGGAGTGTGTTCTGATGTTTCTTGTTGTTGTTAACTAAAGCTTTTGGATTTTTCCTGCATGTTTAAACATTTTCTCCTGCCAGTTTTGCTGGGGTGGTTTCTTTCAACATCACTGCTGGCTGCGGCTGATATTTATGGCCCAATCAGCCGTCAGGATACACTATGGAATATTGCTGAGGATTTACGTCCATCAAAAGGGGTGACTACTCAGCAGGTAATGATGGCGTTATACAAGAAAAATCCGCATGCCTTTACTGTAAATAATATTAGTTCCTTACGTAAGGGGGCCTACCTGTTACCTCCAACGGAGGCAGAAACGAAAAAAATCAAACGTAAGACAGCGGTACAGATGGTACAACGGCATAATACCCGTTGGAAAAAGCGTCGTTTTGTTAAAGTGAATGCGCCGGTACCAAAGGAATTACAGGAAAAATTAGCTGCCCGTGAGGCGCCTGATGAACAAGCTGCTACCTCAGCTACCGATCCTTTGGCATCTGCTGCATCCGTTAATGCTACAACTGCAGTTGGGCCTGCTAAACCTGACGAACAAAATGCCCCTGTACAGGCATCAGCAAGTGCTTCATTAGAGCAACAGCTGCGACAGGTACAACAGGAGCTGGCAAAGACTAAAGTTGAAAATCAGCGCTTAAATAATGAGTTAGCTGCGTTAAAGAAGGATCAGGCGAATATTGCCACGCAGTCTGAGGCAAATGAAGCCATCCAGGTGCAATTGGATGCATTGCGCCATGAATTAGAAGAGTTGCGTACAATATTGACGCAAAAAGATAATCATATCAAAGTGTTACAGGCTTCATTGAAAGAGGCGAGCCAGGCAATTAAATCACAACATGCTGATAATATGCGTCTTTACAATAAGTTAAAGGAGCTGAGTCCGGAAAGTGTTGCTGCGGTTGAGCAGGCAGACACTGAAGCAGTTAATACAGCCGGGTCGGAACAACCCCGGGTTGAATTGGCTGAAGTTCAGACGAAACCATTAACCGTTGCTGCATCAGAAGCTGTTGAGCATTCAGATTCAGGGATTGCTAAAGTCTGGGCTGATGAAGTTCCCGGCCATTCGGGTAATCAGCAGGCAGTTGATGCAGTTGATGTTGAACAGCAAACCGGCAGTGTGACTTTAAGTCAGATTCTGAGTAGTCAGGAGGCTGCCGCAGAACCCGCGTTAACTCAGCCGGAAAAAACGGGTTTTATCTTGTCCACAAACCGTTCCACACCAGTATCCCCAATTGCCTGGGCTGCGGTTTTACTTTCATTTGTCTTTATTTTATTCCTCATTGTGCGTGCCCTGCTAATGCAAAATGAAATACGGCACCTTGAACATTAAGCTTTTTCTCCGAACCGAATGACTTTGAAAATCAAAGGTAGCCGTGCTTATAGGGGAAAAGCCTTTCACGCAGGTAACTGCTGGTGAAGGAAGTCATTGTATTATTACATGGGATCTGGATGCGCCCGGTGGTTATGTCTGCATTGGGCAGCTTTTTGCGCGATCAAGGCTATACCGTACTCCAGCCAGGTTACGCTTCTTTGCGCAAAACTCCGGTTGAAAATGCGGCAAGTTTATGTCAACAGCTACCTGCACTTTTGGCTGCACCTGCTTCAACCAATAAATTTCACTTTGTCTGTCATAGTTTGGGTGGATTGGTAGTATTGCATTTATTGCAACACTGCCAGGAATTATTGTCCGGGCGCTTCGTTACCCTGGGAACACCGGTGCAGGGTAGTATGATTGCGCAGCGGATTAGTCATTGGCCAGTTGTAGATTCTATGCTCGGTGAGAGCCTTGAAAATGGCCTCGCCGGTATGGAATTACCGGATAGTCTGCCTTGTGAATGGGGCGCGATTGCTGGCAATAAAGCTCTCGGTGTCGGATCTGTATTGGGCGGCTTTCAGGGGCAGGAGAATGATGGCACGGTTACTGTATCTGAAACCCGTTCTGAACTGCAAAACGAACACCTCACCTTGCCTGTTAATCACACTGGACTGCTATTTTCCCGTGTGGTTTTTGAACAGGTCGCTTGCTTTTTGCAAGATGGCAAATTCTGCCGATAGCTCTTTTTTCGCAGTTGTTTTTTTGTTATGTGCTTCGCTCCACGTGAAACACTCGGTTGCATAGCAGCTGTGTGGATAAGTTTATAAATTGATTGCAATCTGTTGATTACCCTCTTTAACAAAATGCAATCACTTTATTTTGTTAATAGAATTTTTTCCGGAAAATGACACTTTGAGCTTGACGGAAGGCTGGAATTGGGATTTTTTTCTCATATTTTCGTTTTTTTGATTCCGGTTTCCCACTTTTAGGTGATTTCTCATATAAAAAAGTTATCCCCTGTACAAACGTATTCCTGTGGATAACTCTGTCGATAACTCTCTGTAGCCTACGCTGGTCATACACTTCTGCAATAGAGATCAGCCATTAACTGGAAAAAATAATCTCTATGAGGTAAAAGACCTGTCAATAATTTTACTGAAGAGAAAATCATGAAGTATGACGTTTATGGAATGGGCAATGCGCTGGTTGATAAGGAATTTGAAGTCAGTGATGCATTTTTAGCAGAACAGAGCATTGAAAAGGGTTTGATGACGCTGATTGATGAAGATAAACATCATGAATTACTGAATGGTTTACAAGCATCCTTTGGGCTTAAAAAGCGTGCCGGTGGTGGTTCGGCTGCGAATACGGTTGTCTCAGTGAGTCAGTTTGGCGGCAAGACGTTTTATGCCTGTAAAGTCGCTAATGATGAGTTTGGTCAGTTCTATCAACATGATCTGCAGGCTGCAGGTGTTGATACAGGGCTTGATCGCTTAAATGCTGATGGCGTTACCGGTAAGTGTATGGTCATGGTGACTCCTGATGCCGAGCGTACGATGAATACCTTCCTGGGGATTACGGCTGATTTCTCGGCTGCAGAAGTTCATATGGATGAGCTGCGTGAATCTGCGTATCTGTATGTTGAAGGCTATTTAGTGACATCTGATGTTTCACGGAATGCTGTACTGGAAGCGCGCAAGGTAGCACGCGAGGCCGGTGTGAAAATGGCATATACCTTCTCTGACCCCTCAATGGTGACCTACTTTAAAGCCGGTGTGGATGAAGTGATTGGTGATGGTGTTGATATTCTGTTTTGCAATGAAGAAGAGGCCTTAATTTATACCGGTGCTGATTCTATTGAGGCTGCAGTTGAACAGTTAATCACTAAAACGGATAAGCTGGTTGTGACGCTGGGGCGTGAAGGTGCGTTGGTTGCCAATTCTGATGGCAGTCAGATCCGTGTTCCCACCCAAACAGTGGAGGCGGTCGATACTAATGGTGCAGGTGATATGTTTGCCGGTGCTTTTCTGTACGGTGTGACACAAGGTATGAGCGATGAACAGGCCGCAACATTAGCGAACCGGGCTGCCGGACAGATTGTTACCGTGTTTGGTGCGCGGCTGGATCGTGAGGTACAGCAGCAGGTTTTAGCTGAGGTTGTGGCGGCCTGAGTGATTAGGAAATGTGGTATTTGGCTGGGGTTGTTTGGGCTTTGTTATACTTTGCTCATGACCCCTGCTTTTGCCAAAGACGTAGGTTTTAGCCCGACATCGGTATACTCACAGGAATACATCGAAGGATTCAGTGTGTTTATGAATCCTGTTGTATTGCTGCAAAAAAGTGACGCTGCCGCTGTCCGTAAGGAATTGACCCGGCAACTGATTGCTATTAACCGGGTTGTGCCGGAAGCGGCGTTGCGGGACTTACGCAATACAACTATCTGGGTCGAATGGAAGCAAAATGATCACTCGGCTGCGGTGTTCCACTTGTCTGCTGTCTGGCTGAATAATAACGGTTTTAATCCGGATAAAGCAGGTGATATTGAAATCAGCAATACACGCAATTTTGTGCAGTGGTCTCAGCAGGATCAACCCTGGATGTTATTGCATGAGTTGACGCATGCGTACCACCACCACGTATTGGGTGATGATAATGCAGAGATAGCTAGCGCCTTCCATCAGGCCAAAGCTAACAAACTCTATGATTCCGTACAGCATATTGGCGGCAGTAAAAAACGTGCCTATGCGATGACTAATGCACGCGAGTACTTTGCTGAGTTATCCGAAGCGTACTTTGGCTTTAATGATCATTACCCCTTCCGGCGCGCTGATCTTCGCCGTCATGATCCAACAGGTTTTCAACTGATGGAGAAAATCTGGGGCACCCTCAAATAAGGATATAGCCTGCTCATGAGTCCACAATTATCTATCCCATTTGATAATTCCTACATTACGCTGCCTGATTATTTTTACGAGCGTTTGTCACCACAACCGGTCAGTCAACCCGCATTAATCCGGTTAAATTCCAGTTTGGTGAATGAGCTGGGACTGGATATTAACCAGCTGGAAAGCACTGCCGGGATTGACATGTTCGCCGGTAATCTGGTGCCGGAAGGTGCAGAGCCTCTGGCAATGGTTTATTCCGGTCATCAGTTTGGACACTTCTCACCACAGCTGGGTGATGGGCGTGCAATTCAGCTGGGTGAAGTGCTTAATCCGGAAGGTACTCGCTTTGATATCCAACTTAAGGGTTCCGGACGCACACCTTATTCTCGGGGGGGAGATGGGCGTGCAGCTTTAGGGCCGGTATTGCGGGAATATGTGTTGTGCGAATTCATGCATGCTGTTGGCGTTCCGACAACGCGTGCTTTAGCTGCTGTGACCACCGGTGAAAATGTGGTGCGGGAGCAGTTGCTGCCGGGGGCGGTGATTACCCGTTTAGCGACCAGTTATGTTCGGGTGGGGACTTTTCAGTTCTTTGCTGCCAGAGGGAAGGTCGATGCGCTGCAAGAGCTGGCAGATTATGTTATTCGTCGTAATTATCCGGAGTTATCCGAGCATCGGAATCCTTACCTGGCGCTGCTGGAAGCGGTGATTGGGCGGCAGGCAAAGTTGATCGCACAATGGATGCAGCTTGGATTTATTCATGGTGTGATGAATACCGATAATATGTCGATTGCCGGTGAAACCATTGATTATGGGCCATGTGCTTTTATGGATGGTTTTCGCGCCGATAAAGTCTATAGTTCGATTGATCATCAGGGGCGATATGCTTATCAGAATCAGCCTGCAATAGCACACTGGAATTTATGCCGTTTTGCTGAAACACTGATCCCGCTATTGGGAGAAGATTATGAAGCCAGCGGTGAACAGGTGCAGGCAGCGATTAATACTTTTCCCGCTTTATACCATGAGGCCTGGCTGGATGGTATGCGGGCAAAACTGGGGCTGGCCAATGCGCAGGATGGAGATCGCCAGCTGGCTGAAGACTTGCTTAGTGTTATGGAAGGTAGTGAGGCAGACTTTACACAGGTATTCCGAAAGCTGTCACAGCTTGGAGGGAAGCCCGGCCCGAAGGATACAGACTGGTTGGGTTTGTTTTCTCATGCAGAACAGGCTGATGCCTGGCTTGTCCGCTGGCGAGAGCGATTACAGGCTGAAGAACAGTCAGATGACCAACGTCAGGCTGTAATGAAACGGGTAAATCCTTTGTATATACCACGTAACCATCTGGTCGAGGCTGCGATTCGTGCCGGTGAAGATCACGGAGATCTTTCGGTGTTTCACCAACTGGTTGGTGTGTTAAAACACCCTTTTGAGTCACAGTCAGGATTAGATAAATATACTCAGCCCCCTGAGCCGGAACAGATAGTACACCGTACATTTTGCGGAACGTGATGGTGTGTTTGGGCCTGAATTTTATTTATGCAAGATCCCTCTTCCGGCTTTCTGGTTAGCTTGAGGTTAAACCGGAAGAGGGTTTGCAATCTGGGAAAGGAGTTTGCGGGTATTAAGCTTCCTTAGCAGCGGCATCCTGTATTTGTTCCATCTGTGCCCCGTGGCCAATGTCTATCGAAGCATGGGCAAATTCATGAGCCAGTAAGCCCTGAAAACTGTCGTTATTTCCGGGTGCGATATTGTTGATATTCATAAAGACCCGGCCTTCGCTATTGCCCCAGCTGGTGTTGTCGTCCCGGCGACCGACTGAAACGTCAAAAGATGGATCAGCGGAATTATCAATCATATTCTTAAAAGTCGGACTATTTTGGTACATATGCTCAATTGACTGAGCCGTAGCAGCTACTTCTTCTGCGCTGGACGAGCCATCGCCACCGACCGTGACCGATTTACCACCAAGGTTCAGTTGCTGAAGATGTTCTGTGGGTTCGGGAATTTTATTGCTGCCATTCTCAGCGCTGCCTCCCGGGCCATTGCCTGACACTGGCTTTACGCTCTCTCCCGGCCCGGCTGTACTGCCACCTGAGGTTTTGCCACTGCCACTCTCATTGCTTACCTGTCCCAGCATTTCCTGCACCAGTTTGAGGATTTGCATGAGCAGGTCTTTGAGTTGAGAGTTATCTATTCCGGCATTATTTCCACTTAAATTATCTTTGTGTTGATGGGTGGTGCTGTCTGTACCTGATGCAGCATTGCTTTTCATTAGCTGGTCAAAGGCGTGTACATTTCCTGCTGTGGGAGGCGTGGGTTGTGCAGGCTGTGATGCTTCGGCGAGGTTATTTGAATTTATTAAGTTTCCTGCACGTGAAGAATCGATCGCTTGAATATCCATATTCAGTCAGTCCTATTTGTCCATTTCGGTTTTACTCTACAGGACAAAAGCGGAAAGTTGGTGTCAATACGTCGCCATAATCAAGGCGCTTGTCAGTCTGAGGCTTGATTATGTGTTATTTGGATAAGTAATGACGGTGTTGGCCAATAACGGTTTTATGGATAGTGATTTGCTTTTGATCAGTGTGGGGGTAACTCACTCCGGGGTGCCTCTCTCACCAGATTCAGGGAAATATATGCCATCAGGCAACAGCCGGAGATAATCACGGGTAAAGGCCAGCGTCCTCCATCCTGCACAAATCCCATAATTATGGTCATGATTGCGCCAACGCCAATGGTGACTGCGCCTGAAATACCGGCAGCTGCTCCGGCTAATTCCGGGTGAGTACTCATGGCCGCTGCATTACCATTGGGTATGGTGAGGCCATTGCTGACTGCAATGAAAAACATTGGCAGGAACAGTGCGAAGGGATGTTCAATGTTGTATCCCAGCCATAATAAGGCAACCCCAATACCTCCCGGTATGAAGGCTAGTTTCAGCATTTTGTCTGGCCCATTGCGCTCAGAATAACGTGCTGATAGATAGTTTCCTGCCATATAGCCACAAGCGGTGAAGATAGAGTACATACCGTAAACTGATGCATTTACTCCCAGAACTTCCATCACATAATATGGCGCACCGGCAATAAAGCTGTAGAACATGCCGGCACAAAAAGAAATATTGAGCGTATAAGCGATAAAATTAATATCGCTAAGTAGCAATGGTGCGCTGGTCAATAGCGACGGGCGTTTAGAAGCGGTTTTATCGGGCAGTGTTTCATTCAGGTGACTATGGCTGATAACGACCAGAAACATTGACATCCCCGCCATGGCAACAAAGATAAAGTGCCAGTGCAGATAATCTGTCATCAAGCCGCCGATGGTTGGGCCAATCATGGGGGCGATGACCATGCCCATATTGACATAGCCGATAATGCTGGCGGTTTGGCTGCGGCCATAAACATCACGCACAATGGCCCGTGACAACGCCAGGCCGGCAGCACCACCAACACCCTGAATGAAGCGACCAATGAGCAGCACTTCCAGCGACTCAGCCAAAGCGCAGAGTAAACTGCCAAGGGTAAAAATTATCAGGCCAGCGAGCATCACGGGGCGACGGCCAAACTGGTCGGAGAGTGCGCCTAAAACCAGCTGTGCCAAACCCGTTGCTATCAGATAGGCAGTCAGCATTAACTGTATGCTGCCATAGTCAGTCGCAAAGTCACGCATCATTTCAGTGACCGCCGGTACCGGTGTTGTCATAGCAACCGGCCCGATAGCGCTACACAGGATTAACAACCAGATTGGTGGCAGGTGTTTGGGCTTCGCTGATTGATTGCTCATGCAGATATTCCTGCGCTGCGTTTAAAACGGAGGAGTATGCGCTTATGGCCTGATAGTGTCACTTTCTAAAATTCTGCCTTGACTCTGATGTTGGCTCCAGGGTTTATACTTACCTTAATCAGCATGCATAAGCATGTGTCAATTAGAAGCTTTGGAAGAATCATGCATGAATATGCATGTTACGGAGCAAGTGCCTGTTATGCGCATTGGTGAACTGGCCCGTGAGAGTGGCCTGGCGGTGGAAACTATCCGCTATTATGAAAAAGAAGGTTTAATAGCAGCCCCGCCGCGAAGCCCGTCAGGGTATCGTGATTATCCACCACTAACGCTGCATTATCTGAATTTTATCCGCAGTGCGAAAGCCGTTGGGTTTTCATTAAAAGAATGTCGTGATTTGCTGGCGATTTTTGTCAGTCGTGATGCGCATACCTGTGCTGAAGTGAAGAACTTATCTGAAGAAAAACTCACACAGCTGGAGCGGCAGATGGAAGCTCTGCAACGCATGCATCAAACGTTGAAAGCGATCTCGGATGCCTGTTGTGGTGGTGATGAGTCAGCAGTCAATTGCTCTATCCTCAATCAGTTAGAGGGAAAACCGTTATGATGAATTTTCTGCAAAACCTGTTAGCTTTGTCGCTGGAAGCTGCGCCCTGGCTGGTGTTGGGTTTTACCCTGGGCGGCTTAATGAAAGCATTGATCCCCACCGCCTTTTTACAACGGCATTTAAGCGGAGAAGGTTTTGGTTCGATTAGTAAAGCAGCGGTACTCGGTGCACCACTACCTCTGTGTTCCTGCGGTGTAATTCCGGCGGCTTTGGGACTGCGAAAAGCCGGAGCTTCAAAACCGGCAACCGCTTCGTTTTTGGTTTCCACGCCGGAAACAGGGATTGATTCAATTTCAATCACCTATGCGTTGATGGGGCCATTAATGGCGGTGGTCAGGCCGGTCGCGGCGTTGGTTTCTGCCTTATCGGCGGGCCTGTTAGTGGCATTTTTTGACTCGGAAGATAAGCGAAAACAGGCGGCTTTACAGGTTCAACCGGAAGCAGCAATGGCGGCTGATAGTTGTTGTGCGAGCGAAAAGCCGCAGGAAAAAGCTGTGTCAGAGCGTTCTTGTTGTGACAGTACACCAAAAACGATGCCAGCTTCTGATTCAGGTACCGCATCCTCATCTTGTTGTGATTCTGAAGGTGCTGTGTCGGCCGGGGCAAAAGTGGAAACCTCCTGTTGTAGCAGCGATTCCGCAGTGAAAACACCTGCTGCTACAGAGAGCCATTGGTTACAAAAGGGCTGGGGGGGCGTGCACTATGCCTTTACCCGCCTGCTGGATGATATTGCTTTCTGGCTGGTGATTGGAATGCTATTTGCGGCTGCAACCACGACCTTTTTGCCACCGGATTTCCTCGCTCAGTGGGGACAGGGCATTGTGGCAATGATCGTCATGTTGCTGGCCGGGATACCTATGTATATTTGTGCAACCGCTTCGACTCCAGTGGCTGCCGGGTTGATGATGGCAGGGATGTCGCCAGGTGTGGCGCTGGTCTTTCTGCTCACCGGGCCTGCGACCAATATATCGACACTTGGAGTGATTGGACGCGAGCTGGGACAGAAGAGTATGTGGCTGTATTTGACCGCAGTTGGTGTAACCGCAATCGTCTCCGGTTTATTGCTGGATGCTCTGGTGAGTGCATATCAGATTAATATAGCGGCACATCTACATGCCGGGCACGAAACATTTCCGGTGTTTCTGCAGTGGGCGGCGCTATTGCTACTGTTAGGTCTCGGTTTACGGAAATTACCGGCTCGATTTGCCAGCACTGATTTGAGTCCGGTTAATTGAGTGATAAATTCAGACCGTAACGGGTGTTTCTGCCCTCGCCCGGTAGCTGTATAAGTATCGATTTGCTGACCAGATCTCGTAAATCGCGTAATGCTGTACTGGGCGAACAATCTGCCCGTTTTACATATTTATTCCGATTCACTGAGCGTGGATCTCCTTCAGCACCATTGCTGAAAAGATCCAGTACAACGATACGTTGGCGTTCGTTCATATTGGCTTGATGCAATGCGATGAAATTCGCTTTTTGTACTGTCCAGGCGATAGTGCTTGCGGTGATATTTAATGCCTGAATGGTGATACCCATAAACCAGGCTATCCATTCGCTGATATCCAGGTTGCCTTTTTGTGCTTGTTCCAGCTGATCATAGTAAGCACGCTTATTTTGCTCAATAGCTGTGGACAAGCTATGAATCATGGGGCGGTGTGCATCTTGTACTAATGCATGATCGGCCAGTGCACGAGCTATACGACCATTTCCATCGTCAAACGGATGAATGGTGACAAACCATAAATGGGTAATTGCCGCCCGTATTGGGCCGGGGAGCAATGTCTCTGGTTTACTGTGTTGTGGATTGGTTGCTTCATACCACTGGAAGAACCGGGCCATTTCCGGGGCCACCTTGTTTGCAGGGGGCGCTGAGAAATGGACTCTTTGCTTGTTTAGCGGGCCACTGATGACATCAATACCTTCAGTACGCCATGCACCTACATTGAGTTTATGGCCCCAGGCATCATAAGCATTGGGGAGCAGCATACGATGCCACCGGAATAGCACGTCATCATCCAGTGTGGTATCAGGTTGCTGGAAATTATTTACCATTAGGGCTGAAACTCCCTGTGCCCTTGGATCCCGGACATGCAGGGGTGGATAACTTAAACCCAGGTGGTTTTTCAGTGATGAACGTACATCTTCAGGATTGAGTTTTTCACCTTCAATGGCCGAGGTGGTAATGGCCTCGCTGACCATCAGATCAATACAGGCATCAAGGCGCTGTTCTTTTGGGATACCCTGTAATTGATTATTTAGACGGCCTGCGGTTTGGGCGTAGTAATAGAGCTGGTTAGCCGGAATTGCATTGTCAGCATAGGTGAATTTTGGCCAGTTCGGGTGTTGCCAGATGTAAGTCATGACGCGATTATAGCAGTTATTCGCGTCATTCCTGGTGGTTTTTTGACGCGATTAGGCTGATTAATCGCGCCAATCAAGACATTGTTTTGGATTTACACCGACTTCCGCGAAATGGCGTCCACCGCAGCAACTGTTGCCATATTGACAATGCCGCGGACGGTTACGCTTTCTGACATGATATGTGCCGGGTATTTTGTCCCAACCAAAATTGGCCCAACCGGAATACCATCACCCAGCACTTTTACCATGTTATAGGCAATATTGCCTGAGTTTAGTGAAGGGCAAACCAGCAGGTTGGCCGCACCTTTAAAGGCAGATTCCTTGATTAGCCGGTCACGAATTTCCTGTGATAAAGCGGTATCAGCGTGCATTTCCCCATCTACCACCACATCAGGGTGTTGCTCTTGCATAATAGAGAGCACTTCCTGCATTTTTCCGGCATGTTTATTCTGGCGGCTGCCAAAATTGGAGTGTGAAAGGAGTGCGGCTTTAGGTTCGATACCAAAATTCTGCATGGTTTTTGCCACCAGTGCAGTGGCATTAGCAATTTGCTGTGGTGTTGGGTTGACATTAACGTGGGTATCGGTGATGAAATAGGTGCCGGTTCTTAACACCAGCATAATTGCTGCCGCGAGGTTTTCCTGGCCATCCGGCTCACCCATTAGCGCACGTACATCGCGTAAATGCGTAATGTAGCTACCTTCAGCACCGGTTAGCATAGCATCTGCTTTGCCCAGCCTCACCAGTGTCGCTGCCAGTGTTGTGGGGACAGAATTAACAATGCGTTTAGCGTAGGCTGGCGTTACCCCTTTGCGCCGCATAACGCTGTAATACTCATCGACGCAGGTATGGTAGTCGGGATGGTTGCGTGGGTCGATTACCTCAATATTGCCGCCAATCGTGAGTCGTAATCCGTATTGATCAATAATCTGCTGAATCTTTTGCGGGCTTCCCAGCAGAATCGGCTGGCAAAGTCCGTCATCGGTGAGGATCTGCATCGCATTGATAACACGGTGTGATTCACCATCGGCAAATACAATGCGCTGAGGGTCATCTTTGGCGCGCTCATAGAGCGGTTTCATGGTCATACCGGAACGAACAACGAAGCTTTCCAGGTAACGGGTGTATTCTTCGAAATCCTCAATCGGACGGGTGGCGACACCGGAATCCATGGCTGCCTGCGCGACACGCGATGGCACAATAGTCATCAGGCGCGGGTCGAATGGTTTTGGAATCAGGTATTCACGACCAAAGTTAAATGCTTTGCCACCATAGGCTGAAACCACTAAGTCTGAGGCCTCACGGGTTGCGAGGTCTGCAATGGCTTCCACCGCAGCCACTTTCATCGCTTCGTTAATTTCTGTGGCACCAACATCCAGTGCGCCCCTGAACAGAAAGGGGAAACACAACACATTGTTGACCTGATTAGGAAAGTCACTGCGTCCAGTGGCGACGATGGCATCAGGGCGTACTTCCTTAACCAGATTAGGGCGGATCTCAGGTTCCGGATTGGCCAGTGCCAGAATCAGAGGATTAGGCGCCATTTTGCTGACATTTTCCTGGCTTAACACGCCCGGTGCGGACAATCCCAGAAATACATCCACTCCCTCCATGACATCATCCAGTGTGCGGGCATCGGTATCCACTGCATAAACCGAATTGTAAGGATTCATTTCCTCAACCCGGCCTTTGTAAATAATGCCAAAGCGGTCATTCACCAGAATGTTTTCTTTTTTCAGCCCCATTTCCTGTAATAAATTCATGCAGGCAATTGCAGCTGCACCGGCACCGGAACAAACCAGTTTTACCTCTTCGATATTTTTCCCTGCAACACGAAGACCATTGCGAATGGCAGCGGCTACACAGATGGCGGTACCGTGCTGGTCGTCGTGAAATACCGGGATATTCATTTTTGCTTTGAGGCGTGTTTCGATTTCAAAGCATTCCGGTGCTTTTATATCCTCAAGGTTAATACCACCAAACGTTGGTTCCATCAGGCTAACAGCATCAACAAAGCGATCGACGTCAGTGGTATCCAGCTCAATATCGAAGGCATTAACCCCGGCGAACTTTTTAAACAGAACAGCTTTACCTTCCATTACCGGTTTGGAAGCCAGGGGGCCGATAGCACCAAGGCCAAGTACGGCTGTACCGTTCGAGATCACAGCGACCAGGTTTGCCCGCGTGGTGTAGTCGGCTGCCTTGGTTGGGTCGGAGTGAATAGCAGAACTGGCGGCGGCAACACCCGGTGAGTAGGCTAATGCCAGGTCGCGCTGGTTAACCATGTTTTTAGTGGGATTAACTTCGAGTTTCCCCGGTACCGGATAGCGGTGGTAATCAAGCGCCGCCTGAGTGAGTTCGTCAGCCATGAGTTTTCCTGAGTGAATGCAAACCGTTTTGAGAGATCTCTCCCAAAAGAGATAGGGGATAATACGGAATCACTACGAAAAAATCAGGTGCAAAGCAAGTTTGAGGGCAATTTTTTTGTAAGACGTGTGTAAACGTTGGGTTCCCTCCTTTGAAGAAGGAGGGACAGAGGCGATTTGGCTTTCCCGCTACCCTGTAAAAGAAGGGTGAGGGCTTAGCAGCATTAAGCTTTTTTGATCAGGCTAATAACAAACAACACAATAATTGCGCCAATTGTTGCCCAGACCAGAGTGCCAACCAAACCACTGAGGTTTAAGCCTAAAGCAGGGCTGATCATGCCGCCGATAAAGGTACCGACAACTGAACCCACCAGACCGGTAATAATATTTCCGATCAGGCCAAAGCCACCGCCGCGCATTAAATTACCCGCTAACCAACCTGCTACGGCACCAATTGCTAACATCACCAGAAGTTCTACAAGACCCATTGCTATCTCCTTTCACTAAGTACTGTGGTAAAAATCACACTGATAAGTATGATTCAGATCAAGTATAGTTCAAAGAAATCAACTATTTGCTTGATTATTGTTCTAACAGGTGACTGTAGCACGATAAATGGCGATAAATTCTTTGGTTGGCGGGATGGCGCAGAAATCATTACACTCCTTACAGCGATAAGTGTAAGTACACATGAAAAATTACCTGCTAACTTTATTGCGTAAATGCTTGCTGTGACAGACGATAAGGTGTGACGAATATGGAATTTCTACTGGATATTAATCTCTGGAGTGCTTTCCTTACCCTCACTGTGTTAGAGATTGTGCTGGGTATTGATAACATTATTTTTCTAACTCTGATGGTTAATCGCCTGCCAGAACATCAGCGCCCGATGGCGCGGCAGATTGGCCTGCTTGGGGCGATGGGGGCGCGGATTCTGTTGCTGTTCTCCATTGCCTGGGTAGCGAAGCTGACAACACCATTGTTCAGCGTGTTCAGCCAGGAGTTTAGTGGTCGTGACCTGGTCTTGCTGCTGGGTGGTTTGTTTTTGATTTATAAAGCGGTGGTTGAAATTCACGCCAGCCTTGAAGGCGAAGATGAAGAAAATCTGCCGAAGCATAAAGCAGCGACTTTTATGGGGGTTATCGCTCAGATAGCCGTTATCGATATTATCTTTTCACTGGATTCAGTGATTACAGCCATCGGTCTGGCGGATGAAGTTTTCATTATGGTGGCAGCTGTGCTGGTGGCGATCGGGGTGATGATGTTCTCGGCAAAGGCTATTGGTGATTTTGTGGAAAAACACCCCACCGTTAAGATGCTGGCGCTGGCATTTCTGGTGATGGTGGGTGCGGTGCTGGTCGCTGAAGGACTGGGACATCATATGCCAAAAGGTTATCTGTATTTTGCGATTGCCTTCTCGCTGGCGGTGGAATTCCTTAATCTGCGCATGAAAAGTAAACTTAAGCCACAGCCGGCACCGGTACACCTGAACCGGCGTTACGGCAATGTTGAGCACCTGAAGCATGGTCATGCCCGTCCTTCAGACCGTAAGTAAACCGACATTCAATAAAAAACAGACGGGGATGTGCTGAATGAAATTACATTCGCTGATAGGTAGTTTGCTGTTTATGGCGCTTTCAGCCTGCAGTATGCCGGCGATTACGGATAGCGGAAACGCAGTGGGCAGTGCTGGTTCCGGTGAGCTGATGATCCTGGATCACCATGTGATTCCGCCGGATGATGTGAATGGCCTGCGGATTACTGAATTATCTGGTTTGGCCTGGGATGAGGATGAGCAATTATTATATGCAGTATCCGATAAAGGCCGGGTTTATCATTTCAAGCTGAAAATTGAGAACGACCTGATTGCGTCTGTGACACCGGTATTCGCCGCTAAACTGCGCAATGTGAAAGGTAAGAAGCTGAAAAAACACCGCCGTGATGCTGAAGGTCTGATGGTATGGAATGCTGCGAATGGCAAAAAAGGTGATACGCAGCTGATTATTTCGCTGGAAGGCGTGCCACGGATCGTACGTTTTACGCCTCAGGGAAAGGCGATTGCGAATATTAAAGTACCTGAGCCACTGCGTGACCGGCATAATTTACGGGCATCAAACAGTGGCCTGGAGTCGGTAACTTACCATCCACGGTATGGCTTTATGACTGCGCCGGAAGAGTCAATAAAAGGCCAGCCAAAAAATCTGCATACGGTCTATACAGCGCAGAAACAGTGGTCATTTATGGCTTATCCGGCTAAAAACAGCTCGATTACCGCGCTGGAGATGATGCCGGGTAGTAATAACCTGTTGGTAATGGAGCGTGCCTGGTCGGGATTTCCCAATCCTTTGACAATTAGCCTGCGCCGGGTAAATCTGGATAAGTGTTCTGACAAGGGGGCGTGTGTTGCTGAGGATCTCAAGGTGTTTTCCAGTAGCCTGTCTATTGATAACTTTGAAGGTATGACCCATATTGGTAATAAGCGTTATCTCATTGTCAGTGATGATGGCAAGAGCGACTTATTACGCACACTATTAACCCTGTTCAAGGTTGAGTGAGGAACGCAAAGAACGACAGGAGTGTTCAATGTCTGGCAGACAAACCCTGAAAAATAGTCTGTTTTTTATTACCGGTGCTTTATTGTGCTGGTTGTTATTGTCTGTTTGGGGACATGAGCTTGCCAGTGAAGCAGTCAAACCCCGCCCGGTAACAAAAGCCGCCTCATTTACGCATGATGAGCAACGCACCATTCATGTTTTTGAACGTAATAGCCCTTCCGTCGTTTATATTGCCACGACCCGACGTGTTCTGGATTTGTGGACGCGTAATATCAGCGAGCGCCCCAGTGGTACCGGTACCGGTTTTATCTGGGATCGTGCCGGGCATATCGTTACTAATTACCATGTAGTCGAAGGTCACCGGACAGCTAAAGTCCGGCTTTCTGATCAGCGTATTTTCGATGCTGAAGTTGTTGGTGCCAGCCCTGAGCATGATCTGGCGGTTATCAAATTAACGGATACTGCGAATATTCCGCCACCGGTACAGATTGGTAGCAGTCGTGATTTAAAGGTTGGGCAGAAGGTCTTGGCGATTGGTAATCCGTTTGGTCTGGATCATACTTTGACGGTTGGTGTGGTTTCCGCATTAGATCGCAGTATTGATGGTTCACGTGCAACGATGGAAAACCTGATCCAGACTGATGCGGCGATTAATCCCGGTAACTCAGGCGGGCCGTTGCTGGATAGTTCCGGGCGGGTCATTGGGGTGAATGTTGCGATTTACAGTCCCTCCGGTGCTTCTGCTGGTATTGGGTTTGCCATTCCGGTGGATACGGTGAATCGTGTCATCCCGAGACTGGTACAACACGGGCGTTATATCCGGCCAATCCTGGGTATTACCATGAATGACGATGTCAGCCGCCAGGTCAGTGATCGTCTGAACACAAAAGGTATCCTGGTGCTTCGGGTACAACAAGGTTCGCCAGCCTTTCAGGCCGGTATTCAGGGAACGGAACTCACCGCAAATGATGACTTGCTGTTAGGTGATGTAATCCAGTCGATTGATGGCAAACCAGTGCATAAAACCAGTGATTTGACTGCTATTCTGGATAACTACCGTTTGAATGACGTGGTGAAGGTTCGCTTACTGCGTAATGGCTCACAGGCGATGGATGTTGATGTTCGTCTGACGTTGCAGCGCTAGTTCTGCAGCAGCTGCAACTCTGATCATGTACCGATACGATGAACGGCATCTCCGTGGTTTTAGCGGGTTAATGGTTATCCCTTGGTAAGCCTTTGCGGGCGATGTCCTGATAATTATCGGCATCTCTTAGCGTCATGCCTTTGTTAAACGGTTCCGCTAACTCACGGAAATATTGTTGCCATGGTGTTTGGCTATCCGGCGTTTGATAACCACCGTTTGCTGCCAGTACGTCACGTCGCTGCTGCAATGCTTCCTCAGAAATCAGAATATCGGCGGTGCATCTTTTCAGGTCAATACGAACACGGTCACCATTTTGTAATAACGCCAAACCACCATTATCCGCTGCTTCCGGCGAAGCATTCAGAATTGAGGGGGAGCCGGAGGTGCCGGACTGGCGACCATCACCAACACATGGCAGAGCCTCAACGCCTTGTATCAGCAGGTGTGCCGGAGCACGCATATTGACTACTTCCGCGCCACCCGGATAACCTTTGGGGCCAGCCCCGCGCATAAATAGCACGCAGGACGCATCAATATTTTCTGCCGGATCATCAATACGGTGGTGGTAGTCCTCAGGTCCGTCAAAGACGACGGCACGTCCTTCAAATGCATCGGGATCATCAGGGTTTGACAGATATTTTTGCCTGAATTCGGCGCTGATTACACTGGTTTTCATAATAGCGCTGTCAAACAGATTACCCTTCAGGTTGATAAACCCAGCTTCCGCGATTATGGCCTGCGAGACTGGCTTGATCACGGTGGTATCTTTGATATTTTGTTCGCAGCAGTTGTCTGCAATGCTTTGCCCATTCACCGTTAATGCCTGTGGATTTGGCAGCAGATTATTGCTTATCAGCTCATTAATAACGGCAGGTACACCGCCTGCCCGGTGATAATCTTCCGCCAGATATTCACCGGCAGGCTGTAGGTTCACCAACAGGGGAATATGGTGTCCGATACGCTGCCAGTCATCATTATCCAGTGGTATACCAAGATGGCGGGCGATTGCATTTAAATGAATCGGAGCATTGGTGGAGCCGCCAATAGCGGAATTGACGACGATAGCATTCTCAAACGCTTCCCGGGTCATAATGTCGGCAGGGCGTATATCCTCCCACACCATATCAACAATGTGCCTGCCGGTTTCGTAGCTGATTTGACCACGATCACGATAGGGGGCGGGAATAGCAGCTGAGCCGGGTAATTGCATGCCCAGTGCTTCCGCCAGTGAATTCATGGTACTTGCCGTGCCCATTGTATTGCAGTAACCCACCGAAGGTGCTGCGGAAGCGACCAGTTTAATAAACCCTTCGTCATCTAACTCACCTTTGGCCCGCAGTTCACGGGCCTTCCAGGTAATGGTACCTGAGCCGGTGCGTTCATTATTGAACCAACCATTTAGCATCGGGCCAACGCTGAGGGCAATTGCCGGAATATTCACGGTGGCTGCTGCCATTAACAGGGCCGGAGTGGTTTTGTCACAACCGACATTCAGCACAACACCATCAATCGGGTAACCATACAGGCTTTCTACCAGCGACAGATAAGCCAGATTGCGATCCAGCATAGCTGTCGGGCGTTTTCCGGTTTCCTGTATCGGATGTACCGGAATTTCTATCGCTGTGCCGCCTGCTGCGGTGATCCCGTCACGAACCCGTTTTGTCAGTTCCAGATGATGGCGGTTACAGGGAGATAAATCACTGCCGGTCTGGGCGACACCGATAATGGGTTTACCGGATTGCAATTCTTCTCGGGTCAGCCCGTAATTGAGGTAGCGTTCCAGATACAACGCAGTCATTTCGGGGTCGTCGGGGTTATTGAACCAGCGGCGTGAACGCAGATCTTCTTTGGTGATTTTGGGCATGTTGGTTTTCTATTCCCTTTGGCTGCGCTCAGGGAGTTGCTGAGAGCGGCGCACTGTCGTTAATGTTTCTTGCTTACGCTTTGCAATATAAATATATCAATGATATTGAAAAGGTTTAAGCAGTTGGCTGAGTGTAGCCGAAGCCCTATATTTTAACCGGTATCGCTTTTTCCGGTAATGGTTCCGCCAAATGCCGCGATAAATGTCCCACAATCCGTTGCCGTACTAAATCCTCATCGCGCTGTAATACGGCTTCCAAAATACTCTGATGCTGTTCAACGTTGATTGCCACGTATTCAAAATCCTGGTCATGTACAATCATCTGCTGACGGAACCGGTCATAGACCTGCATATGAAACTCCTGTAACAGCGGTGAGCGACAGGCTTCAATCAGTGTCCGGTGAAAACCCAGTTCAGCCTCGGCCCATATTTTCAGAAAGTCTTTATTTCTTTCAGTAGTATGAATCCGGGTTTCGATATGCTTGAGTTCGTGGTGTGCCGCATTCAGTCGCGCCTCCCAGGCAACACCGCCATAACGAATAGACAGACAGGCTCCTTCACACTCCAGCATCATGCGAGTCTGGGTCAGGTCATGTTGCAGGGCACGCGATTGTTCGGGCATGCGAAAGCCGCGTTGTTCAAAGAAATCCACCAAACCCACGAGTGATAACCGGAACAATATTTCGCGCAGGCTGCTGGCTGAAACACCGTATGACTGGCGAAGCTCTTCGGAGCGCAGCCGTTGGCCGGGGGTAAATTCACCGCTAACCAGCCGTTCCCTGAGCTGTTCGTAAATGCTTTGATTTTGTGACATCTGGTGATACAAACCTTTAACTATTATTCGCAAGGTGTGGAAATTTACGGTTTCCGCCGTAATATAAAAAATCTCAAAATTTTATGCAAATCCCAAAATTATAAGGAAAATAAAGATTTCCTTGCAAGCGCAGAAAACTCTGATATGGTATACGCTGGTGATTCCGGTGCATGTCGCTAAATGCTAAAGCTACAGTTGTGTTTGGGGATAATGTGAGGTGCGCCGGGGCTTTGCTAAACCTTAATTCCAATGGGGAGGAGAACCCAATGAAACTATTCAAAAAAATAGCCACAGCTGTTTCAATTGCTGCTGCGCTTGCGATTTCAGCACCTGCTGCTGCTGATAGTCATGGTGACAAAGTAAAACTGCGTATCCAGACTCACTTCTCACCTGAAACCCTGTCTGGCCAGATGGCTAAGCAGTGGGTTGAGGATGTGACCAAAATGTCTAATGGTCAGCTTGAAATCGAAATGTTCTATTCGTCTTCAGTGGTTAAGTCGGTTGAGACGTTTGACGCTGCGGTAAACGGTATTCTTGATTGTGATATGACCGGTGGTGGTTACCAGACTGGTAAGAACCCTGCGTTCCAGTTTGCGGGTGACCTGATGGGTGGTTACGGCAATCCTTACCAGCAAATGTCCTGGATGCTGAACGGCGGTGGTCGTGAAGCACTGAATGGACTGTACAATAAGTACAAAATGCAGTTTGTTGGCTGGTGGATTCCTGGCCCGGAGTCACTGACTTCTACTAAACCAATCCGCAACACTGCTGACTTTAAAGACTGGAAATTCCGTTCACCTCCTGGCCTGGCGACTAAAGTATTCGCTAACATGGGTGCATCGCCAATCGTAATGGATTTCAACGAAATCTTTACGGCGCTGGAAACCGGTATTATCGATGGTGCTGACGCGGCTAACCTGACTAACAACATTGGTCTGGGTCTATATGAGATTGGTAAGCACACTAACTACCCTGGCTTCCACTCTATGCCTGCGGATCACCTGGCGTGTAACAAGAAAGTCTGGGATAAGATTCCCGAGCATATCCAGCACATCATGACAGTATCAATGGAAGCACTGGCACTGCGTAATGCGACCATTAACGAAGTTAAGAATGCACAAAATGCGGTTAAGTTGCGTGCTGAAGGCGTTAACTTGTATGAGTGGAGTCCGGAAGAGCTGGCTAAGTACCGTGATGCGGTACAAAAAGGCTGGACTGAGTTCGCAACAACTGATGAAGCGAAAGCACTGTTAGAATCTCACATTGCATTCCTGAAAGGTTTGGGTGCGATGAAGTAAGCGTGGAATCGCTTTTGCTTATAAAAAGTTAAATCCCCCTCGTTCCCCCTGAGCCATGTGTATAAAAAGTGGCTCAGGGGGAAGCGTTACCGGTCAAGGCCTGGACTTATTCTGGTAAAGCACCAAATATGAAAATCACCCGGATCAAAAGCCACGTTCTGCAATACGACCTGCCAGAACTTCTCGGCTATTCCCAACAATACTACAGTAAGCGCACCGCACATTTAGTCGAAGTCAGTACTGACGAAGGTATCACCGGCTGGGGCGAGTGTTTCGGGCCGGGTACTGTCGCGCTGGCAAATAAAACCATTGTTGAACAGGTGATTCAGCCACTGGTATTGGGCATGGATCCCATGGATCGTGATGTGATCTGGCACAAGGTATATAACCTGTTGCGTGACCATGGCCAGAAAGGCATGTCGATGCAGTCGCTGTCGGGTGTGGACATTGCGCTGTGGGATATTGCGGGTAAGGTGGCGGGTTTACCACTACATAAGCTGATTGGTGGTACGCACCGGGATTCGGTGGCAGTTTATGGCTATGGCATGATGCTGAAGCCTGAGCCGGTAGCTGAATTGGCGGCGAAGTTTACGGATGAGGCTGCGAAAATTAAGGCGATGGGCTTTGCGGCGACCAAAATGAAAGTGGGTCACGGGCCTAAAGCTGATATTAAACTGGCGGAAGCCGTACGTAAGGGAGTCGGTGATGATTATCCTTACATGGTGGATGCCAATCATTGTTACACCACCAGCGATGCCCTGTATGTGGGCAAGGCGCTGGAAGAATTTGAGGTATACTGGTTCGAGGAACCGGTGGCACCGGAAGATCATGATGGTTACCGCGAGCTGCGCGCTGCGTTGAATGTCAATATTTCCGGGGGCGAGGCAGAGTTTAACCGTTGGGGTTGGCGCAGTTTGCTGGAATGTCGCGGGCTGGATATTGCACAACCGGAAGTGTGTGCTTTGGGCGGTATTTCAGAGTACCTACGCGTATTGGCACTATGCCATGCGCATTTCACACCGGTGATTAATCATGTCTGGGGTTCAGCGGTGGCAGTCGCCACTAACTTGCATCTGCTGGCTGCGATGCCGCCATTACCGGGCGGTTTGCATCCGTGGGAACCAATGCTGGAATTTGATACCACGGACAATAAATTTCGCGATGAACTGTTGTTAACCCCGTTAAATATTCAACAGCAGGTGGCTGATTCCGGTGGGCGGGTCGCGATACCGAACGGGCCGGGGCTGGGGATAGCGCCGGATCGCGAGTTCATCAAACGTTACAGCTTGTAGAAATTTCAAATTCGAAGATTTCTATGCTTGAGAGGCAATTCTCAAATCGTAGTTCTGGAGGAGGGTAATGCATGGTCGAACATGAACGCAGGGGCTGGGTAGATGCCATTACCTGGCGATTTAGCCGGGTAGCAATGTATATGACGGCTATCATTGTTGCCATTATGATGTATGAAGTTTTCATGCGTTATGTAATGGAAAAGCCGACCATCTGGGTGAATGAGATGAGCCTGTGGATGGGAGGCTGGATTTACCTTTCTGCCGGGCTTTATGCAATGCAGCAGCGCAGCCATATACGGATCACGCTGCTCTATGATGCTGTGCCACTCTGGTTACGGCGTTTTTTCGATATTCTGGCTGTCCTGTTTATTGTGCTCTGGGCTTTCTTCACCGTTTGGGGAGGCTTTGATGAAGTGGTGGATGGTATCAATAACTGGGAACGTTTTGATTCGGCCTGGGCACCACCGATTCCTGCGGTGACACAACCCCTAGTCCTGTTAACCATGGTAGTGGTTGCGATTCAGGCGGTTTCTAATCTGATTCTGGACTGGAATCACCCGGATTACGATATGTATGCGGAAGAAGAGCAGGCTGAGATTGAAGAAATTAAGCGTGCTCAGGGTTTTACAGATACCGACATTGATGTGCCGGTTCAGGGGGGAGATAAATAGTGGATATCGGAACGATTTCTATTATTTTGCTGGTGGCGATGATTGCGTTGCTGGCGATCGGTATGCCGTTAGGCTTTGCTTCCGGCTTTCTGGCCGTTGTGGTATTGGTGCTCAAGTTTGGCCCGGATCTGCTGTTCCGTGAGTTTGGTTCCGGCCCGCTAAATATCCTCGCACAACGAATGTACGGGTTGACGACGGACTATGTGCTCATATCGGTGCCGCTATTCATATTTATGGCAACGCTATTGGAGCGCTCCGGTATTGCCAAAGATATGTATAACTCGCTGTCAGCGTGGCTGAATCGTACCCGTGGCGGTATTGCTGTTGTCACCTCGTTAATGGCGGTCGTAATGGCGGCGATGTCCGGTATTATTGGCGGTGAAGTGGTGTTGTTGGGTTTGATCGCACTACCACAGATGCTGCGTCTGGGTTATAACCAGAATCTGGCGATTGGTACCATCTGTGCATCCGGATCATTGGGGACGA
>JBMZDK010000012.1:0-29534 GCA_049614265.1 Thiolinea sp.
GGCCCCATAGTTAAATGGATATAACGGCCCCCTCCTAAGGGGCAGTTGTAGGTTCGATTCCTGCTGGGGCTGCCAGAATTCCATCCGTTTTCCAACTAATCTGATCTTTCGACCGTGCAGAGAGTAGTAGTAGGGCGTGAGATCGGTTAAATGAACCTCCTCAAAACAGAGAGTTGAAATTTTAATCACCCTTAAGCTAGGATGAATGTTTTCTGCTCAAGCGAGGGGCAATAACAATGGAATTAAAGCGTATTACAAGCGGTGGTCATTACGGTGATCTGACTTTGCAGGGCACTGGTGAGTTAGAAACAGACGGTGTGGTGATTGATGCACCGGGGCAGGCTGTTTTGATAAACCGCTTACAGGTGTCAAATGTCCGTTACCCTCTGATTGTGCGCCGTGTTGGTCAGTTTGTGGTGAATGATTATGTGCCGCATACCTTTTGGGGGGATACCCTCAATATCCGCGCGTCTCATGTGCATATCGGGCGTTTAGCCCCCCAAAATATCATTCAGAAACTCCCCTATGACACATTGCATCAGGACATTATCTTTCAGGCTTATGCCGTTGCTGAGGATGGCTACACTCTTAATCCCAATGGTGTGATTGAGGATATCTGCATCCGCGATATCAATGTCAGCAGTCCGTTGACACCGGTGAATGGCATTATGTTATCGGAAGTGAATCGTTATTCGCACTTTTACCTTGGCCAGGATCGTCTGCATGTGGGAATCAATGCACCGTATTGGTTATCCGGTAATACGCTGGAGTATGCGGTGGTAGGTGGCCGTGATAATTTGATCTTTAATCCGGCTGATCATGGCCAACAGCCTACAGTGCGTCTACAAAATGTGAAACACAGCGTCTTCCATAGCCATGATGATAACTTCTGGGATCTGCCTGGCATGGAGCAGGCTGTATTGGCGTAGCGCTTAAAGCCATCTAATTGATGGCAGTGCTTTTAAGCTGATTTAACTTCACACAGCAGTGATTTAAACGCCGGAAACCCACTAATTGGATCAAGTGTCGTATGATCGGTCAGTTCATTCACATTGGCCTCATTCCAGCCATGGAAACAGTGTACAACCCCTGGTTTCATAATATCGGTTACGGCGGCGACAAAATTGACGGAACCACGTGGTGAGCTGACAGTGACGGTGTCACCGTCTTGAATATTCCGTGCGGCCGCGTCCCCTGGATGAATTTGAATACGTGGTTTCGGGTCATGTTTTAACATCGCCGCAACATTGTGCTGTTGTGAGTGAGTGAAGTACTTCTGTCGCCCGCCGGACGTTAGTACCAGCGGGTAATCCGGCAGCAATTCAGGTGTCGACAGCGGGCTTTCTGCCGGTTCCTGATAAACCGGTAAGCCGTCATAACCCTGTTCACGTAATTCCTGTGAGTCAAACTCAACTTTGCCGGTCACTGTGCGGAAGCCATAGAGTCGCCACTGCCGGTCAGCATCAAGATAGCCTTCATCCACCAGTTCATCAATGACCGGGCTGTAAACGATAACACCATCCGGGTTTTCATAGGCTTCTTTACGGACATCATCCGGCAGACCTTCTGCCATTTCTGCCCAGGAGGCATCCAGATCACCATGCCAGAATTCCTCCGCCATTCCCATTTTGACACCTAACTCCAGAAAGATTTCAGCATCAGCTTTTGCTTCGCCGCGTGGTGGTAATGCCTGATGACGGTATTTTACCTCGCCCTGATAAGCACAGCCCGGGTAAGCAATCAATGCGGGGCGTTCCAGATTAGTTGCGGCAGGCAGTACGATATCAGCCTGTAGGGTGGCCGGGTTATGGAAAAAATCAGACACCGCAAAAAACTCCAGCTCACCCAGCGCCTGCTCCATACGTTTGGAGTTGGGCCACATTGCGGTATTAATGCCCATTGCCAGCAGCGCTTTCATCGGTTGTGGCTTACCTTCCAGAATACAGTCCGGCATCAGCATGCTCTGGGCTGCCGGCCAGTATTTTGTCCAGATCGGAAATACCTCATCGCCAATGCGTGGTGGCAATTCGTTGACACACACATCGAACATCTCGATAGGTTTCGGCAGCACTTTATTATTAAAGAAGCGGTTGCCACCCTCACGGTCAATCATACCGAGCACAGCGGAAAGCAGGATCATGGCCCGGTGATTTTGAAAGCCGTTGCTGTGCTGTACGGTGGAAGTAGGCGACATGGCAATCTGTGAAGGCAGAGTAGTGGCAAACATTTCCACTGCGGCGTGTAAATCGGCTTCATCAATACCACAAATCTCTGCGACTCTGGCGGGTGTGAATGTTTCGATGTAAGTGAGGAATGTGTCCAAACCGCTGGCCCATTCATCCAGAAATGCCTGATCCTGCCAGCCGTTTTTAAAAATCAGATGGTGAAAGCCTAGTGCCAGCGCGCCATCCGTACCGGGTCGAATCTGTAAATGAATATCAGCCAGTTCAGCTGTTTCAGTGCGGCGCGGATCGACTACGATCATCTTGCGATTTTTTTTGCGCTGATTCAGGTGGTGTGTGTCAAACGGGGGAATTGAGCCAACGGCATTGGTTGACCACACCATGACACAGGCTGTTTTAGGTGACTGTACCGTTGACGTGGTTTTCAGCTTGTGGCCATAAGTCAGGCTTTCTGCGACCATTGTCGCTGAGAAACAGCAGCCTGCCTCGGTGAGGAAATTCGGGCTGCCAAAAGCATGTGCCAGTCGTTGTAGCTGTGGCCTTGCCTCCTTAGTGTAACCGGCAAAAAAGCCAACTGCGGGAGCACCGTGATCTTGCCGGGCTTTTTGTAGTGCATTGCTAATGGTATCCAGTGCTTCCTGCCAACTGATACGGGTAAATTCACCTGAGCCTTTGGGGCCGGTACGCTTCAGTGGATGAATCAGTCGATCAGGGTGGTACTGGCGATCCAGCTGCATTTGACCGCGCGGGCAATCAGGCATGCCTTCTACTTTGGTTGCGATTCCTTCTGCGTTGATGGTGACATCAAAAGCGCAGTTCGCATCACATTCATAACAGGTCGTCCGTTTGATAGTCTCACTGCTCATGATTGATTTACCCCATTGTTAACTCAGCTGGTGCCATGCGCGACCTTTTGATGTGGCATGGTATTTATTCTAAAGAGCTGGCGATTCTACCGTAACATTCGATAGTTAAAAATGGCCTTGCTGAAAGCGGGTGAATAATGTGATCAAGCCGGAGGGAGGAGTCAGGGAGAATGAGAAATGTCTGTTGATTTCCGGCGGATCTGCGCCTGTGTTAAGGGCGTTGGAGTAGTGTATTGGGAGGTCTACGGCGACCCCACCGGAAATCAACAGATAAAAGTTAAACTGTTTTAGTCAATCGTTTAGCGTTGGCAATCGATAAATTTATAACCGTCACAGGAGGCGTTGTTACAGATACGACCGGTTTGGAAGATCCGGGTGTAACCAATGTTATTTTGTTTTTGAAACCTGATAGCGCCTTTGGTGAAGCCTTTAGAGAGGCAGTAAGTATCGGCCGGCACTTTGCCGCAATTTTTACCCCAGGTGAAACACCAATCCAGTGCGATGCCTCTGTACTTTGGCAGGTGAAAACGTTTGACCGGTGTGATGGGTGGTTGTGCTATTTTGGTTTGACATTTAATGGTTCTGAAGCTATCGCAAGAGTTTTCACGGCAAATTTCTTTGCTCTTCAGGGTCTTGGTAAAACCAATATTGTTGCGTTTAACAAAGTGTATGGCACGTTTATGACCCTTCGCACGACAAAAGTAGTTTGCTGCGGGTTTGCCGCATTTTTTGCCCAGTGTTTTACACCAGTCCAAAGCAATACCGTCTACTTTCGGAAAATCATAAGTGACTTGTTTCGGGGCGGGTCGGGCATGACTTTGGCCAGCAACCAGTGCAAGGCCTAATAAGACGATAAAGGATAGCAGCAGGGTTTTCATTTTAATTTCACTCCTCCGGTCATTCGCCGGATATTATTCATTAATTGAGGTTTGCCGGACAGTTTGGGGAATATCCGTATTATGTGCAAACCCAACGTTTTATAAAGAGTGTAGTGACAGGTCGTGAGGGAGGAAATCCCTTAAATGGAGCAGGGTGGATGAATTTGATCGGAGATTACTCCCCTGAACAGGGGAGTGAAATCTGTTGTACTAACTGTATTTACGGAATAGCATCCAGCTCGTCTTCGCCTTCTTTTTCCGGTGGCATCAACGCTTCTTTGGTAATCCCCAATACCAGCAGCAAATTACTTGCTACATAAATCGAAGAGTAAGTACCAATCAAAATTCCGATAACCAATGCGATGGCGAAGCCGGTGATGACTTCACTACCCAGGAAATACAGCGCTAATACCACCATCAGGGTAGTCAGCGAGGTGATCAGGGTACGTGACAGCGTTTGATTCAAGGAGATGTTCAGCACTTCTGTGGGCGTTTCGTTACGCAGAATACGGAAGTTTTCACGCTGGCGGTCGAAGACCACGATGGTATCGTTGAGTGAGTAACCAATAATCGCCAGTACAGCCGCTAATACCGTGAGATCAAATTCAATCTGGGTGATTGAGAAGAAGCCAATCGTGATAATAACGTCGTGTACCAATGCTGCAACCGCACCGACTGAGAAGCGGTATTCAAAACGCAATGCAACATAAATCAGAATGCCACCCAGCGCCATCAGCATGGCAAGGCCACCCTGCTCACGGAGTTCTTCACCGATTTGCGGGCCAACAAACTCTACCCGTCGCATTTCTGCTTCCGGCGTTTCGCCTTTTAATACGGCCAGCACATCGTTGCTTAGTTTGGCTTTTGCTTCAGCAGATTTGTCAGCACCTTCCTGTGGTGCAAGACGGATCATAATGTCTTTAGCGCTGCCAAAGTGTTGCACCGTGCCATCGTAGCCATTTTCCTGCAGTAATTTACGGACTGCATCCGGACTTTTGCTTTCAGGATAACCAACTTCCATCACTGTGCCACCGGTGAAGTCGATGCCCAGATTAAGGCCACGGGCAAATATGGAACCGATGGAGATCAGAATGAGAACCATGGAGATAATCAGCGCAATCTTGCGCACACCCATGAAATCGATAATTTTATCTTTAAATAACATGGTGAACTCCTTAGATGCTCAGTGATTTAACACGGCGATTGCCGTAGACCAGATTGATCAGGGCGCGACTGCCAATAATGGCGGTAAACATAGAGGATGCAATACCAATAGCCAGCGTAATCGCGAAACCTTTGATTGGTCCGGTACCAAAACCGAAAAGAACAATCGCCGCGATCAGGGTGGTGATGTTGGCATCGGCGATGGTTGAGAATGCTGATTCATAACCCTGTTTAATCGCAGTCTGTGGTGGGGCACCCTTACGTATTTCTTCTTTGATACGTTCAAAGATCAATACGTTGGCATCTACAGCCATACCAATAGTCAGTACGATTCCCGCCATGCCGGGCAGCGTCAGAGTGAATTGCAGCATAGACATCACCGCAAAGATAATCACCACGTTCATTGCCAGTGCCAGATTAGCTGCAATACCAAAAACGCGGTAATACGCGAGCATAAACAGCAGCACTAAGCCAAAACCGATCATAATAGACATAAAGCCGCTGTCGATATTTTCCTGTCCAAGGTTCGGGCCAACAGTGCGTTCTTCAACGATATAGATAGGCGCTGCCAGTGCACCGGCACGGAGTAATAAGGCTAGTTCACGGGCTTCTTCCGGTGAGTCAAGGCCAGTAATCTGGAAGCGTTTACTCAGCTGATCCTGAATGGTGGCGACATTGATGACCTCTTCGGTTTTATTCGGCTTGAATTTCTTTTCGCCGTTTGCTTCGTATTCTTCGAAAGTCGTTTCAATAAAGACAACAGCCATGGGTTTTTGGATATTAGCCCCGGTTACCTTGGAAAAACGGGCGGCGCCTTTGCCATCCAGAGTGATGTGTACGGCCGGGCGGTTATTCTGGTCAAATCCGGATGCAGCGTCTGTAATATATTCCCCGGTCAGCATCACCTTACGCTTAAGCAGAATAGGATTACCGTTACGCTCATAATAAAGTTTGGTGCCTAAAGGTGCACGGCCGCGCTGGGCTGCCTGTGCCGGGTCATTGCCCGCGTCGTCAACCAGGCGGAATTCCAGTGTCGCGGTAGCTCCGAGGATTTTCTTTGCGAGGCCAGTATCCTGTACCCCCGGTAGCTGAACAACGATACGGTTCAGTCCCTGTTGCTGGATAATAGGCTCTGCCACGCCGAGTTCATTTACCCGTTTGCGTAGTGTGGTGATGTTTTGTTTGAGTGCAAACTGCTCGATGGATTTAAGGTGATCCGGAGCGATATTTGCTACCAGCTGTGATGTTGTACCGTCTGATTTGTCACCAAACAGCAGTTCGCCGCCATTAATACCACGATACTGTGCAGCCAATAGTTTACGGCCTGCAGCAAGATCTTCCGGTGTTTTAAACTTGGTGATGAGCGTATCACCTTCACGCTTTACGCCAAGATAGCTGATCTTTTCTTCGCGTAGATAATCTTTGAATTCTTCTTCATAGCGGCTCATTGCTTTGTCTTTAGCTGTTGCCATATCTACTTCCATCAGGAAGTGCACGCCACCACGTAAGTCGAGACCTAAGTACATGGGTTTGGCATTCAGCGCCCGCAACCAGCCGGGGGTAGCCGGAGCCAGGTTTAGCGCTGTAACGTATTGCCGTCCCAGCTGTTCTTTCAAAATACCCTGTGCTTCCAGCTGAACTTCGGTATTCTCAAAGCGCAGTAACGCTTTTTCCTGATTCAGCTCGCTGCTTTTCGGGGTGATGCCTTTGTCAGCCAGGGTTTTGCCCAGCGAGTCAACAAAAGCCTGATCCACAACCGGTGCACCGCGCACCGCACTGATTTGTACTGATGGGTCAGAAGGATAAAGGTTGGGTAACGCATAGACTATTCCAACCAGTAGCACGATGACTACCAGCAGGTATTTCCAGAGCGGATAACGATTCATTATTATATTCCGTTTAAAAACAAAATCCCTGTGCATAACTGCAATTAGTTAAGCAACAGGGGGATCATTGAGCAAGCCTGATATTTATACCGGATATCGATAGATGCGGATGCAAATTTGTCAGAAATGATAGCAGCGAACAACCCATCATGCATTTAGTGCAATGGGGCTGTTCAGTTAAAACCGCTGATCCACCGCGTGATGATTATCAGACATCCGGCTGTATGGCTACTTAAGCGCTCTTCATTGTGCCCTTTGGCATAACAGAAGCGATGGCCTGGCGCTGTACTTTGACTTTGACGTTGTCAGCCACTTCGATTTCAACAAAGTTGTCGCCAATATTGCTGATTTTACCAAGTACACCACCACCAGTGACGACTTCATCGCCTTTACCCAAAGCATCGAGCATTGCCTTGTGTTCTTTAGCACGTTTTTGCTGTGGCCGGATAATCATGAAGTACATAATGGCGAAAAACACGCCCATCATCAGAATCATTTCGAGGCCACCGCCAGCGGGTGACGCTGCACCGTCTGCGTATGCGTTAGAAATAAAAAAGTCCATTGGTAACTCCTTAATAACGGGCATTAAACAACTTCAAACCCAAACATGGAAATCAGCGATTTCCACAGTAACGTGTATGTAGGGCATACACCCCGCAAGCGTGAAAACCATCGGTTTTCACAGTAATACATTCAGATGTATGAAAACGGGCGCTATTATGCCAGTTCCCACGCAAAACTGATAACCTGTTTCAATTCATTCCGGCTACTGCCACATAACAGCAGGCGATCCAGGCCAATGGCGACACCGGCTGAACGTGGCATACCCTGTTCCAGTGCGGCCAGAAAACGCTGATCGACCGGTATATCACTTAAATTTAGCGCTGCCCGTTGTGCCGCATCCTGATGTAACCGCTGGTTATTTTGTCCGGCATCGGTTAATTCCTGATAGCCATTACCTAATTCCATCGCCCCGCAATACACTTCAAAGCGCTGTGCGACATCAGTTCCATCATGTCGTGTAACTGCGGCGAGAGCAGCTTGTTGTGCCGGGTAATAATAGACAAAAGTCAGCTGTTGTTGGTCAAAGTCCGCTTCAATAACATGGGTAAATAATAAATCCAGCCAGCCCTGTTTATCCAACTCACCCTCAAAGTCTAAACTCTGTGTTGCCGCAAGATTTTTTAGCTGTTCCAATGAGGCAATGTGGGGATCAATCGCCAGACTTTCAAGGAAACACTCCTGATAACTGCGGTAACATGACGGTTTGGTAATATTGGGTAGTACGAGTGTTAGTAGCTCATCAACTTCCTGCATCAGGCGCTGATAGCTAAAACCGACCCGATAGTATTCCAGCAGGGTGAACTCGGAATTATGGCGTGGGCCATTCTCTTCTTCCCGCCAGACTTTGCAGATCTGATAAATGTCTCCGCTCCCTGCTGCCAGCAGGCGTTTCATCGGGTATTCGGGTGAGGTGTGTAAGTAACGTGTGTCCGTGTTGGTTTCTGCAAGAAAACTGTTGATGTGGGGATCAGTGTTACCGGATTGAGACAATGCCGGGGTTTCAACTTCCAGTACGCCGCGCTGGTCGAGAAAATGCCGGATTTGCTGATTGAGCCGGGCGCGTGCTTTTAGCGTGATCTGATCTGCTGAAGGCTGCCACTGTTGGGGAAGTTGTTGGTTGGGCATTGTGGTGTCTGGCTTATAAAGAACCCTCCTCCCTTAAACAAGGAGGGAGGACTTTTTTAATATTTTCTCTGTGAGCAGTGTGTGAGCGTTTTCAAATATCTAAAGCTAGTCAGCTAAAGAGACAGGGGGTATAGACTCCTGAAAACCTTTACGCACACACTTAGAGAGCAGGATAATTGATGAGTTGTTTTAAGCTTTAACCCGTGAAACGTAATCACCGGTTCGGGTGTCAATTTTTACGATCTCATTTTCGTCCATATATAACGGGACTTTAATCACAGCGCCGGTTTCCAGAGTAGCAGGTTTAGAGCCGCCGCTGGCAGTGTCACCTTTAACACCGGGGTCGGTTTCAGTAATTTGCAGCTCAACAAAATTGGGTGGTGTGACGGTCAACGGTGAGTCATTCCATAGTGTGACCAGACAAACTTCATTGCCTTTGAGCCATTTCGCTGCGTCTGTCATGGCTGATTCAGGTGCTGCAAACTGCTCATAAGAGCCGTCCGTTAGCATGAAGTGCCAGAATTCACCATCGCTGTACAGGTATTCCATATCGCGATCCATCACGTCAGCTGCCTCGACGCTTTCACCGGACTTCCAGGTTTTTTCGACGGTACGACCGGTTTTCAGGTTGCGTACTCTTACGCGATTAAAGGCCTGGCCTTTGCCCGGCTTAACGAATTCATTTTCAACGATGGTGTAAGGATCGCCATCAATCATTAATTTTAAGCCGCTGCGAAATTCATTGGTGTTGTACGTGGCCATTACCGGTTGCTCCAAAGCTCACTGATTCAAAATGTCGCCTATCATAACCGGAATCTTGTGAAAAAATAAGGTGGATTCTTGGAAGGCTGCTATGGCTTTGCTTGTTTTTCGGGCATACTAATTATTAAAGGAAAAAACTTACACGGCGTAGCTATGATTAATAAAAATACTTTATTAGGGTTGATGAAAATCATTATGCCCATTTTTCTATTGTCTTCAATTTCCATCACTCCTGTTTGTGCTGAAACCACCAGTGCAGCACTATCTCATACAAAAATTGATGAGACCGAAGATTTGGTTGCAAGATCCGTTGTTAAAATCTATGCAACGGCGGAAACGTATAGCAGCTATACGCCGTGGAATTCCAATACTGAATCCCGAATCGGAACTGGTTTCATTATCAAAGGTAATCGCATTCTGACTAATGCCCATGTTGTATCGGATCATACTTTTATCGAAGTGCAGCGGGATGGTAAACCGGATCGTTATGAGGCTAAACGCATTGCAGTATCACATGAAGCGGATCTTGCATTGCTTGAAGTGGAAGATAAATCCTTTTTTGCCGATGGTGCATATATTCCGCTAGGCAAGTTGCCGAAAGTGCGTCAGGAAATCAGTGTGTATGGCTTCCCGACCGGAGGCGATACGTTGAGTGTCACCGAAGGAATTATTTCCCGTATTGAATACCTTGAATATGCTCACAGTTCGCTATCATTTCAGGCGATCCAGATTGATGCGGCGATTAACCCGGGTAATAGCGGTGGGCCGGCATTATCCGGTGGTAAGGCGATTGGTGTGGCGATGCAGGTGGCGGGTAATGGTGAAGAAAATATTGGTTATATGATTCCGCCGACAATGATCAGGCATTTTCTTGATGATGTTGAAGATGGGCGCTACGACGGTTTTCCGGAATTTTCTGCTTTTACCGAAGAGCTGGTTAATCCGGCAATACGAAAAAAATATCAGTTAAAAAAAGAACAGACTGGCGTAATGGTGACCAGAGTGTGTGCAAATTCACCTATGGAAAAGTTATTGCAGGCGGGGGATATTATCACCGCCGTGGATGGCATGAATATTGAAAATAACGGCACCATTATGTTTCAGCCCGGAAAGTACATCGACTTTGAGTATCAGGTCGATCAACATCAGCTGGGTGATAAACTGGCGTTGGATATTATCCGTGAAGGGAAGGTGCATAAAGTCAGTTTGCCGCTGGATAAGCCCGCAACAACATTCTTTAACTATGATCAGAAGCCACGGTACTTTGTCTTTGGTGGTTTTGTTTTTACGCCCAGTAAAATCCCGGATTATTGCTTGAGTCGTAAAGATTACGATCAGCAGGAACAAAAAGATAAACGGGAAAATGTGTTAATCACCAAGGTGCTGGCATCAAGCAGTAATGTTGGTTTTCACGATCTGGTAATGCGGGTAAATACGGTAAATGGTCAGTTCTATAATGATTTCAGGGAGTTTTACCGCCTTGTGCAACGGGAAACGAATCCTTTTGTTATTTTGCAGAATGAAGCGGGTTATCAGGTTGTCATCGATCGTCAGGTTGCACTCGCCGAGCATACCGAGTTATTGAAACGTTACCACATGGAAGCGGGGCAGTCAGATGATCTTACCCAGCCGGAAGAGCATCTGGCTGAGGTACAGCCTGAATTGCCCTGAAAAATGACGTGTTTACAGGATGGCGAGTCTTAATGCCTGAGTTTGTCAGGTGAAAGGCGTTAGACGATCCACTAAGCGGATATTCTGGCGCTGAGACTTGAATAGTGGTAAAAATACCCTGAGCGTATGTGTAGTTCTTGTGTAATTTGCTAATGGATTCCCAATCACTGGTGTTATTCATTGCAACAGCTTACATACCTATTTGTTGCTAGATAATTATAATTATAAGTGGAAAATGGCGATGAAGTATTCTGTGGCAGCGGTTCTTGGTCTGCTTATTATTAGCACAACAGCATCGGCAGCTTTTCGGTGGGTTGATGATGATGGAAAAGTGCATTATTCCGATAGTGTGCCACCCTCAAAAGCACAGAAAGGCCATACTGAACTGGATGAACTGGGCAATAAGGTAAATAAAGTAGCGCCCGCAAAATCCAAAGAAGAGCTGGAAGAAGAAGCCTGGATGAATGAGTTGGAAAAGAAACTCCGACTCAAAAAGAGTCAGCAGAAGCGTAAAGATGCTTTATTGCTTAACAGCTATGCCAGTCTTGAACAGTTCGATGAATTTTATGCTGAGCGCTTTGAAGTGCTGAGTGATGAGCGTAAACAGCTGGAGTTGCTAAGTAGTAAGCTGGAAAGAGAACTGGAGCGGTTGCTGAAGCAGCATAAAGCCAGTACCAATGCAGTTGCTAAAAAACGGGTGCAGGGATTCATTGATATCAACGTAGAAAATACTCAGGCTTACCAGGACGCTATTAAGCAAAATATTTCTGAAGAGAAAAATATTCGCGAGGAAGCCAAAAAGCTGCGTAAACGCTTTCTTTATTTACAGCAAAAGAAGGCACAGGCTGAAGCTGAAAAGAAGCCCTGAAATACCTCGGTCGTAATCATAATTGTTGCAGGATATGCCCTGCATCTGTGTAGCTAAGCATGATTAACCTTAGTTGTTCGCCTTCCCGCATAATCAGTGACGGGAAACTATCGCCGCCGATACTGCGTGCAAAACGAATCTCATCCAGTAGTGCCTCTCTGGTGCTGTCAGCATGTAAGTCAGCTGCAAATTGTGTGGTATTCAGATCATTTTCAACGACAACCTGAATCAGGGTGCTGTCGTCTGAAGGGTTAAGTGCCTGTTGATAATAAGCATTTTGGATGCTTTGCAGAACGCTGCGTTCCTTTGCCGGATTTTGCTTACGGGTAGCAATCAGTGCACGGCAGGCCGGATAGGTTGAGCGGCGTGGCTGATTGTTTTGCCAAAAATCGAAGTTAAATGTTGTGCCTGGCACAGTTTGCATGATCCTTTGCCAGGTTCCGATTAGCATATTTTGCATTTCCTGTGGCATTGGAGCATCGGAATCCGGCGCTAAACCACCCAGAACATATTTCAGTTCAATGTCTTGCGGCAGATTCTGGCTCACTTCGTTCCAGACAGGGCGAAAGGCGTAACACCAGCTGCACATTGGGTCATGGACGTGGTATAGCGTACGTGGCTTCTTTGTTGCGGACATATTGCTCACTGCTGTGGTATTTTGGTTAGCTTGTTAGCATACGCTATGATGAACACTTAATGCATTGTTTGCGAATTGACTTATGCTGAAGACGACTATTCCACCTCCCATTTATGCTTTGTCCTGCGCCGGTATTATGTGGTGGCTGGATCGCAGTATGCCTGTTGCTGAATGGTTGAGCACACCTTATACCCGCATTGGTTTATTCATTATTGTTTGTGGTTTATTGATTGATATCTGGTCGCTGGGGCAGTTTTTTCGCTCTAAAACCACACCGAATCCGCTGAAGCCTGAAAACGCGAATACTCTGGTGATGAAGGGCCTCTATCGCTTTACCCGTAATCCGATGTATTTGGGGATGTTGACCTGGCTGGCAGGTTGGGGGATTTATCTGGGGAGTTTGTCGCCACTAATTATGTTACCGGTTTTTATCTGGGTGCTCACTGTACAGCAGATAATTCCGGAGGAAACGGTACTGGCAGAAAAATTTGGTGATGATTATCTGGCTTATAAACAGAAGGTGCGGCGCTGGTTATAACAGATCCGGCACTTTTACACGGTATAACAACACAAGGACGCGATATGAGTACCATTGAATTTGGTATCGATAGCCTGATTAATATTAAGCAGTTGCGGGAGCCGCTGACAGGTAAAAGGGTTGCACTGCTGGCACATCCGGCTTCAGTGACCAGAGACCTGACGCATTCACTGGATGCGCTGGCTCAGTTGCCTGAAATTAACCTTACTGCGGCTTTTGGGCCTCAGCATGGCCTGCGGGGTGATAAGCAGGATAATATGATCGAATCGCCGGATTATATTGATCCGGTGCATGGTATTCCGGTGTTTAGTCTGTATGGTGAGGTGCGGCGACCCACGGCTGCGATGATGGACACCTTTGATGTGCTGCTGGTTGATCTGCAGGACGTTGGTTGCCGGATATATACCTATATCACTACGTTGCGTTACATGATGGAAGCCGCAGCACAATACGGGAAGCAGGTGTGGGTGCTGGACAGGCCTAATCCGGCGGGCAGGCCTGTGGAGGGTTTGGCGTTGCGTGCAGGCTGGGAAAGTTTTGTTGGCTCCGGCGAAATGCCGATGCGCCACGGTCTGACCATGGGCGAAATGGCAATGTACTTTGAGCATAAGCTGGGGCTGGATATTGACCCACAGGTGATCAGAATGCAGGGTTGGCAACCTGATGCTGCTCCGGGCTATGGCTGGCCGCTGGAGCAACGCAGCTGGGTTAATCCAAGCCCGAATGCGCCAAATATCGCAATGGCGCGCTGTTTTGCCGGAACGGTCATGCTGGAAGGGACAACCTTGTCTGAGGGGCGTGGTACAACACGACCACTGGAAGTTTTTGGTGCGCCGGACTTGGAAGTGGGCTCCCTGCTGCAAACCATGCATGAGTTGGCACCGGAGTGGCTGAGGGGGTGTCGTTTGCGTGAATGCTGGTTTGAGCCGACATTCCAGAAGCATGCCGGAAGTTTGTGTGCTGGTGTGCAAATTCATGTCGAGCATGATCATTATCAACATGCAGAGTTTCGTCCGTGGCACCTGATTGCCTTACTGTTTAAATCATTGCGCCTTTCGCAGCCGGATTATGAAATCTGGCGTGATTTTCCTTATGAGTATGAGCTGGATAAGCTACCTATTGATGTTATCAATGGTTCATCTTTATTGCGGCAGTGGGTTGATGACAGTGAAGCTCTTCCCGGTGATTTGCTGAAGCTGACTGCCGTTGATGAAGCCAGTTGGCGTGAAGAACAGGAAGCTTATTTATTGTATTAATCATTTGTGGAGATTAATGATGAAACGCAGATATTTTCTGGGCATAGCAGGTTCTTTGCCTTTTGCTACACCTCTGTTAGCTAACAGTCGCCCGGTAACGCCTGCTCAGGCTGAAGGGCCTTTTTATCCGGTGACGGCGATTCCTCTTCAGGCTGATTTGGTTAAAAATGCGCAGGCTATTACGGGTGAGGTAATGCTGCTGAGTGGCCGGGTCGTTGACAAACTCGGTAAGCCACAGTCGCAAATCAAGGTGGAAATCTGGCAGTGTGATGGCAAGGGGCTATATGATCATCCCCGGCAAAGCAACACTGAGCGTTTTGATCCACACTTTAACGGTGCCGGTGCGACATTAACCAATGAACAGGGTTACTATAGTTTCCGCACATTGTATCCGGTGCCTTATACCGGTCGTCCCCCTCATATACATGCTAAGCTCTGGCGTGGTAACCGGGAGCTGCTGACCACTCAGATTTATTTGCAGGGTCAGACGGAAAGTAATGAGTGGTTTGATGTCGGACGCGAACATCTGCAGATTAAGCCCGAAAGTAATGCTGACAATGTACAGGCTGCCCGGTTTGAATTTGTTGTGTAAAAGTTATCAGGCTGCACCGTGCACAAGCAATAATATTGAGTACCACCCCGCTGCATACTACAATACAGCGCTTTCCTGATATACAGCGCTAAAGCGCTAAGGCTAGTCCTCATGCAGTACCCACAGTCCTATGATGTCATTGTAATCGGTGGCGGTCACGCCGGAACCGAAGCGGCGCTGGCGGCTGCGCGGATGGGTCAGCGAACTTTGTTGCTTACCCACAATATTGAAACCATTGGTCAAATGAGCTGTAATCCTGCTATTGGTGGCATCGGTAAAGGTCATCTGGTGAAGGAAATTGATGCTTTAGGCGGAGCAATGGCCCATGCAGCTGATCTGGGAGGTATCCAGTTTCGCATCCTCAACGCGCGTAAAGGCCCTGCAGTACGTGCAACACGGGCGCAGGCTGATCGGGCGCGTTATAAAGCTGCCATCCGTTGCATTGTCGAAGGGCAGCAGAATCTTGATGTTTTCCAGCAGGCTGCTGATGACCTGATTGTAGAAGGTGAGCGCGTTACCGGCGTGCGCACTCAAATGGGGCTGGATTTCTCAGCAGCAACTGTTGTATTAACTACCGGTACCTTTCTGGGCGGTAAAATCCATATCGGTATGGAAAACCACAGTGCCGGGCGTGCGGGTGATCCACCATCGATTGCTCTGGCTGAGCGGCTGCGGGAATTACCATTGCGGGTCGATCGTTTGAAAACCGGTACGCCAGCACGCATTGATGCGCGTAGTGTGGATTTTAGCAAGTTATCAGAGCAGCCCGGTGATGAGCCGCTGCCGGTATTTTCATTTTTAGGTCGGCGTGAAGATCATCCGCCACAAGTGTCTTGTCATATCACCTACACGAATACCCGCACCCATGACATTATCCATAGTGCTCTGGATCGCTCGCCACTTTATACCGGAGTGATTGATGGCGTTGGGCCGCGTTATTGCCCATCAATTGAAGATAAGATTGTTCGCTTTGCTGATAAAGACCGCCACCAGATATTCGTTGAGCCTGAAGGTCTGGATACCTATGAATTATATCCGAATGGCATTTCGACCAGTTTGCCATTTGATGTGCAGTATGAATTTATTCGTTCGATTGACGGTTTCGAAAATGCACATATCACTCGCCCCGGTTATGCCATTGAATACGACTTTTTTGATCCACGTGATTTGAAACCGACACTGGAAACCAAGGTTATTTCAGGGTTGTATTTTGCCGGGCAGATTAACGGTACCACTGGCTATGAAGAGGCGGGCGCACAGGGTTTACTGGCCGGTATGAATGCTGCTTTGCAGGTACAGGGTAAAGATGGTTGGTGGCCACGACGTGATCAGGCATATCTGGGGGTATTAGTGGATGACCTGATTACCAACGGCACACGTGAACCTTATCGCATGTTTACCAGTCGCGCTGAACACCGTTTATTGTTGCGTGAAGATAACGCCGATTTGCGTCTTACTGAGTTAGGTCGTGAGTTTGGTCTGGTTGATGATGAACGTTGGCAGAGATTTAGTGCTAAGCGTGAGGCGATTGAGCAGGAACAACAGCGTTTACAGGAAACCTTTTTGCATCCGCGTATGATCAGTGCAGAGGATAACGAGCGGGTGTTTGGCGATAAAATTACGCATGAGTATCGTTTGTTTGAACTGCTGCGCCGCCCTCAGGTGACTTATGAAAACCTGATGAGTCTTGAAGTGACTAGGCCAGATGTCGGTATGCCTGTACTGGATGAGAAAGTTCGTGAACAGGTTGAAATTCAGTGTAAATATGCCGGTTATATTGAGCGCCAGCAGGCTGAAATTGCCAAGCAGCAGCGCCATGAAGAGACCCTGCTGTCGGAACAACTGGATTATGCCGATGTTCAGGGTTTATCCAATGAGGTACGGCAGAAATTACAGGAACAGCGTCCGGTGACCATTGGCCAAGCTTCGCGTATTCCGGGGATGACGCCGGCAGCGATTTCCCTGTTACTGGTACATCTGAAAAAACAGGCGATGCGTGATGCCGGTGCAGCACATTTACGGGCCAGTGCCTGAATGAACAGGGGCTGGCAACAGGGGCTATCCTTCCTGAATTGTGATCTGGATGATGAACAGTTGGATAAATTACAGGCTTATCTGGAGCTGCTGCAGCGCTGGAATAAAGTTTATAATTTGACGGCAGTGCGTGATCCGGAGCAGATGTTGCCACTGCATATTTGGGACAGTCTGAGTGTGGCTTCACTGGTTAAGGGTGAAAATTGTCTCGATGTTGGTAGTGGTGCCGGTTTGCCAGGTATTCCGTTGGCGATTATGTATCCGCAGCGCACTTTTACATTGCTTGATACCAATGGCAAAAAAACCCGTTTTATCCAACAGGCGATTATGGAGCTGGAGCTACAGAATGCCAGTGCGGTACAAACCCGGGTAGAACAGTGGCAACCGGAACAAAAGTTTTCAGCTATTATCAGTCGGGCCTTTGCCTCGCTAAGTGATTTTGTTACTGTAAGTGCCGCGCATTTACAGGATCAGGGGATACTGTATGCGATGAAGGGGCGTTACCCTGAGCAGGAAATCAGCGATTTGCCGCAGGGTTGGGGTGTTGTTAAAGCACATGATCTGGTTGTTCCGGGTCTGGATGCAGAGCGTCATTTACTGGAATTGATGCGTACGGCCTGATTGGCTTGCGCCAGAGAATCTTCATGAGCAAAGTCATAGCGATTGCTAATCAGAAAGGCGGTGTCGGTAAAACCACCACAACAGTGAATCTGGTGGCGTCGTTGTCCGCTATGCGCCGCAAAATTCTGATGATTGATATGGATCCTCAGGGAAATGCGACAACGGGCCTTGGTATTGATAAGCATGACCAGAACCCTTCGCTGACAGATGTTTTGCTAGGGCGCGTGCCTGCTGCCAACATCCTTTATCAGGTTCCGGATACTCAGATTTCGGTTTTGCCCGGCACACCGGATTTGACCGTGGCTGAAGTTGAGCTGATGCAGGTCGAGCAGCGTGAGTTCTGCTTGCGGAATGCGCTACAGCCCTTACAAAGTGAGTATGATTTTGTTCTCATTGATTGCCCTCCCTCTTTGAATATGCTGACAGTAAATGCGTTGGTGGCGGCTGATGGTGTGGTGATTCCCATGCAGTGTGAGTATTACGCTCTGGAAGGGTTAACAGCTTTGATCAACACCATTGAGGAAATTGCTGCTTCAGCAAATCCCCGGCTGGAAATCATGGGGCTAATCCGCACGATGTTTGACCCGCGCAGCAATCTGTCGCGTGATGTCTCGGATCAGCTGCAGTCATATTTCAAGGATAAGTTGTACACGACTTCTATTCCGCGCAATATTCGTTTAGCTGAAGCACCGAGTCATGGTTTGCCGGTTTTAAGCTATGATAAAAACTCACGTGGTGCATTAGCTTATCTTGCATTAGCGGCAGAAATGCTGCGCAAGGACAGTAGCGCAGAATTGGGAGAGGCTGCATGGTAAAAAAACCGGGTTTAGGGCGTGGACTGGATGTTTTGCTGAGTTCAGCGCGGGAAGCAGCGACACAATCTGATGAGACGTTACTGAAGAAATTGCCGGTAGAGAAGATTAATCCCGGTGCCTATCAGCCGCGGATGAGTTTTGATCCTGAAGCATTGCAGGAGCTGGCTGACTCAATCAAATCTCAGGGCATGGTGCAGCCGGTAGTTGTGCGTCGCCTGGCTGATAGCAGCTATGAATTGATTGCCGGAGAGCGGCGCTGGCGGGCAGCTCAGCTGGCGGGTATGCATGAAGTGCCGGCGATTATCCGTGAAATTCCGGATCAGGCAGCGGCGGCAATGTCGCTGATTGAGAACATTCAGCGTGAAAACCTGAATGCACTGGAAGAGGCTACTGGCTTGCGGCGATTGATTGACGAGTTTGGTTTAACTCATCAGCAAACGGCGGAAGCAGTTGGGCGTTCGCGTGCTGCAGTGACTAATTTATTGCGTCTGCTGGAATTGACTCCTGAAGTGAAGACAATGCTGGAGGAGCGTGAGCTGGAAATGGGTCATGCACGTTCCCTGCTGGCTTTATCAAAAGAAGATGTGCAGATTAAAGCAGCGCAGAAAGTGGTGGCGCGTCAGTTGTCGGTACGTGAGACTGAGCGACTGGTAAAAGGCTTGCTGGAAGGTGGGCCAAAGAAAGTACCGTCTATGGTATCTCCGGATGTTCAGCGTCTGGAGCGTAAGCTGGCGGATCAGCTGGGTGCTAAAGTGGCGATTCGCTATAATCAGCGTGGTAAAGGTCGCATGGTTATTGAGTATAACAGCCTTGATGAGCTGGATGGTATTCTTAATCATATTCAATAATTCAGCAGGTAGGGATTCACTTTTCTGCCCCCCATTTTTATTGTCTGAATCGTTGCAGTATATTTTTTAAAAAGCAGGTGCATAAAGTGTTGAAGGTGTAGATGATTATCTGCATAATACGCGCCTTAGTTTTAGATCGGTTTTGCGGAGAAGACCCTTGCCTAATATTAAATCTGCCAGAAAACGTGTTCGCCAGGCTGCAAAGCGTCGTATGCACAACAAGAACCTGCGCTCACGTCTGCGCACCCATATCAAGGGTGTTCTGAATGCGATTGAGTCTGGTGATCGTGAAGCAGCGACAGTTGCCTACAAGGCGGCAGTTCCAGTTATTGATTCTGTTGCTGACAAGGGCATTATTCATAAGAATAAGGCTGCTCGGCATAAGAGTCGTTTGAATGCGCATATCCGCGCACTCGAAGCATAGGCTTTAGTCGACTAATTAGCGATTGCTAAGTCTACAGAATTTTCGGGCCGGTTTGTTAGCAAACCGGCCCTTTTGTGTTTGTGCAGTATGAATAACCGTTTGTCCTGATGGTTGTGTTATGGAGTCTTGATTCGTGCTTAAAGTAGGTTTAACCGGAGGTATCGGTAGCGGAAAAAGTACGGTAACGGAACATTTTGTGTCTCTGGGGGTTCCTGTGGTTGATGCCGATCAGGTCGCCAGGGATATTGTCGGGCCTGATCAACCGGCTTTGCGGGAAATTGCGGATGTATTTGGTGAAGAAGCACTGGATGTATCCGGCGCACTTGATCGTGCATGGCTGCGGGAACAGGTGTTTGATAATCCGACTGCCCGGGAAAAGCTGGAAGCAATCACCCATCCGCGAATTAAACAAAAGTTGTTAGGTGCCATATCAGAATATGAAGGTGCTGATGGTATTCACTATGTCATCGTAGATATTCCTTTATTAGTTGAAAAAGGCTATCAGTCATTGTTTGATGCTATTGTGGTGGTTGATTGTACACCAGAACAGCAATTAGAACGGGCGCTACAACGTGATGGTAGTGACGCCGCGCTGATTAAAGGTATAATGCAGGCGCAGTCGTCCAGGGCAGAGCGACTGGTTAGTGCTACCCATGTCCTTGATAATACTTCTACGCTGGAAAGTCTTTATCGTCAGGTGGAGCGTCTGCACGAAAAATTCATGCAAATTGCAGGTATTTGACAGGATATTTGCGGGATTTCTGTACTAAATTAAGAGACCCAACCGAATTTACAGAGTTTTTACCCATGATAGTTTACGAACAACCGCTCAATGAGAAAATAAGGCTTTTCCTGCGGTTGGAGTTGTTGGTAAAGCGTTTTCGCCATCATCTGGAAAAAGAACGGCGTTCTGATACTCTTTCAGCACTAACCACTTTACTTGAGCTGTACAATCTGTCTGCCCGTATTGATCTGAAAAGTGATGTGATCAAGGAAATGGATCGCATGAGCCAGTCAGTGCGGCGGGTAATAGGCGGAACCGGTGAACAGGATGAAACACTGGAGCGTTTGACAGATCATAGTAATGTGCTTTACCAGCAGCGTGGGCCGCTGGGGCAGCATCTACGCAGCCATGTCTTTTTCAGTACTCTGCGTCAACGTACCTCACTACCTGGTGGTGTGAATGGTTTTGATATCCCGCTGCTAAATTTCTGGCTGGAAAGTGATGTCGAGACGCGTGCGGCTGATCTACGTGAATGGGGAAGTGCGTATATGAAAACCGCAGATGCAGCGACCTATTTACTGAGTCTGATCCGTAATTATTGTGATGGTCAGGATCATGTCGCTCGTGCTGGTTTTTTCCAGATGTCATTGGGACTTGGGCAGAATTATCAGATGTTACAAATTATTTTGCCGGAAAAGTCACCGCTTTATCCTGAGATTAGTGCAGGCAAACAGCGTTTTTCATTGCGTTTTGTTGAAGTGAATCTGTTTGCTGAGCGGGGTAAGCAGGTGCGTGATGATGTGCCCTTTAAATTGAAATTATGTTCTTTCTGAGGAGTTGGAACTATGGATGAACAAACCCGTCTTGAAGTTGAAGCAGCTGCCTGGCGTACCATGGTGGCTCATATGCAGAAGCGTAACGATGTGCAGAATATTGATCTGATGAATCTTGCCGGATTCTGCCGTAACTGCATGTCTAAGTGGTACAAGGGCGCGGCGATTGAGCGTGGGGAAGAAATGGATTACGAGCAGGCCCGTGAGATTGTTTACGGCATGCCGTACGGAGAATTTAAAGATAAATACCAGGCAAAAGCGACTGCTGAACAACTGGAAAAGTATAATGCTATTACGCCGGATCAGATCACAGAGTAATGGCTGGTGCTCTGTTTAAACAGAGCTGAATTACTGATGCGGGTGAAACATGGCTAATAAGAAACGGGCGGAAACACCAGATTTTGAAACGGCTCTGGAGGAGTTGGAAAGTTTGGTGCAGCGGATGGAAGGTGGCGAACTGTCGCTGGAAGATTCGTTAAAAGAATTTGAACGGGGTGTTCAGTTGACCCGCATTTGTCAGGATGCGCTGAAATCTGCAGAGCAACGGGTCAAAGTGCTGAGCGCAAATGGCGGGGAGCAGGATTTTCCTGTCGATGACACGCCATGATACAGGTCAACGATGCCCTATCCCTCTATCAGACCAGGATAGAGGGGGTTCTCGATCGTGTATTACCTTCATCTGATACCTTGCCTCAACGTTTACACCAGGCAATGCGCTATGCAGTGCTGGAAGGTGGTAAGCGTGCCCGGCCAATGTTGGTATATGCAACCGGCGAGGCTTTAGGCATTCCTGTTTCGGTGCTTGATACGCCTGCGGCTGCCGTTGAGCTGATCCATGCTTATTCTCTGGTGCATGATGATTTACCGGCGATGGATGATGATGATTTACGTCGCGGTAAACCGACCTGCCACCGTCAGTATGATGAAGCGACGGCTATTCTGGTTGGTGATGCTTTGCAGGCACTGGCATTCCGGTTACTGGCAACAGCACCTGAGTTGGATGTATCGCCGGCACAACGCTTACGCATGATTCAACAGCTGGGTGATGCATCCGGTTCTCAGGGTATGGTGGGTGGTCAGGCTATTGATCTGGCTGCTGAGGGACTCCGGCTTTCTGAGGCCGAACTGGAAACAATGCATACCCATAAGACCGGGGCACTAATTCGTAGCAGTGTCTTATTAGCGGCATACTGTTCTGAAAACGTCAGCGAACAACAGTTGGCGAAACTCGATTATTACGCCAAATGTCTTGGTCTGGCATTCCAGGTTCAGGATGATATTCTTGATGTTACCAGCGATACGGCAACCATGGGTAAGCAGCAGGGAGCTGATATCGCAGCAGGTAAAGCAACTTATCCATCGATTATTGGTATGAGTGCTGCGCAGGAAAAGTTGAGATATTTACATGCAGAGGCGGTGAATTCCCTGGCAGGTATACAGGCAGATTTATTACGGGATATTGCCGAATTTACGGTTAAGCGCTTGCATTAGTTTGTTTTTTACGGCTTATTAAAAGCATTAGTGACCGGAGGTTCAGATGCTCGATACGATTCAATCACCCGCAGATTTGCGTGAGTTAAGTGTAGAAGCTCTGCCTGAGTTGTGTGAGGAAGTACGTGACTTTCTGTTAAGCAGTGTTTCCGGAGGTGGTGGTCATTTCGCTTCCAATCTGGGGACTGTTGAGCTGTCTGTGGCATTGCATTATGTATTTAATACACCAAAAGATAAGCTGATTTGGGATGTAGGTCATCAGGCCTACCCGCATAAAATCCTGACCGGACGCAAAGATGAACTGCACTCCATTCGTCGGCAGGATGGATTATCTCCGTTTCCAAAGCGTGCTGAAAGTGAATACGATACTTTTGGTGTCGGGCACTCGAGTACGTCAATCAGCGCTGCTTTGGGCATGGCGCTGGCTGCCCGGCATCGTCAGGAAGATTATCAGGCCATTGCCGTGATTGGTGATGGTGCAATGACAGCAGGTATGGCTTATGAAGCATTAAATCATGCCGGTGATCTGGATGCTGATCTGTTGGTGGTGCTAAATGATAATGAGATGTCGATCTCTCCTAATGTTGGTGCGTTGCATAAATACCTGACACGCCTGTTATCCGGGCGGATGTATTCCAGCATGCGTGAAGGCGGTAAAAAGGTATTATCGAACAGTAAATCATTGTCACGACTGGCCAAGCTGACTGAAGAACACATGAAAGGCATGGTGTTGCCCGGGACGTTGTTTGAGGAGATGGGTTTTAAGTATTTTGGCCCGATTGATGGTCATGATGTTGAAGAAATGGTTAGTGTGCTTGGTAATCTGGCTCAGATTAAAGGCCCGCGTATGCTGCACGTTATTACCCAAAAAGGTAAAGGCTATGAACCGGCAGAAGATGATCCCTGTGCATACCATGGCGTGTCACCATTTAATCTGTCGATTGGTTTAGTGTCCGGTGGTAAGAAAAAGCCATCGTCACCGACCTATACGCAGGTATTTAGCGACTGGCTGTGTGATATGGCAGCGCGGGATGACCGGCTGATGGGTATTACTCCGGCAATGCGCGAAGGTTCAGGGTTAGTGGAATTTTCCAAAACTTATCCGGCGCGTTATTTTGATGTTGGTATTGCTGAGCAGCACGCAGTTACAGTAGCGGCAGGTATGGCCTGTGAAGGCCTGAAGCCTATAGTGGCTATTTACTCAACATTTCTTCAGCGCGCCTATGACCAATTGATCCACGATGTGGCAATCCAGAATCTTCCGGTCGTCTTTGCTATTGATCGTGCCGGTTTAGTGGGAGCAGATGGCCCGACGCATTCCGGGAATTATGATCTGTCTTATCTGCGTTGCATTCCGAATATGGTGGTGATGACTCCGGCTCATGAGGATGAATGCCGCCAAATGCTTTACACTGCTTTTCAGTTGGATTGCCCAAGCGCAGTACGCTATCCACGTGGTAAAGGTACCGGAGTAATGCCACGTAGTGAAATGCGCGAGATAGAGCTGGGGTGTGCTGATATTTTGCGCGAAGGGCGTTCAGGTATTGCGATCCTGCTCTTTGGCTCATTATTGGGTGAAGCGCAGGAAACGGCAGAGGCGTTAGATGCGACGCTGGTAAATATGCGTTTTGTCAAACCACTGGATCAGAGTCTGTTAAATCAGCTGGCAGCTGACTATGAGTTGCTGGTGACATTAGAAGATAATGCTGTGCAGGGTGGTGCGGGCAGCGCTGTTAATGAATATTTGCTGGCCCAGCGTTTCAGTGTGCCGGTAATGAATCTTGGGATTCCGGATCGGTATGTTGAGCATGGCGAACGTGAACAACAGCTATTGAATTGCGGGTTGGATACTGCAACACTGATTGCAAAAATCAGGGCTGTATACACAAAAGAGAACCGGGTTTTTGCAGTTTCTGCCGTGAATTAGGAATTTTATCACTGATAAGCTTGTAGATTGCTTAGTGTTGCGCTAAAGATGGGGGGGAACGGAACATTCAGGAGTCCCCATGAAATTTCTTGTTGGTTTTTTTAGTCTGCAATGGCTGCGGGTTTTCGATTTTATCCCTCCTCTGGCGATTCGCTTATTGTTAGCTCCGGTTTTCTGGGTCTCCGGTGTACAGCGTCTTGGCTTGTTTACGACAGAAACTTATATTTGGTATAACCCTTTAACCTGGGTGAATACTGAGACTTTACAAGCCAGTGCTACTCAGCTGGATAATTCAATAATTTCCGGTTTGGGGGCAGAAACATTAACACTTCTTATCGGTGGAGCTGAGGCTCTGGGAGCGGTATTACTGGTACTGGGTTTTGCTGTACGCTGGATTGTACCGGCATTGATCTGCGTTCTGTTATATCTGGCTTACATGACATTTGGTAGCGGTCTGGCTGAAGAAGCCGGAAAGTTTTTATGGCAACACGGTTACATCACGTTGCAACATAGTCAGTTCGAAGTGTATGTGACTTACCTTATTCTGCTTCTAACATTATTTTTTATGGGGGCAGGGCGATGGTTTAGTCTGGACTGGTTTATTTACCGCCGTTTTACACGGGGTGTTGCGCGTAAAGCAGTACAGTCATCCAGCCACCGTCGTGCTGATGTTGACCCCTTTGAAATCGATGCAACGGATGAGCCGGGTTTGTCCCGTCGCTAAGATTTTTGTACGGTGTGAAAGGGGAAAATCCTGTGCATGGTTCCCCTTTTGTCCTGAAATAGCCTGCGTTTGATAGGGACTTGATTGCAAGTATTTGCATAATCATTGATTATTTTAGCAATTAAAATAGTTAATGAGAGTCAGGTCATGTCTCCGGCACATATACATAATCATCGCCCATTACAGAATAATACGGCACCTGGTCAAACGCTCAATTTATCAGGTGCTAATGCTGCTCCTTCGACGGGACTGTTCGGTGGGCAGGCGAATAATCTTAATGCCTTATTTACTACGCTGATATTGCAGTTGATTATTCAGCTGGTGCAGCAGTTATTGTCACAATTACAGAATCAAAACCAGCCTAACCCCCAACCACAAGAGCCTGAGTATCGCTCGATTGATGGTACTGGTAACAACAAGCAAAATACTGAAATGGGGTCAACTGGCGAAAATTATCAGCGCGTACTGGATAGTGATCCGAGCCGTGCTCCGGGGAGTGTCACTGTTGCTGAGTTGCCGAATGTTCGTGATATCAGCAATGCAGTTTCTAATCAGACTGAGTCGACGCAAAACCGTAAAGGTGCGAGCGATATGTTTTGGTTATGGGGGCAGTTTCTGGATCATGACATTACCTTGTCTGCTGAATCTCATGATGAAAAAGCCAATATTGCTATTCCTACCGGTGATCGCCATTTCGATCCATTTGGTACCGGTACTGCAGAAATGGGCTTCACTAAAAGTGAGTCGGTTGTTGGCGAGGATGGACAAAACTACCAAATTAATAATATTACCGCTTATATTGATGGTTCCAATGTGTATGGTTCTGATCAGGAGACTGCCGATTCATTACGCGAATTCTCCGGCGGCAAGCTGATTATGAATGAAGCCGGTATGATGCCAAAAGATGAGAAAGGGCACTATGTGGCAGGTGACGTCCGGGCCAATGAGAATGCTGGTCTTACCTCTATGCACACGCTTTGGGTCAGGGAGCATAACCGTATTGCCGGTGAATTAGCACAGGAAAACCCGGACTGGGGTGATGAAAAGCTTTATCAGGAAGCCAGGAAAACCGTTATTGCTGAAATGCAGGCAGTAACCTATAACGAATTTGTGCCGATGTTATTAGGTGACGATGCTATTCCGGATTATCAGGGATATGATCCGGAAGCGAATCCTGAAATGACCAGTGCATTTGCTTCGGCAGCTTATCGTTTTGGGCATTCGATGATTTCCCCAACTCTGTTACGCCTTGATGAAAATGGTCAGGAAATCGCGGAGGGAAATCTTGAGCTGCGTGATGCGTTTTTCCAGCCACATCGTGTAACAGAAGCGGGCATTGATCCTATTCTGCGGGGCTTCTCTTCCCAGACGGCGCAAGCGGTTGATACGCAGGTGATTGATGATTTGCGTAACTTTCTGTTTGGCCCTCCCGGAGCCGGGGGCATGGATCTTGTTTCGCTGAATATCCAGCGTGGCCGTGATCATGAACTCCCCGGGTACAATGATGCCCGTGAACAGCTTGGCCTGTCACGCATCACCAGTTTTGATGATCCGATATGGAAAGATGGTGTAGGTGACAAACTGGCACAGATTTATGACTCTCCGGATGACGTTGATTTGTGGGTTGCCGGGTTGGCAGAGAAGCATGTTGGAGATTCAATGGTTGGCGAAACTAATACAACTATTATGGCCGCGCAGTTTGAAGCGCTGCGGGATGGCGATCGCTTCTGGTATGAAAACCAGTTCTCAGGAGAGGAGCTGGAGCGGTTGAATAACCTTTCCCTGTCAGACATTATCAGGCGTAATACTGATGTGGTTAATATTCAGGATGATGTCATGGTGGCTTCAAATGTTCACCTAAATCAATAGCCTGCTACCTGAGAATAGATTCTGCAAAGTCTACCCGCCCATAATATTTGGGCGGGTTTATTTGTCTTACCCATTCATCTTCTAAAATCCGTCGTCTGGATTGCTACCGCTTGTCGCCTGTTATTTTCCCCATGAATATAGTCATACGTTTGATACGAATTTTATGATTCACGGAAGGAAATAATAATGGATAATCATGCCGATAATAGTTTTCGTTCCTTCATTACGCGAAGGAACACTGCAAGTATAGGTCACCACCAGCGTGCGGGCAGCGGGTTTATGCCTAAGCATTACCACAGTAACTGGAGCTCGCCGGGTTTAAGCGCTGAGCTGCTTATTTTGATTTTGCAGCTGGTGAAATTATTGCTGTCTCAGTTAATTAGCCAGCAGAACCCAAAAGAATATCGTTCAATTGACGGTTCCGGAAATAATAAACAAAATCAGAACTGGGGTGCTGCTAATCAATTGCTGGAACGTAAGATTGCCCCGGATGCCAGTCGGGAGCCGGGTGGCGCGACGGAAGCTAATCTTCCCAGTGCGCGTGAAGTGAGTAATGCGGTATCCGCACAGCAGGGAAATACTGCGAATAGTAAAGGCCTGAGCGATATGTTCTGGCTGTGGGGGCAATTTCTTGACCATGATATCACCCTGGTGGAAGGTCATGGTAACGATAAAGCCAATATTGCTGTACCTCAGGGTGATCCGCAATTTGATCCACAGGGAACGGGGACAGTGGAGCTAAGTTTTACCCGTAGTGATTCAGTGGTTGATGCACTGGGGCAGAAGCGCCATGCAAATCAAATCACGGCATTTATTGATGGCTCAAATGTCTATGGTTCTGATCAGGCAACAGCGAATGCTCTGCGAAGCTTTGAAGGCGGTAAACTGCGTGTTGATGCGGATAATTTATTACCAAAAGATGCTGATGGTCAGTTCCAGGCCGGAGATGTGCGGGCGAACGAAAACCCCGGATTGACATCAATGCACACACTTTGGGTGCGGGAGCATAACCGGATAGCTGATCAATTAGGCGCCCGGCACCCTGAATGGAGTGATGAGAAAATTTACCAGGAGTCGCGTGAGCAAGTGGTGGCTCAGCTACAGGCGATTACCTACAACGAATTTTTACCGCACCTGCTGGGTGAAGACGCGCTTCCTGCTTACAGCGGCTATGACTCAGGACAAAACCCACAAATGAGTCAGGCATTCTCTTCTGCTGCGTACCGTTTTGGTCATACGATGCTGTCTTCGAATTTGCTGCGTCTGGATGAAAGTGGTCAGGAGATACCACAAGGCAATTTGTCGTTAAGAGAAGCTTTCTTTCAGCCACAGCGGGTTAATGAAGCCGGTATCGATCCAATCCTGCGGGGTTTTGCCTCTCAAACAGCTCAGGCAGTTGATCCTATGGTGGTTGATGATGTACGCAACTTCCTGTTTGGAGCACCGGGTGCCGGTGGTTTGGATCTGGCCGCATTGAATATCCAGCGCGGGCGTGACCACGGCTTACCGGGGTATAACGATGCCCGTGAGCAGTTGGGCTTATCAAGAATCAATAGTTTTGATGATCCGATCTGGAAAGAGGGTGTTGGTGCTAAGCTGGCTCAGATTTATTCCAGCCCTGACGAGGTTGATTTGTGGGTGGCTGGCCTGGCTGAGCGACCTGCCGGTGATGCTTTGTTAGGGGAAACGAATACCAGAATCCTGACAGAACAGTTTTCCGCATTGCGTGATGGTGATCGTTTCTGGTATGAAAATAAATATTCAGGCAATGATCTGCACCAGCTTAATCAGTTGAAATTGTCCGATATTATTAAGCGTAACAGTGATGTGATGAATATTCAGAGCGATGTAATGGTTGCTTCAAATATTCATCTTAATGCGCCGGTTGTAAAGCGGCAGTCAGCACCAGCAGCGCTGCAGGGTAATGCTGGTACAGCTAATACGATACAACAAAATACACCAGATGCCGGTGCGCTTCGTGAGTTGCAGCAGGCAGTTCAGTCAGGTCAGCTGGGTTAATCACTGACTACTCTCTTCTTGCTGGCGGGGTGATTACAGGCCATTACATTACAGTGTAATGGCCTGATGGTTTGTAATGTGCGAATTGCTTGTTCACCCTTCAAACTTTTGCCCTTGTAATGACGACCAGAAGATTTAAGCCGTCTGTTGCAAGTGGGTAACGGTTGCATGCTTATGATCATACGGAAGACAATAACAGTATGCCTGTCGTGATA
>JBMZDK010000013.1:0-28745 GCA_049614265.1 Thiolinea sp.
GCCAGACGTTGTTTCTCTGCCTCTTCTGCTGCTAAACGCTGCTTTTCAGCTTCCTCTGCTTTACGTTCTTCTTCAGCCAGGCGCTCTCGCTCAGCTTCCTCTTCCAGCTTCCGCTGTACTTCTTCGGCCAGGCGTTGTTTCTCGGCTTCCTCTGCTGCTAAACGCTGTTCTTTAGCCTTTCTCTGTTCTTCAGCAAGTTGACGTTTCTCAGCCTCTTCAGCTTTTCGCCTTTTCTCTTCTGCCAAACGCTTTTTGGCTTGTTCTGTCTCTTGCTTTTTACGTGCTTCCGCTTGTTTACGCGCTTCTTCTGCTTTTCTTTTTGCCTGGGCCTGCTTCCGCTTTTCAGCCTCAGCTTTAGCAGCGGCCTGTCGTTTGCGCTCTTGTTCTGCTTCCCACTTTTTTCGATATTCTGCCTGCTTCTTTGCTTCTTCTGCTTTACGCCTGGCTTCAGCTTGCCTTTGTTTTTCCAGTGCTGCTTTAGCAGCAGCCTGCTTTTTCCGTTCCTGTTCCGCCAGCCACTTCTTACGATATTCAGCCTTTTTACGTTCGTCTTCAGCTTTTTTCCTGGCCGCCGCCTGACGCTGTTTCTCCGCTGCTGCGGCCTGACGCTTGCGTTCCTGTTCAGCCGCCCATTTTTTTTGATATTCAGCCCGTTTACGAGCCTCTTCAGCTTTGCGTTTCTGCTCAGCCTGTTGCTGCTGTACATTAACAGCAGGTTGTGTTGGCGCTTTCGCTGGTTGTTGTTGATTATTTCTTGCCGGACTTAAAGCTCTGATACGATTATTGACATCCCTGTCACCGGGATTTACTGCCCTGGCTTTGTTACAAGCCGCCAAAGCGGCTTGTCCCTGAGTGTTGAGGCAGGTAATTTTATACACCTTAAACAAAGCCTGATTCGCACTGCTTTGTGCAGCTTCTCTGTTTTTCTCGATATACAGTGTTTCATTTCCCAATGCTGCTTTGAACGGTGATTCAATCAAAACAATAAGAAAAGAAGAAACGAAAAAAACTGCTAATTTATAACGCATCATAGAAAAGCCCAGGCCCGACTTAATCGCTGTTAATAACTGCCACCGTCATCATCATGGCTGTCATGTTTATTGCCAGACGCAAAGCCCCACGCTCCGCTCGGCAAACGGATTAAATTGAATAAATAGTATGAATCAACGGTTTGATAGGCTGGACGCTCCTTTTGAACCATGCTTTGAATATCTTTCTTGAACGCAGCAATGCTATAGCTTCCATTTAGTTGTGCAGCAGTTTTCATGAACTCACCAATCAGAGCGTCTGCCTCCGGTTCAGAAGAGGCGCCTTTTGCTGCCTGAGCAAATACTTTTAACTGGTTCGCTGCACCCGACAACTTTTGAGCTTTACCTGCAATAATTGGCACAGTGCGTTTAATATTGGCACTCGCATCCGGCGAACTGGCAGCAAACTGCAAATGTGCAATGGACTCAATCATTGCCCTGGTCAAACCATACCCACGACCGGGTCCACTTTTCTGAGCTTTAGGATCAAGTGCGTGCAAGGCGTTTGCCATATACTTTTTCTTTTCTGTTAAAGAACCGGCTTTTTTTGCCTTTTGGGAATTAGCCATGACAATTGCGGCTTCCTGCTCAGCAGTAGTTATCAAGCCTTTCTTATCCGGGGTTGCCGCCCAACCTGTCAACGTGTGACCAACATGGATATGAGAAATAGGCGGAGACTTTTTACTAACCACTGTATTGCAGCCGGTAGCAAGCAGTAAACAAGGTATGGTGCATATCATCAACTTTAACGTCTGGTACATCTGCTTTCCCTCTTGTTGATAAAGTTATTAAGTAAGCGGGCAAAAGTTTTCATCTGATTTCTTTATATCCGGTCTCATGGCCTTTCAGAGCTAACCCTGCCAATTTATAAACCTACCCGTCAATTATAGAAATTATTACAACGCCCGGCGGGCTAACTGGTACAGCAGTGTAAAATTAGTTCTTTGAACCGACTGTAATCGCTGTAATATTATCCCTCGCCTGATAGTTTAAGGTCTTTGCTATCAAAGTATCAGCCATTTCCCGGACATCAGTATCAGCTTCCAACACACTGATAATTTCCTCTTCACTCAATTCGCCTGACAAACCATCAGAGCAAAGCAGATAAATATCATCAGGTTTCATTTCATAAAGCTGTACATCCAGGCCTAGCACAGGGCCGGCTCCTACTGCTTTTATCAGTTGGTTTGCCATGGGGTATTTTTTTAATTCATTTTCATCGAAACCCGCACTTAAAAACTCTTCCCAGCGATTATGATCTTGTGTTAGCAGGAACAGCTGACCATTCCGATACAGGTATACCCGGCTATCTCCGGACCAAAGGCAAACCGCATAACCGTGGTGGCTTAATAGTGCGGCAACAGTGCTCCCGATCAAACCTCCACCGGCTAAATCTTCCCGCATTGTGATTAGTTTTTGATTTACATCACGTAACCGCTCAACCAGCCAGTTCACATTTGCACTTAATTCATCCTGACAGGTAAACTTTGCCAGCTCTTCGACGATAAGGTTACTGGCCACTTCACCCTTTTCATGCCCACCGGCACCGTCTGCGACAACCCATAACCCCTGCTCACCTAAATCAAGAAAAGCATCTTCATTATGATCCCGGACTTTCCCCTGATGTGTTACACCATGTGAAGGCATAGCCTGTATTATTTCTGCTTCCTGTGATTCCATGATCGCTCTATTCAGGTGATATAACAGTCCATCATACGATGATTACCCCATCCCCATTTATCCCAGTTTCCATCCAGAAATGCACTCGCTCCATCAATCGGTGGTAAGCCCTGACTCATTACAGTCGAAGGCAACATAGCATCTGAACCTGACGTCCAGAAAAGGCTATATGACAAATTGTGTTTCTTCAGCACGGCATTAAGCAAAGGTGCATAAATTTGATGCTGCGACGGATTCAAAGCCGTTGTCCGCCAGGCATTTTTCGTATGCTCCTGTACAGTGCGCTGCAAATTCGTTGTGTCATCTCCGGCACCATCGTTATCTGATGGTAAAGTCAGGCTTTCTATGTTGCTATCAAAATCCTCAAGTGAGAAGCTTTCATAAAGACAAGATAAAACAATCGGCTCAGCTTGCTCAAACCATTGTTTATATTCCCTCGCCACAGAAAACAGATCACTGTGGCCCGGTAAAGAGCGGCAGAGTGTCATAGGATAATAACGCCCTACCTGGTCTACACTGGGAATCATCACACCTATCCAGCTTTGCCGGCCACAAATCCCGGGAGAAAGAGCAAAATGGTAAGCCGGACAAGTCAAATAATGGTCACCCCAGGATTCAGCCAGATCAGCCCTGCTCGCACTTAAGACACTTTGCAACCAAATATCCCAGGGATCACGAAAGCTTCTTGGCAACCCTTTGCTGAGAAAATCACCATGAGAAGGTGCCTTGCCATAGTACCCCTGGTAACTTTCAACAGGTGTGTTTTCTATAGTGCCGGACATCTGAATCCTCCCAGTCCACTGGCAACAAATTTAAATACATCGGTATTAGATGTACTGACGCTAAAGTCAGCTTGTAAAACGCCGGTTTGATCTGAAACTAATAATTTATTCTTCTTCACCAGACGATATATTCCCCAGGGATCTCCCTGAAATAACTGCAAACTGAATTTTTGGCCTGGCGGATTTTTTCGTGTAACTATCGCCATCACTGACTCCGAGGAAGGCCAGCTAAACACACGCTGATTGACAACCGGAGGTTCAAATTCCTGACTACCCGCCCCAATAGCCATTTCAATTTTGGCTACATTCGGGTGTGCCTGCTGAAGCTTTAGCACATAATCCACCTTAAGTGCTCCGGTAGGAAAAAAGACTTGCCGGATTTTTTTACCACGGCTAAAACTCTTCTTCACTCTGGCCAACAAAGCAGGATCCAGCTCCGCCTGCTGCATTACCCTCTGCTCAAATTGATCCAAAGTGCCGCCAATCTTGAAGAACTCGGTAAAATCAGCCAGTGAGATGGTTTTTTTGGTGTTTTTTTTTATCGGATAACGTCCCGCTATTTTGCTTTGACAAAAATCACCAACTTCGTCCTTTAACGCCTGTTGAAATTGTGCTGCTGCTTCATTTTTAAGAATGCCAACAACCAAGCGTTCACTGGGTAACACCAGACTTTTAATGATATCACGAATTGCAGCCGGGAATTTATTAGCCTGACCTTCCAGCTTATCCAGCGCATTTTTCAATGGGTTATTGACCGTTTCCTTAGTGGCATCATCCTGGCTGAAAAGCTCATGAATTTCACCAATTAAGTCACTGGTTTTCTGGAATTCCTCTTTACTGTCCCAATCGGTGTATTCTGAGAATTTACGCTGAACACGCTTTGGCACTGGCCCGGCCAAAATATCAGTGGCTCCCTGCTCTTCACCCTCGGCCTTAGTAAAAGTTGTCTCCGCACTGACTTCTTCAATGAGTCTGAACAAAAGATTTTTGCTATCAGAGGTGAGCGACAAAAAGACAGCCTCAGCCTGTTTACGATCGGCAATCGTTCTCGCCTCAATATCTGCCAAAAAGTTTGTCCAGGCTGCAATAAAGTCCTGTTGATAATGGGCAAACAATTTCTCTTCAGCGTTATCAATCTCACCGACCTGAACATTATCCCCCAGCACCCAGGCTTCACTTGAAAGTTTTTTCGCCTCATTAACATAATTAGGCAGAAAAACCTCAGTGTAACCTTTGCGGGTAAATAAACCGGGAACACCTTCAGACCAGGGCGCGCTGCTTTTTCTCACAAAAGCACGGTTAATCTCATCCAGATCGTCTTTTTTCAGCACATCAAACTTATACTTACCGGCCTTGCCTAAGATAGCGTTTTTAAACCCCTGATAAGCGAGCTTTGACAGGTCAACACTTTCAATGGTGGTTCGCGCTTCACTGATCAGCTCATCATCAACTTTTAAGCCCGACCTTGAATTTTTCAGTAGGTTTTTGAAGTGCAAGCCAACAGACATGTCATACCCATCTGATGACTCACCATTATTATCCCAGTCGATTCCCTGCACCGGAACAGAGTCAACAGGAAGATTCTCAGGCGCTCTCCCTCCCATAAACAGATAAGTCTTCAGAGCAGCAAACATTGTTTCTGGTTTATCCAGCATACCCTGACGTATATTTCTCTCCAGTAGACCCTTTGCATAAGGCCGCACGCTTTTAAACAGCAAATCTTCATATTTGCTGTCCATTTTCAATGCCAGAGACTTCGTTTGGCTAAGACCAAACCCTGAAAGCAACGACACCTCTGGTTTTTGATCTGCGTAACTAAAACTTAACTGCCGGGCAGACTCCAATACCCCAAGATAAGGACGTAAATCTGTATTTGTTGCCGGAATCTGAGTAATTTTCTTATCAACCTCAGCTATTTTCTGCTGATACTCATCAATTTGACGACTGTTATTGAAATAGCTCAGTAGCAATAAAGCAGATAGCCCGACCGCCGCAATAACCGCAGCAATCGCTCCAAGTGTTTGCAGCCACTGCAATCTTCTTTTCAGCTTAAGGTTAGTGCCTGCCAATCCGGATTCACTAAAGACAACCCCCGATAACAGATGATTAATGAAGTAACTTTTGCCTTTATCAGAAAAGCGACTGAGTTTCTGGGGTGATACGCCGTAATTACTGGCTAAAGAAGACATAATCCGGTCAATCGGTGTGCCTTCCTGCGTGGCACTGGTGAAGTACACGCCCCGAAGCATAATGGACTCATGATACCGTGACGAGCGATAGACCTGATCCAGAAAACCAGACAATGTTTCCTGTAGCGCACTAAATTGCTGAGGGAACAGGTACAATGCCTGACGCCGTTCTAAAGAGCGTTCATCTGCCAGCTTGCCAACTAATTGCTGATAAATCCGTTCTTCCAGCAGCCTGAACTCTGTCTCAAACTGCCCGGCAACATTTTCCTCCGGCTTCTCCATATAGGGAAAAGTCATTCCCCAAACCTGATCCCGGCCTTGCGCATCCAAATCATCGTAGAATTCTGAGAAGCCTGACAATAAATCACATTTGGTAAAGATCATATAAACCGGAAAACGAATTCCCAGGTGCTCATGTAACTCCTGAATGCGCTGCCGGATAGTTGATGCATGCTGTTCCAGCTGTTCAGCACTGAACTGCAGGATATCAGCCATGCTAATGGCTATCAGGATGCCATTGATTGGCTGGTGACTACGGTTCTTACGCAATAAATCGAGAAAGCCTTTCCAGGCCGCGCTATCAACACTCTGTCGACTATCCTGGGTCGTATAACGCCCGGCAGTATCCAGTAAGATCGCTTCATCAGTAAACCACCAATCACAGTTTCTGGTACCACCGACACCTCGTAATGCGTCTTTGCCATACTTATCTGATAATGGAAAATGTAACTGTGAATTGGCTAATAATGTGGTTTTTCCGGCACCGGGCGGGCCAATAATCACATACCATGGCAACTGGTATAAATCCTGTTTACCACCATCTTTCTTCTGAATACTTGTTAATGTTTGCAGTGCATCCTGAAGATTATCTGACAGTTGCTGGACTTCCTCTTCAGACGCTGCTTCATCCGGCGAAACACCGGAACTTTCTACCAGATTATCCAGCATCTTCTGATTCTGACGCCGACTGTCAAACCAGCGCCACAGATGATACAAAGCCCAACTCAGTGTCAGGCCACCAATCGTAATGTAGCGGCTTTGTAAACTGCTGAAGGGCCGGAAATCACCAATCTTAAGAATATCGCCGAAAAGATAAATAATAACCGAGATCGCAATAATACCAATCAGCGTCAGAAACCAGGCTTGTTTAAATATTCCGAAAAGTTTTTTCATATCATTATTTCACTTCATTCCAGAACAATATCAACACGACGGTTTCTGGCCCGGCCTGTCTTGTTCTTATTATCAGCGATTGGCTCAATATCAGCCTTGCCCTTAGTACGCAAAGACAAGCCCGGCTGTTGTTTAAGCAGTGCTTTTTTTACTGCATCAGCTCTGGCCCGGGACAGCTCCCAGTTATTGGCGAATCTCACGGAAGTACGCAATGGCACATTATCAGTATGACCAATCACCAGATAACTACTGCCCCCAAACTCCGGTGACGCCAGGGCATCAGCTATTTTCTGCACCAACTTAACCCGACGGGGCAACAGTTCATCACTGCCTGATTCAAACAACCCCTTATCACCGCGGATTTCTATCTTATTCTTACCATCATGCACGATGACCAAACCGTCTTTGATTTCCTGCTGCAACCATTGACGGGAAAATGCTTCAAACTGAGGTGGCGGTGGTGGCTCAAACTCGGGCACATTAACCACAACATCCATATTGAGTCGTTCAATCCCAGCATAAACAGGTTCCGTCCGGCTACCCAGCGCCAGCCAAAGAGCCATATACAGCAATAACACCAAAGCAGCAGCAACCGCAAAAAACACCCAGGTCGGAATCAAACGCATAAACCCGGATTTAGCGACCTGAACACCCTGCCAGTGTGGCGAGAGAAGACGCTCAACCCCTTTCCGGTTTTGCCGGATTAAATCAGCAAGCCAGGCACGGATTTGTTCCAGTTTTTCCCTGCCATTGCTATCCAGGCGATACCTGCCCTGAAACCCTAAAGCCAGGCAAACATACATCAACTCCAGCAGATACAGATTTTTTGAAGGATTCTGCCCGCTTTCCTGAAGCATCTGGAAGAATCGTTTCCCCCCCGACACCTCGTTATGGAACATGCTCAGCAGGCCATGTTCAGACCACCCGCTTTGTCTGCCCCACGGCGTATTAAATATTGCCTCATCAATGGTCGTACACAATGCATACCGGGCTTTCTGAATCATATCCTTATCGAGATCAGCCTGATTAGCTGTGGCTTCAAAGGATTTAATCTCCTGAATCAACTGATTTTTTAGTTGTTTAGGAGAAGAATGAGAGGGGCTGTGATACAGATTGGCAATGAGGGCAAGTAATGAAGAGGCAGCGTTATCAAGGGGGTTTAATTTACTTAACCGGCCTAAAGGTACAGCAGGGCCGGAAGGCTCATTAAATACAGTGCCGGTCTGGCGCTGCAAATCCTGCACTCTGCCACCGGGAACCGGGCGAATAATTGTCCGATCACCACCGGAAGAAAAAAACGGGTCATCGTTAGCATTCATTCTGTCACTCCCTTTATTATTCTCTTATAGCCCATAACTCCAGCTCCAGCTCCGGTAGTGTCACACCGATATGAACCGCCAACCCACCGGAACTGTCCAGTTGTTTCCATATTTCATGGCGTGTATTCATTTCAAAATAAACAAAACCCGAATGATAAGGGATCTGCCTGGGCACAACCGGAAGTGCCGTAATATCAATACCCGGCATTTGCGCATTCACAAAATCACGGATCCGTTCCACGGTAACAATTGTGGTTTGTGCCGGGAAAGCTCCCCGTAGTTTTTCGGAGGAAACCTGTGCTTTCGCTGCCAGCACAAAAGTAGCAGAGTCCAGCAACGTTTTATCTTCTATTTTTGCTACCCATACACTGTAACGATGCTCAATAATATCCAACTGCACAGCACGCTGCTCCAGTACGGTGCTTAACGCCCGCCGGATTTCCTCCATGACAGGCTTAAAAGACACTTCAAGGTCATGGTGTTTATATTCAGGAAACGCAACCGGGCGCCGCTCCTGTCGGGTGAATGTTGCCAACTCCCCTGCCAGCTCAACTGTTATGCGATAAAGACTTTCCGGATGCAGGTAGCGCAGTTCTTCCAAATGATGCACTAATGGCTCATAGCGGTTTATCAACTGCAACATCAGGAAATCAGTGATCTCTGAAATCCCCCCTGCTCCCGGTGCTGCCAGACGACCTGCAATCGCTTCCCCCCGGTGATTCAGCAGCCCCTGAATCTCACGGATAAAACCATGCAAACCGCGATCTGCAAAGCTGTAAACGACCGTAGGAATAAAACTCTTTTTCAGCTTAACGACCTGATCAGCATCTTTCTCTTCCACAATCGTCAGTGGCAGCAGACTGAATGGTTTCGTATTATCGGTTTCAGATAAAATCTGCAGCCGTAGCTCCCCAAGCTGCAAATCAGCCCGGCTATCAATGGCCGGGGTATGCAAGTCCCTGACTTCCAGTTCACGCAAACGATAACGGGCCAGAGGTTCCCGCTCCTCTTCTGAGGTCACTTCCATACCACCGGCCTGATAAAGCGGGAGGCCAAGAAAAATCCGACAATTTTTCATGTCGTCAGGCACTTCATATGGCTCAGGTGCAACCGTATTTCCCGGCACATCAAAAGGCGTACCATCCGGCAAGACGCCGCGACAGGAGGTAATAGCAATCTTTCCCAGAGTCAGCAACTGAGTATCAATATTGATTTCACTGAAACCCCAGGAATAAGGCCTTACCACCTCACACCGGCTTTGCATCCAGTCCTGAACAAATCGCTCATGTTGCTGGAAATGCTGAGGCCTTAGAAAAAGCCCCTCCTGCCACACCACGCGGTTTTTATCCATGTCCCCTGCCTCTTATATTAATCAGAACAATCACTATGAATTTCCCCGCATTGATTCAAGTTTGGCGATTTGCGCCTCATAGGCACGCGAGAACTCCAGCCCGAACAAACGATGAAAATCATCGTCAGCTTCTGTCTCTATCGTTGAATATAACCCTTCAAACAATTCCCAAAGTTTAGCTTGCCGGTGGATGGGAATATTCGCACTTACCGGGCTTTGTTTTTCCAGACGTTCCACCAACTTTTCCGGCTCAAACCGTTTCAATACATGCTTTAACGAAGTTTGTACTCCGGCAATCACCGCCACCTGATGTGCTTTAATATCATCAAAAGCCTCAGCCAGAGCAATCTCAGGTTGCATATACGATTGCCCTTGTGACACCAATAGTTTCAGCAACGCATCATCAGCATCAACAGAGAACTTTACCGGATTATTTTCAACCGGCTGTATGGTAGTCACATCCATCCGCATTTCACTTTTAATGCTGGTGCGGGTTCGCATGACATCCATACAACCCTGCAACAGGATTCGGAATAATTCACCCACTTTTTCCGGCTCCAGGTGTTGCTCAATCTGGCGCTTTTTACCGGCATCACTAATCCCAAGGCCACGTACAAAGTCAGCCATTACCTGATCACGGGATACAGCCAACTCTTTATCCCTGACTTCAGGTTTTGCAGCTCTGCTACCTGAATCAGGAACAGAGGCACTGACTGATGTCGATGGCCGTCTGATTTCATCTGCATCCGGGAAAGAGGATGATGTTTTCTGAACCGGAGTACTGACAGGAATATCAGGGGCAAGCTGAGGCGAAATATCCGTTTCCCTTTCCTCTTGCCTGATATCCTGCACCTTGTTATCCATTGAAAAAGGATCTATCAGATCATTGTCAGACTTCGCCCAGAAATCGTCGGGAATCTCAGGCATTCCTGCCCCGGCTTTTTCTTTTTGGAACTCCGCAGGTAAAACCTGTGGCTGATGATCATAAGACTCAGCTTTAGGCGGCTCAATTTCTGGCGGCGCAAAAAAATCATCAAGCACTGGTAAAGGCTGATCGTTTCTTCGCAGATCTTCTGAACCGGGCAATATCTCCCGGTCATTCAATCCATTACTGAATTCATTATCGACAAAAAACGGGTCATCTGGTATATGCTCAACGGCGCGGGACTCAACCGGGTCAATCTTATCCCAGTCATCCAATAGCGCAGGTTCATCCAGAGCAAGCTCATCCGCATCCGGCTCAGCCTCAGGAAAAACAAAGCCTCCGGCAGGTGATACAGCACCGGTTGGATCATCATCAGGTATCACACGCTCAGGCGTTAAGTTCTCTTCCGGTTCATCAAAAAGCCCTGCTGGCATAACGGCAGGAGAGATGTCTTTCTCACGAATCTGCAAAACGACTTCAATCTCATACACGCCCATTTTGAGCACGTCACCATGCTCTAAACGTGCACTGTTATCCCGCCCTAATGGTGTAGCTTTACCATTTATGAAAACGCCATTAGTACTGGTATCGGTTATGTAATAATCACCCGCCTTCGCACTAATCGCCGCATGCCGGCCCGACAGAAAGCGCTGGGCATCCGGCAGCACCCAATCATTCGCGGAGTTGCGCCCGATGGTTCCGCCCATTTCATTCCACTGACATTCCATTTCTGAAGGTGGAGAACCTTTTTCAAAACGAATAATCCGTAAAACAAGACTCATAGTGATTATTAATCCGATTCAGAAAACTGATACGAGAACTCCCCATCGGCTACTGAAAGTTCAACCGCAGTAATTTGTTCACCTTCCAGCATCCGGCTTAAAAACTCCTGGCTCAGACGCGGCAGAACAGTATTCGTGAGCATAGCATCAACGACTCTGGCTCCACTGTCTACATCATTGCAACGGGCTGATACCAATTGCACAACATCTTCACCATACGACAGCGTAACATCATGGTTCTCAGCAATACGACGTACAATTTTGTCTAACTTAAGGCGAATAATCAGCCCCAGAACTTCATCACTCAATGGATAGTAAGGAATCGTTACCAGCCGCCCAATCAAAGCTGCCGGAAATTCTTTTAGCAACGGCTCTCTTAAAGCTTCAGCAATACCTTCCGGTTCCGGCATTAAATCAGGGTCAGCACACAAATCCATAATAAGATCTGTACCCACATTTGAGGTCAGCAAAATCAGTGTATTTCTGAAATCTATATACCGGCCCTCTGCATCTTCCATCCAGCCCTTATCAAAAACCTGAAAAAACATCTCATGGACATCACCATGTGCCTTTTCAATTTCATCCAGCAATACGACACTATAAGGCTTACGTCGCACCGCTTCTGTTAAGATCCCACCCTCACCGTAACCGACATAACCGGGAGGAGAACCTTTCAGTGTGGAAACAGTGTGCGCTTCCTGAAACTCACTCATATTGATAGTGATAATATTATCTTCACCACCATACAAAGACTCAGCCAGCGCCAGGGCAGTTTCAGTTTTACCTACACCCGATGAGCCACACAGCATAAACACACCAATCGGTTTATCCGGGCTATCCAGTTTAGCACGGGAGGTTTGAATACGTTTTACGATCATATCCAGCGCATGACGCTGACCAACTACACGTTCATTCAGGCGATCGGCAAGGCTCAAAACAGCAGCCACTTCATTTCTAACCATTCTTCCCACCGGAATTCCTGTCCAGTCAGCAATCACAGAAGCTACTGCCTGGCCATCTACTGCCGGTAAAATTAACGGAGATTCTCCCTGCAATTCAGCCAGACGAACCTGCATCTCCTTCAGCTTCGCCATTAACTCATCACGATCAGGTTCTGCGACTAATTCTGCGTCAGCTTCCACAGCAGGCTCAGAAACATCGTCTGTTACAGCCTCCTGTTCCTGTAGATTATCCGCAGCTTGCTCCAATTCAGACCCGGTTCCCTCAACTTTACTTCCGGAGCCACGCAACTGTTGTCTTAATGCAAGCACCTCACTAACCAAGACCTTCTCTTCCTGCCAGCGCTCTTCAAGCTGCTGTCTGCGTTCTTCTTCCACCGTCAGCTGACTTTCAGCCTGCTCACGTCGTTCGTCAACATCAAGACCAATCGCAGACTCACGCTCGATAATTTCCAGTTCAACATTCAGGCTATCAATTCGCCGGATACAATCTTCCAGCTCCGCCGGAGTCGCATGCTGGCTTACCGCAACCCTGGCACACGCAGTATCAAGCACACTCACCGCCTTATCAGGCAATTGCCGTGCGGGAATATAGCGGTGTGACAATTTCACAGCTTCTTCCAGCCCCTCATCCAGCAAAGTCACCTGATGATGCTTTTCCATAACCGATGCCATACTGCGCAGCATCAGGACAGCATTACCCTCACTGGGTTCATCGACCTGAACAACCTGAAAACGCCGGGTCAAAGCAGGGTCTTTTTCAAAATATTTTTTGTACTCGGCCCAGGTTGTTGCAGCAACAGTGCGTAAAGTCCCCCTGGCCAATGCAGGTTTCAGCAGATTAGCGGCGTCTCCGGTACCCGCTGCCCCACCGGCACCAATCAGAGTGTGAGCCTCGTCAATAAACAGAATGATTGGCTTTTCAGAAGACTGTACTTCTTCGATAATCTGTTTCAGACGATTCTCAAACTCTCCCTTCATACTCGCACCGGCCTGGAGCAGGCCCATATCAAGCGTTCTAACCGAAACACCTTTCAACGGAGGAGGCACATCACCGGAAGCTATGCGTTGAGCAAATCCTTCAACAACAGCTGTTTTACCGACGCCCGCTTCACCAGTCATTATCGGGTTATTCTGTCGCCGACGCATAAGAATATCGATCATTTGACGGATTTCATTATCACGTCCAACAATCGGATCTAATTCGCCATCAAGTGCCTGTTGTGTCAGATCAACCGTAAATTGTTGTAAGGCTTCCTGCTTACCCATCTGGGCAGGTGCCATAGCATCACTGGCCTCTCCGGGTACACTATCTCCGAGTCGGCTGCCATCGGTGGCTGACATATTATTTTCAGGGGAATCAGCTACCACTTCACTAAATCGCTCGGTTAAACGATCAACGCTGACTTTACTGAACTGATCTGAAATACCAAGCAAGACATTCCGCAGACCAGGTGTTTTCAGGATACCGACCACCAGATAACCTGTACGCACCTGACTGTCACTAAACATCAGTGTGCCATAAACCCAACCACGTTCCACCGCTTCCTCAACATGGGTTGAGAAATCAGAAATTGATGTAGCACCACGGTGTAGCTTGTCCAATGATTCCGTAAAGTCCCGGCTCAAATGCGCTGGATTAAGATCAAAAGCCCGGATAATGCGGTGCAGATCTGAATCCTGTAGCTGTAAAATCTGGTGCAGCCAGTGAACCAGTTCCACATAGGGATTACCGCGTAACTTGCAAAAAACAGTGGCTCCTTCAATCGCCTTAAACGTTAATGGGTTCAGCTTTTTGAACAAGGCGGTACGACTAATATCACTCATCACTTCCCTCCGGTTACCCACGGCTTAGCAGCCATGAATCTTAAATTCGAATATTTAACAGCAAATCATCAGCATCGGAATCGGCAGGCTGATTATTAAGCCAGGTTGTCCAGCCAAGCTGCCCGCTTTGACCTAAGGAAACACCGGGCACTTCTTTTTTATCCAGTATCAATCTGGCATCACAAGCCAGCTCATAGCCAAGATAGTTTTTTAAAATATCGGAAACCAGTGCCAGCTTTTCCCCACCGGGCAGTAATTGTTTATAGTCCTGCAATGGCATCGGCCCAATCAGCAGCCTGAATTTATACTGACACTGCCAGCTATAACCTCCCAACACAGTATCAACGCCCAGAGCACCACTATGACTTCCCAGTTTGCACAAACTCTCATCGGGGATTTTCAGCCACTCCCCAACAAATTCCTGAATTTTAAGGGGCACCTTAAAAAATGAACGTAAAATTGAACTGAGTCCTTCTGCATGGTGCGGTAATGCCCCAAAATGACCGGCAAAATGCAATTTACTGTTATCTGAAAGCCCATCCCTCTCCCATAGTTCAGGTACGCCAATACCCAGCAAACTGCCGACATAACAATGGAAGCGATCACTGTCCGGCCTGTCATAATGTACTGTTGGTTCTTTATTAGCCCATACCCGGTAGAAGAGGCTAAGCAGCCGGTGGTGAAACATATCCATAAATTTCACCATTGATTCATCTTTCACATCCCGTATCCGGTTACGGGCATACTCAGTCAAATGCAGCGGCAAAGGGCCGTTAGGGCCAAATACCCCCATAAACAATACACTCAGATGCAATAACTCATCATTCCTGTTCGCAGCATGCAAAGTAGCGGGAGCAAAAATGGTAGAGGGTTCCTGACCTAAGCGAATTTTGTCATCCGAAGGTCGGCGACTTTCACCCAATCTTGGCTGGTCAGCATACAGGCACTCAAACTGACGCAGGGCAGCGTAATACCCCCAGCGCGGTGCATCAGCAATAATTTCTTCAAACAGCCTCAGAGTGTCGGCGCTGTTCCGGTTCTCACTGGCCATCGCATTACCTCTCCCCGTTCGCTGCTATTCAAGACAACCTGGGTAAAACTGTTAATAGAAACGTATTTTGCAAAAAACTGTTCCAGTACACTGCCTAATACAAAAATGCCAATAACATCAAAGGCCCTTTCCTGACACTGCAACTGAATCTCTGTGCCACGTCCGAATGCAATTGGCCCCTCCCCTGGAATACGCTTGACGACCGGCTTACTCTCCACACTCAACACACCATCAATTTGCTTTTTAACGGCAGGTGATGCGGAATGACTGTATAAACGCATTAACTCACGCAAGGCAGAAGCACCTTCGCGGGCATCTTTATCCAGCAGAGACAGATAGTTTAACGATAAGTGATTAACCAACCGCCAGGCATGCTCCCCTTCATCCCATGCCTTCACTGGTTTGGTTGGCCCGGCAAGCCCAACCACTTTCGTGACTGGTGCAGCATCTTCCATTGTAAAATTGATTTTGCCTTTATAAGCAGCTATCTCCAGAGGTAATGCCCGGTTAGTGCACATAACCTCCACTTCCAGTTGTTTCAGATCAAACGGCCAGGGGGCAGCTTTTGCATCAACCAGCGAAAGATAGACCTCACTCCCGGCGTAATTCATATTTTTTCTTGTATTTACCGGCAATAAACTTTCATCACGTCGCCAGGTAAAATAAGCATCAGCACCATCTGATTCGTCCGTTGGCCTGCGTTCATAAAAAGGCAAAAACCGGTGAGACGCCTTCAAACTGTCATCAAATCCCGTCACCCGGCCAATGGAATACACCTCATAATCCTGCACAGCGGTTCGGTCAATAATGACGTGGTGGTCATGAGTCCGGTGGGATACATGAACACGATCAGCCCTTTTAGGGAAAAGGTTAATTACCGGAGAACAGTGCAAAACAAAGTTCTGAGCATTCAGTGCACCACTTAACAGCTCACTACCCTGACTGCATAAAACAATGATTTCCAGCTCAACAGCAGCCTCAGAACTTTGCTTAATTACGCTTTGTAAACCGGAAAGGCGGGCGAATAAAAAGCGCTCCGGGAAAGCAAAATATTCCTGCAACAAACGATACCCTTTAAATGATACATCTGTTTGTGGCAGCAAAGACTCTTCATCCGCAAACCCGACCGGTTGCAAACAGGATTTATCCAGAAAGCACTCCCGGTCCAGCTTTCCATCCGCTGTCAAAGAACGCACCACAATCTTGTCAGCATGAGCTAATAACAATTCATAAATTCGACTCGGCGTTTCCCCCGTCCCATTGAGATAAAAGACCAGGTCGTCCATTGCCAGAGAATTCAATGGAATCGTATCAGCAACCGTAATATTCATCCGTATCCCGGAACGAATCTGGTTACTATGACTGGTATAATAACCGGCCTCTCCGGCATTCAGGTATTCTGCTTTTTTAATCTCGACCGGCCACAACATTAATTCATGAGCAGTGCGAAAATCGCACCGACTCCGCCCGTTTACAGCAGCCGTTCTTAACCGTGTATTTCTGGGCAAACGAAAACCATCTTCGCTCAGGTTCCCTCCCATATCTGCTTCAAAAGACACAATCGCCATGGAAGGCAGCGGAGAAAGGTAGTGCGGGTAAACCAGGTTCATCAGGTTTTGAGTAAACCGGGGATAATCTGCCTCTATTTTTAACTGGACACGGGCAGTCAGAAAGGCAAAGCCTTCCAACAAACGTTCAACATAGGGATCAGCACATTTGAATCCTCCAAGATCAAGGCGCCCGGCAATACCAGGGAAACGCTCGGCAAATTCTGTCCCCATTTCACGCAAAAACTGCAATTCTTTTTCATAATGCTCCAGCAGCTTTTCCTGATTCATTCACCTACTCCACAATGGTCATATCGCCGTTTTCAAGGTCAAGCTGGGTTCTGATCTGGAGATGTACAGGGGCAGGTTCTGCCCACAGCATGCCATTTATTTCGAACACCAGTGCACTGTCACCACGTGTCAGATCTTCCGGCAATAAAGTACATTCAAGTGTCTCAGGAATAATGCGTGGTTCATAAGTCAGCAAGACCTTCTTCAGCATTTTTTCTAAACGTGATCCCTGCAAACTGGAAACGGTTCTGCCTGTTAAATCGGGCAATCCATAGTTAAGAACAGAGGAAGCGATATATGGATAACGTTCTTCATCCAACGTTTCAATTCGACTATCCAGCCCAGTGTCCTGTTGACTATAAAAATTCCGGCAATTCATCAACCAGCTCAAATCACGCTTCACCGATTCGCGGACATCTTCAACAGAACCAATAAAGCCTTTCAGATAATTAATATGCGCCTGTTGTTTCCCTATCTCTTGTTCCCATTTCCTCCGTGTTTTATCCGGCACATCAGTACTGGTATCTCGCAGATTTTGGGTCAGACGTTCAATTTCATTTTCACAGGCACTAACACCATGATGTACGAATGAGTCATCACTCAACCGATCCAGCAACGAAGGAAGTAAAGGAGTATCATCCTTCAATCTTATCCCCTTCAACCTCATTCAGCCCGAGGTTTATCTTCCGGACATCCAGCAACGAAAAATCCTCTGCGTCTGTTGCAAATATTCTTTGCCCAAACCCATGAAAAGTACCGGCGACCGGTTCCTCCCACTCCGTTTTCCGTGCCAGAGCCAAATCATCTTCCCGTTCTGAACCGGGATAACGGGAAGGGATTAATACATAAGCCTCACCGCCGTTTCTCCAGCGTACATGCCCCGGCAGCCAGACTAAATCGCGCAAATCTGACGGTGCTTCCAGTTCAAGTAGTTCGATATGCTCAAATGCAACCCAAAAATACTTACCCTCTACAATCATTTCCAGCATCGGGCCAAGTCTCATATCTGCATCGGCGATCCAATCGAAGGAATGACCATCCAACGTACCCGGCGAAGCTGGAGCCAGCTCAAAAGCTTTGGCCCTGACAGATGCGGCTTCCTGGAATTTCTCCTGTGCATCCAGTTTAAAGGCCTGCAATAACAAAGCCTGCCACTCTTCAGGTTGCCCCAGAAACATTGGATCATGTGTTGCTTTGAAAACAGACTCCCGGAATAGCTCGCAGGATATGGCAGCCTGATACATTTGCACCATAGCTATAGCACTGGCATCGAGTTTTTTTATAACATCCAGTTGTTTTGCTGCCCGTTCCCATTTCCCCTGAACAAGTAACAACTGAAAAAGAAAGATACGGTGTTTAGCATCAGCAGGCTGCTTACGTATCTGCCCTTCTACTGTTGACAACGCAGCAGAGAGCTGACCATCTTGCAAATATTGCTCATAACTCAAAATAATCACCTCATGAAAAAAGAGTCTCTAAAAATACTGCAGAGACTCTCTATAGACAGTCGCTTAAATGGAGCAAACCATTTAAACCACGCTATTGTTTCCTTAAACTTTCTTATTTTCTGAGGCGCTGTACTTAAACTTCAGCTCAGCTCCGCCGGCACCTTTATTTGTCAGATCCTTATAGCCGGTTTCAATTGTCTCATATACCAAACTAATATTTTCATTCGGGCGGAAATCTCCCCCTGCTCCAACGTCATAGCTGGCAACAACCACATTTTCCAACGTATATTTCATGTAGGTATGCTTCTTGTCACCATCCCCTGCCTGGCAGAAGTGAATTTCAGCTTTAGGGGAGTGCTTTCCGGTTGCACAATACTCCATTAATTTGGTGGTGGCTTTATCCATCGCTTTAGAGAAATTCACGGTGCCCAATATGGCGCGGCCGGAAGATGTACCACCCGTGGTGGCACTATAACTATCCATTCCTACATTTCTCTGCACACCCCAGCTCAGGCTCTGCACTTCAATCCACTTGACATGATCTGAGTCAGTACTTTCACCATCGATACCATCAATCTTGATAAAGAAATCTGCTGCCATGATTATTTTCCTCGTAATTTGCTAATTTAACAGGCTTTAAATAAGTTTTAAGTAGTACGACAAAAGCTCTGAAATACTCAGGATCCGTAAATTAACGACCCCGGGGAAATATCAATTCCCTAAACTCTCACGTATGTACTTATGTCAATTGCTAAGGTCGGCTCAGTTACAAGCCGGCCTCTCGCGTAAACAACATTTTCATAGTCGCATGACAATAGCTTTCAGATACTTGAGCAATAAAGTGACTGCTTAAAGCAGAAACAACCTTCAGGCTATTGCATACGTGTTTAGCTATTACTGACCTTTTTCAGTTGGCAGGCGTGACACCAGGCGCAAAGAAACCGTCAGTCCTTCAAGTTGATAATGCGGTCTCAGGAAAAACTGAGAAGTGTAATAACCGGGATTACCTTCCACTTCCTGTACCTTAACTTCTGCCGAGGCCAGCGGGCGTTCTGCTTTCGCACGTTCACTCGCATCCGGATCCGGCTCCACGTAATTCATAATCCAGTTATTTAACCACTGTTCCATGTCATCACGCTCAGCAAAACCACCAATTTTATCCCGTACGATACACTTCAGATAATGTGCAAAACGGCAGGTTGCAAACAGGTACGGTAATCTGGCAGACAAATTGGCATTGGCTGTCGCATCCGGATCATCATATTCAAACGGCTTTTGAAGCGACTGGGCACCAATAAACGCTGCAAAGTCAGAGTTTTTCTTATGCAACAGCGGCATAAACCCATTTTTAGCCAGTTCTGCTTCACGACGATCGCTAATGGCAATTTCAGTAGGACACTTCATATCCACACCACCATCATCGGTCGGGAAAGTATGCGTCGGCAAACCTTCTACAGCACCTCCGGATTCAACGCCACGAATACGGGAACACCAGCCATAGAGCTTAAAGGCTTGGTTAATATTCCTCGCCATAGCGTAAGCAGCGTTCACCCAGCAATAACGGCTATGATCTGAACCTTCGACATCTTCTTCAAAAGCAAACTCGTCAACCGGACTGGTTTTAGCACCGTAAGGTAACCGCCCCAGAAAACGTGGCATAGCCATTCCCAAGTATCTGGAGTCTTCTGATTCACGTAATGATCGCCAGGACGCATACTCCGGAGTCTGGAAAATCTTCGTAATATCCCGGGGATTGCTCAGCTCCTGCCAACTATCCATATTCAGCAGCGTCGGAGAGGGCGCTGTAATAAAAGGTGCATGCGAAGCAGACGAAATCTGGCTGATTTGCCCCAACAGTTCAACATCCTGCGGGCTGTGGTCAAAATAGTAGTCCCCAACCAGACAGCCGAAGGGTTCACCACCAAACTGGCCATATTCTTCTTCATAAACTTTCTTGAAGATAGGGCTCTGATCCCACGATACGCCTTTAAACCGCTTCAGATTTTTGGTTAGCTCCTTCTTGGAGATATTCATCACCTTAATCTTCAGCATCTCATCTGTTTCGGTATTGTTGACCAGATAATGCAAGCCCCGCCAGCTACTCTCCAGCTTTTGGAAGTCTTCATGATGAATAATCTGATTTACCTGTTCTGAAAGACGTTGATCAATTTCAGCAATCATTGACTGAATCGTACGAATGGCATCATCAGAAACCACACCAGCGTTCTGTAACGCCTGTTGTGCAAGTGTCTTCACCGCCTCTTCAACAGCTTCCTTAGATCGGTCTGATTTCGGTTTGAATTCTTTTTCCAGTAATGCTGAAAAATCACTGGATTCCATTAAACCTGCTGATGGTTGGCCAGCAGCATCCTGTAGTGCATCTGCCATTAGCTCACTCCTCCCCGCTTTCTGAAGTTTCACCCTGATTAGCATTCGGCGCTGCTGTTAACGACTGTAATAAAGCAGGGTCATTCAACGCTTCTGCAATCAACTGTTCAGCACCGGTTTTACCATCCATATAAGTAAGCAGGTTGGATAACTGTGTTCGTGCATCCAGCAATTTCTTCAGTGGTTCAACTTTTTGCGCAACTGCAGCAGGTGAAAAATCATCCATACTTTCGAACGTCAGATCGACACTGAGATTACCTTCGCCACTGAGGGTATTAGGAACGTGGAAAGCCGCTCTGGGCTTCATCGACTTAAGACGATCATCAAAATTATCAACGTCAATCTCCAGCATTTTACGATCTGCAACAGCGGCCAACGGCTCTTCAGGCTTCCCTGATAAATCCGCCATCACCCCCATCACAAAAGGAAGCTGTATTTTTTTCTCAGCACCATACAACTCGACGTCATATTCAATTTGTACGCGTGGCGCACGGTTCCTGGCAATAAATTTCTGACTACTTTCCTTTGCCACTCCAGACCCTCCTCATTTTTTAAATAATAATTAACGAAAGTGCTTGCAAATATATACCATGACAAGAAGCATATATGTGAACTGCGTCACAGTTTGCGCTGAAACACAGCTCAGACAACAGTAAAACAATGTTTATGAACAGTACGGTAATAGTTCACAGACGCCCAGGGCTTACCAGCCAACAGGGCAGAGAACTTAAAATCACTGATAACTTTCGCGCACGTACTTAACAACCCGACGGCTCCGCTGAAAAATGGCATGTATATGTTGCCATCCATTACATTTATAGTATTAGGTGTTGACTGGCGCAAACTTTTTCTGTCGCATCCGTCTGCTAATATTGCGCCTTCATCAGAGAACATGAAAATGCTTTGCTTCCAATGATTAATTTTATAATTTTGCACTAGAATTTATTTATAACCCAGATCGAAAAAAACTGAAAGAAAAACTTCATATGATAAATATCGAACAACTGCTACAACCTATCCGGGAAGACTCTGCATGTGGCGATCCTGCTCAGGGCTCCGCCACTTTTGTTGACCTTGAAAAAGCCAAAAAGGGAGAACCTGACAGACAGTTTTATACCGATGAAGATGACCGTTCCGGCCCCGACTGGAAAGAAGTTAAAACGCTGTCACTTGAATTACTGAATCACACCCGGGATCTGCAAGTTCTGTCTTACCTGAGCATGGCTTTACTTCACACTGAGGGACTGAAAGGCTTTTGCACTGGCATCAGCTTAATCCGACAGTCTCTGGACACATTTTGGGAATGTATGTATCCGGAGCTGGATCAGGAAGACCCGGAAGATCCTGCGTGGGAACGAACCAACGTATTATCCGAGCTTTCCCATATCAGCTTTATCCTCCAGTTACGTAAACAACCTATTATTTCTGCCAGAATGTTAGGTGCCTTCAGCCTTAATGAAATTCAGGCCGCGTATAATCCGGGCACTGCAGATTCAGGAGAAGAAGCTCCCAGGCCGGAACATGTTGACGGTGTATTTACAGAAATGGGGCGGGAGGGTGTCGCAGAGCTGGCGCAATCTGTCTCAACAGGTATGGACGACCTAACAAAAATTGAAGAACTCTTCAAAGAGCGTGCTGCCCCACTCGGCTACCCGGATCTAAGCAACTTGCATGATTGCCTGAAAGAGATCACACTTATACTCAATCAAAAAGCTGGCGATACGGAAGCAGAGGCGGAAACTTCAGCACCTCAATCAACAGATGGAACTGTTGGCGACGTGAATACCGGTGCACAAAATATTAGAGTTTCTGCTGCCGCACATGAAATAAATAACCGGGGTGATGTAATTAAAGCCATCGATAAAATCTGTGATTACTATACTAAAAATGAGCCCGGCAGCCCGGTACCTTTATTACTTAACCGGGCAAAAAAAATGGTCGACCAGGATTTCATGCAAATCGTCCAGGAATTGTCGCCAGATAGCGTAAATCAAATGCAATATATTCTTGGTGTAAGTAATGAGGACGACTATTAATCGTTACAGAAAATCAAATCACTGACCAGGAGGGAGAATGGATATAAATCAAACAATAAACTTTAGTGCGTCCAACGTAGCAGATATTACAGAAATTGCTCCTGGCCATCCGGTTTACAGGGTCAGCTTTAATCCTGATCCACCTCACAATAATCCAGCATTCATTTCAACGATGCCTGATGTCGTTATTAAAGTGGAAAATGCAGCTCACCGCCGGCATGTCACTGATCACATTAAAATTATGAATGCGGTTGACCCACAGGCGAAAACACGGCAGCTCAAACCACAGGAAATACAAACTTTAAAAACCACTCTCTGGGGCTATCGTATTCCCAAATTAATAGAAGACCTGGAATTAGCCACAAGACATCACGCAGTCGGAACCACCAAACCAGTGATTATCGTGATGAAGGCCAAAGACAACCTGATCGATTTAAATTCAGCCGGACAAAGAGAGAATGGAGACAAATCGGGGGTAAAAACCATCAGAAAAATCCTGAATCAGCCTTCAGCGCTGGAGAAATTAGGAAAAATTCTTGCCGCCGATGCTTTTAATGGCAATCAGGATCGGGTTGAGTTTTACAGAATTGGCACCATGGGGCAACAACGATTACAAGCTATACAAAACATGGGGAACTTCTTCTTCAATGATAATGGCTTTGAAGCTGAAGTATTAGGGTTAGATTCTTTTGATCCGGGCAATCAATTTAAAAATCTTGATACCTTTGCCAGTGCTACTAATCAGGGTTTCACCTATCCCGGAAAAATTTTACATGCACAAGCATCCGATGAAAGACTTCAGTTTACCAATAAGCTGGTCAGTGACATAGAAACTCTTTTGGGAAGCCGCAACAGAAAATTTCCATTTTCCAGTCAAAGGCACCTACCCTCAAACGCAGCAGACAGTATAGCCCGGGGTATGGAAACAGGTGCCAGAGAAATTAAGAACTTCCTTAAAACCCAGTACAGGGGAAAGCCTCTGAGTGCAGGCCTCAGAACCCGATTACAGGCATTGGGTTGGCTCTCAACACAAGGAGGAGGCATAAGTTAATGTCCCATGCAATGCATCAGGCAACTGCAGATAGAAAACCTTCCAATTTGATTAGATCAACTAACAACTATTGGAATATTGCTAAAGAGCTAGTGCTATGGCATTAACCCAAACACATCGTACCGCAGAAATCATTACGCCACTGGGAAAAGATATTCTCCTGTTAAGCAATGTTAATATCACCGAAGAAATGGGACGCCTGTTTCATATTGAAGCAGAGCTTTTCAGCGAACAGGAAAATATTAAATTCGAAGATTTGCTCGGGAAAAGCATTACCATTCGTCTGAATTTTGCTGATGCCAGTCCACGCTTTTTCAACGGCCACGCCACTGACTTCACCCAGATTGACCGACGTGACTCTTTTGGCGGCGGGGTCTATCGGATGACAGTCCAGCCCTGGTTGTGGCTACTAACCCGAACTGCGGACTGTAAAATTTTTCAGGCAATGTCTGTTCCAGAAATTATCAAAGAAGTCTGTGGTGGCTATGACCTTGAAGACCGGCTAACCCGTAACTACCGTACCTGGGAATACTGTGTACAGTATCGCGAGACAGACTTTAACTTTGTCAGTCGTCTTATGGAACAAGAAGGCATCTATTATTACTTTGAGCACCAGGAAGGTGCACACAAACTGATTCTTGCCGATGATTACAGCGCTCATCAGGCAATAAAAACCAATAACGGTCGTGTCCCGCTCATGATTCCCGGCGAAGGTTCGCTGCGTGAAGAAGAATTCTGTACCGACTGGGCGACGTCAAAAAGTATTCTCCCCGGAAAATATGCGCTGAATGATTATGATTTTGAACGCCCGAGAGCCAACTTACAGGTAAACACCAATCTGGCTAAACCGCATGCAGTAGGCAGTGAAGAAATTTACGACTACCCCGGTGAATACATCGAGATTGATGATGGCAACCAGTATTCAAAAACGCGAATTGAAGAATTGCATGCCCGCTACGAAACCTCACAGGCACGCAGTAGTGTTCGCGGTATGACAGCGGGTGGCTTATTCAAACTGGAAGAACATCCCCGCAAAGATCACAACAAAGAATACCTTTTAACCGCAGTTAATCACCGTTTTCAGAATGAAACCTATGGTGCAGGTAGTAGCGGTGCCAGTGGGGAATACCTGAATGACTTTCAGGCTATTGATAGTAAAACCCCCTTCCGTAGTAGCCAAAACACACCTAAACCTATTGTACAGGGGCCACAAACCGCCGTCGTGGTTGGCCCGGCGGGCGAAGAAATTTACACCGATAAATACAGCCGGGTAAAAGTCCAGTTCCATTGGGATCGCTATGGTCGTAAAGATGAAAACTCTTCCTGCTGGGTTAGGGTTTCACAGCTTTGGGCAGGGAAAAACTGGGGTGGCATCCATATTCCACGTATCGGCCAGGAAGTCATTGTCGACTTTCTCGAAGGTGACCCGGACAATCCCATTATCACTGGCCGTGTTTACAACGCAGAACAAATGCCGCCCTATGATTTACCAGCCAACAAAACCCAAAGCGGTATCAAAAGCCGTTCTTCAAAAGGCGGTAGCTCATCGAATTTTAATGAAATTCGGATGGAAGATAAAAAAGGCCAGGAACAGCTTTATGTCCATGCTGAGAAAAATCAGGACAATATTGTTGAAAATGACGAGACTACGTCTGTTGGGCATGATCGTACTGAAGATGTTGGCAACGATGAGACCATCAACATTGGCCGTGACCGTACGGAAACCGTGGGTAATAATGAAAAAATTACCATTGGCAATGACCGTACTGAACTGGTTGTCAGCAATGAATCCATCACCATTGGTAAAAATCGCAGAGAAAACGTTGGTGATAATGAATCAATCACTATCGGGAAAAACCGCAGCGAACAAGTTGCGCTGAATGAAACTATCACCATCGGCAAAAATCGTAAGGAAAATGTCGGTGATAATGAAGCGATCACTATTGGCAAAAATCGTACCGAACAGGTTGGTAAAGATGAAAGCATCACCATTGGTAAAAACCGTAGCGAAAGCGTCGGTGACAATGAGTCAATCAACATTGGCAAAAACCAAAACATTCAGGTTGGTAAAAACATCACGATTGAAGCGGGCGACCAAATTGTCATCAGAACCGGTAAATCCAGTATCACCATGAAGAAAGACGGCAGTATACGTATTAGCGGCAAAGACATTACTGTCAATGGCTCAGGTAAAATCGATGTCAAAGCCAGTAAAAATATTACAATGAAAGGCCAGAAAATCTTACAAAACTAACTTCCGGCAAAACTCATTTTTGCTTAATGTTGAAAAACTGCTTTTCACCATCAAGCCGTTATTTATTGTGAGGAACCGACAATGGCGACTGTCAAAAAACATACACCAGTAAAATCACCCGGTCAGCGTTTGGACGGCGTGGTGATTGGGGTATTAGTGGGAATAGACGAAAAACAAAACCCTATGGTTGTCTTTCCAGAAAACCCAATGGAAAATGCTGTCCAGGCCAGAACAACTGTTCAGCTGCAGCAAGACGATATTGGCAAAGATGTTGCCTTATTATTTGAACAGGGTAACCCTCAATATCCGCTAATTATTGGCCCGATCCATAAACCGGAAACTCATGCAACGCCTAAAAACAATAATTCGCCCCTATCCATTGACAGTGATGATGAACACCTGGTGTTAAATGCTCAACGAAGTATCACGCTCAAATGTGGCAAAGCCAGTATTACACTAACAAAAGCAGGTAAAGTCCTTATCCGGGGTGCTTACCTATTAAACCGATCTTCTGGCGTGAACCGTATTAAGGGCGGTTCTGTGCAAATTAACTAGCCAAGCTCATGGAACTGTTAAATGCTACTAAAATGCAGGCAGGCTATACCATGGGTATGGACTCGAATGGCCGTGAGTCACTGGTCGTCGCCATCAAGGGAACGTTTAGTATTCCTGAACATCCTGATCTCCCGGCAGAGCTAACCGATGCACAACTGCCTTTAATAATGGCAGATACCTTCACCGGAGAACCCGGCTTTTCTGCCCCGGTGTATGAAGTGGATTATTCCCCTGTTAAACCAGCCTGCGATGTATTGCTCATTGGCGGCGCGCACTCCAGCAAGCCGGTTCAGGAACTACAGGTTGGCATAAAAGTTGGCGGAATGGGTAAAACTTTCATCGTCTGCGGTGAAAGAGCCTGGGAAGCCAGTGCTGCCGGTATTTACCCCGGTCAACCCAAAGCATTTACTTACCAACCCATTAGTTATGATTTGGCTTTTGGTGGCATCGATGATTTTCTGGCTGATGAAAAACGCCATGTCGCCTTTATGAAAAACCCGGTCGGCAAAGGTTATCATAAACACCTCAGCAGCAATCTCGTTGATGGCACACCAATGCCACAAACTGAAGAAGTCAATCGCAAGATTAATAAAGCCGATGGTGACTACCAGCCAATGTCCTTTGGGCCGGTTGGCCGGGGTTGGAAACCACGTCATGAATTCGCCGGTACTTACGATGAAGAATGGCTGGACAAACAGTTTCCGTTTTTACCCAAAGATTTTGATAATCGTTATTTTCAAAGCGCTCCGCCAGACCAGCAAATGTCCTACCCTCAGGGCGGCGAAGAAGTCATTTTAATTAATCTGACACCCGGTGGTGGTCGTATTCGCTTTCGATTACCAACGATTGAAATGCCGGTCGTATTCTTCCGCAAGAAGGGAGAAAAGCACCAGACACAGGCCGTTATTGATACTATTGTCTTTGAGCCAGACAAATGGCTATTCACTATGACCTGGCGTGCCAGCCTGCCCCTGAAAAAGAATATCTTCGAAATACCACAGATACTTGTCGGCAAGATGAGCAGAGGCTGGTGGCGTGCCCGTGAACTGGGCAAAACCTGGTACCCCTCATTAGCTCATCTGCAACGGGCCAAACAAAAAGAAGCTGAGGAAGAAGCATGACTCAGCCTGTTGCAATTACTGCAGTCGGCATGGTGACTGGCGTTGGACTCAATGCAGCAGCAAGCTGCGCCGCCATTCGTTGTGCTATCGACGGCTTTGAGGAAACCCGGTTCATGGATGACGGCGGCGAATGGATTATGGGTTGTAGCGTACCGCTTGAGGAGCCATGGCGAGGAAAAACTAAACTTGTAAAGATGGCTGCAGCAGCTATTCAGGAATGTCTTGAACAGACCCCGCAGCTTAAAACAGAGCAAACACCACTATTACTCTGCCTGCCTGAAACTGAACGACCCGGACGTGTATTTACTGATGACAATGCCCTTTTCCTTGAGTTACAGCAGGAAATGGGACTGGAGTTTCATGCAAAATCACGGGTGATTGCCATGGGTCGGGTTTCATTTGGCGTTGCTCTACAAAGGGCACGCAAACTGATCCACGACAAAACGACTAATCATGTGATTATTGCCGGAACCGATAGCTTACTGGTAGGAGCCACACTGGCTGATTTTATGGAACGGGAATATGTGCTGACCAGCCAAAACTCAGATGGTTTTATTCCTGGAGAAGCGGGTTCAGCCGTTGTAGTGGAACCGGTTTACCAAAAGCCCGAACCACAATTGATTTGCTATGGACTGGGATTTGGTACCGAGGCGGCGCATGTCGATTCCGAAGAACCTCTGCGGGCAGATGGCCTGACAACAGCGATTAAGCAATCCCTGAGTGATGCCGGGATTGCAATGCATGATTTGGATTTTCGGATTACTGATGTATCAGGTAAACAGTATTATTTCAAGGAAGCAGCACTGGCATTAGGGCGGATTTTACGGGTGCGGAAGGAAGAGTTTGATATCTGGCATCCGGCGGATTGTGTGGGAGAAGTTGGGGCGGCGATTGGTGGCGTGATGTTTGGGGTGATTAAATCAGCTTGTGAGAAGGGTTATTCCAAAGGACATGAAGTGCTTTTTCATGTTGGAAATGATGATGGGCG
>JBMZDK010000014.1:0-28723 GCA_049614265.1 Thiolinea sp.
CTCCGCATGAAGAGGTGATTGCCAAGGGGCAGGTATTGAATATTTCGCGTAATCTAGGCGTTTCTGAAGGTTCGTTAAAAACACAGAGTGGCAAGCTGCTGGCACATGCTACCTGCACTTGTATGATTATTCGTAAATAAGCCGCTGTATCAGATGCGCCTTTCATTGCCATCATTCAGTGAGTGCTGGGAATTCAGGAAGGCGAGATAATCGGCCTCTACCGCACTAATAGCTGCTGCTAGTAAGGCTTCACCCTGTGCAGGCGTTGCCAATGCTGAGTGGGAGCCTACGCGACCATCCGGAAATTGAGCGCGGTGTTTGTCTGGTGGCCCGTGTTTATCACCGGCGTGGGTTTTGATGTATTCAGCACTCAATTTCTCTGGTGGTGAATTAGCGTAACTGCCAGGCTGAACATTCCGGTACGCTGTTTGTGTTAATGCAATCTCTGAGGGTGTGGCGTGCATACCCTCCCATTCACCATAAAATTGTTGGCGTAGCTTGTTAACTTCAGCAAAGTCCCACCAGCTTCTTACCCGTATAGCCAGTTCTGGTTGATTAGTTATGTGAGTGGTTACGCACTGTCGTAACGGGTCTAGATTTGCGCCATGGCCATTGAGGAAGTAAATATGGCGAAATCCCTGCTGTGTCAAACCGCTAATGATCTCATCAAGTAACTTGCGGAAGCATTTCGGGGATATAGAAATAGTGCCGGGAAATGACATATTAAACGGAGCAGGTGTATAAGACAGCGTTGGTGCCAGTAAGGCATTATGTTTATCTGCAGCTCCGGATGCTACCAGTTCCGCACATAAAGCATCTGTGCCGATTAAGCCCATTGGCCCATGTTGTTCCGTTGAGCCGGTAGGGATAATAATACCGTCCTGATGCTGCAGATAGGCTTCGATTTCGGGCCAGGTGGCGTGGTGGAGTTTCATGAGCTGGAAGATGGGTTTGAAAGATTACCGGTGACGGGGATGAGATCTGGGACCTGCTCAGCAGAATCGCTGAGCAGAGATATTAGATATTAAGAATGTATTGCCTTAGTTGGACAGTTTCCACTTCTTACCCAGCTCAGCAAAAAAACCACGTTCTTGCTTCAGAGCGATCCAGGTATTGACATAGTTAATCCATACCTGATCAGCCTGTGGTAACAGCATCGCGATAGGAGTGGGCGACTTAGGAGCAGAAACCGGCACAATCATCATTTGTGAGTACTTTTCTACCAGTTTATAGGCTTCAACATTGGAGGTGATGTGTGCATCAGCACGGCCAGCCAAAACTTCCTGGAAATCGCGGGCCGGTGCTTCGACGATTTGATGTTTCGCATCAGGGAAGTATTGTTTTACCTGCTTTTCCTGAGTGGTGCCAAGCGTCGCAGCAACTGTCACGCCTTCTTTATTCAGATCATCCCAGTCTTTAAATTTGTCAGCATTCTTCGACAGAATCAGTGGCACAGTGGCCAGTGAGAAATAGCTGGTGGAATAGCCGGCAGCTTTAGCACGTGCTGGCGAGATAGAGGCAGAGCCGGTGATGTGATACTTGCCTGAGGTGACGCCACTTACTAATGTTTTCCAGTCAGTTGGTACGAACTCCAGCTCAACTTCCAGGTCTTTCGCTAATTCTGTCATAACGTCAATGTCATAACCGGTATAGCTATTGGTCGCGACATCTTTCATTGTCATGGGATTCCAGTCACCTGTTGTACCGACTTTCAGTTTGCCGCTGTTCAGAATATCCATCAGAGCTGAGTCAGCAGCCATGGCCTGGCCACCAAAAAATGTCAGTGCTGATAAGGCCAGCGTGGGTAATAACTTAGTTAGTTTCATCATTGATTTTCTCCTCGGGGCAGCAGGGTGGAAATACCCTCTGTCATTGATTTTTAAGCGTCTGGCATGATTGCATGAAAGCTGTTAGATTGCAAAATAGCATCCCGGCATTTCAGGTCTGTCTGGTGACCGTGTAATGTCAGATAAATTTCCATATCTCTGATCAGCGAAAGGAGCAGCCATGCCGGGCGATCAACAGCAGGCACCTATTATTAGCATCCGTGATGTATCAAAATATTTTGGTGACTTTCAGGCATTGAAGCAGGTTTCACTGGATGTCCATTCCGGTGAAAAAATTGTCGTTTGCGGGCCATCAGGATCTGGAAAATCAACTTTAATTCGCTGTATTAATCAGCTGGAAAAGCATGAGTCCGGTGCTATCGTGGTCGATAATGTGGAATTGACCAGCAACAAAGCCAGTTTGAATGCTATCCGTGCAAAAGTAGGAATGGTATTTCAACAGTTCAATTTGTTTCCTCATCTGACGGTATTGGAAAATCTGACGCTGGGGCCGGTAAGAGCACGCAAGCTTAGCAAAGAGCAAGCAAAGGAATTAGCGATGCGCTACCTTGAACGTGTGCGTATCCCGGAGCAGGCTGATAAGTATCCCCGTCAATTATCCGGTGGTCAGCAGCAACGGGTGGCAATAGCCCGTTCCCTGTGCATGGAACCGGAGATTATGCTGTTTGATGAACCGACTTCAGCGCTGGATCCCGAAATGATCAATGAAGTGCTGGATGTGATGACGGAGCTGGCTGAAAGCGGTATGACGATGGTGTGTGTAACTCATGAGATGGGTTTTGCCCGCCGGGTAGCCGATCAAATGGTGTTTATGGATCACGGTGAAATTGTTGAAATGGCGGCACCGGAAATCTTCTTTAATCAGCCGGAAAGCCAGCGTTGCCAAAGCTTTCTGCAGCAGATTTTGCATCATTAAGGGGCCGGAGCATGAATTATAAAACATTGAGTAAGCAGCCCTTTAATTTCAACAGAACTGCTTTGCTGTTGGTTGTTCTTGCCCTGTTTCTCAGCGGTTGTTCCGCAAACTGGGGTTGGTATGTGGTGAATCCGACCACAAAGTCAGGGATGACCAACTTACAGTTTCTGTTGTCTGGTTTGTATTACACGGTATTGCTGTCATTAACGGCAATTCTGATTTCTGTGGTGGTTGGGTTGCTGATTGCGCTGCCGGGGCTGGCAAAAAATCCTTTTCTGCGGGGAATTAACCGGGTATACGTTGAAGTGGTGCGGGCAGTGCCTATTCTGGTACTGATACTCTGGGTGTATTATGGCTTGCCACAGCTGGCCGATATTTCAATCAGTGTATTCTGGGCGGGAGTCATCGCGCTGGCTTTATCAGACAGTGCGTTTCAGGCTGAGATCTTCCGGGCCGGTATTCAGTCAATTAATAAAGGGCAGTATGAAGCTGCGCATTCAATCTCGCTGAATTATCGTGACACCATGCGTTATGTGATCCTGCCGCAAGCGATTAAACGCATTTTACCGGCGTTGGGCAATCAGTTGGTGTACATGTTGAAAATGTCTTCACTGGTGTCGGTGATAGGCATGCAGGAATTAACCCGTAAAGCGAATGAACTGGTCGTAACTGAATATCGCCCATTAGAGGTTTATACGATTCTGGTACTGGAGTATCTGGTGCTGATCCTGATTGTATCAGCCGGGGTACGCTGGCTGGAACGGCGAATGCAGACTGATGAGCGCAATTAGCAAATAGACACCGGTTGTCGTAAGCCGGTAAAGACAATTTAGCAAAGAGGTTTTGAAATGGCAGCATGGATTAAAATGATCAGCGACGAAGACGCCAGTGAGGAATTACTGGATGTACTGAAGCTGGCGCGCACGCCACATGGTACGGTCGATAATGTGATGCGTGTACACTCATTGCGCCCGAATACGATGCGTGGACATGTTGTACTGTACCGGGCAGCATTGCACGATGATGCAAATACCATCCCGATGTGGTTTCAGGAGACTATCAGTTCCTATGTCTCGATGCTGAATGACTGTCCTTATTCGCTGGCGAATCACTGGGCGAATGCCAGGCATCTGATGGGAGATGATGCTAAGGCGGATAAGGTGGAAGCTGCATTGCAAGCAAAGCAACCGGAAACCGTGTTTGAAGGCGCAGAGCTGGCGCTGTTGCAGTATGCTGAAAAATTAACGTTGCGACCCGGCGAGATGATGCAGGCTGACGTGGAAGCATTAAAAGCTGCCGGGGTTGATGATGGCGAGATTCTGGAAGCAAATCAGATTATTGGTTATTTCAATTATGTCAACCGGTGCCTGAATGGTTTGGGGGTTACCACTGATGGTGATATCGTCGGTTATTACAGCGGTGATAAAGAGTAATACGATGGGAGGTCGCCACTATGGCTTATGCTGAAGCCAGGCAATTTGATCCGGCGGCTATTCCGGTTGTTGATATCCGGCCGTTACGTGATGGCAGCAACCCAAAACAGGTCGCACATGAATTGCATGCTGCCAGCCAGAATCTCGGATTTATCTATATCAGTGGTCATGGTATTCCGGATCAGGTGATTGAGACTGCCCGGCGTACCGCTCTGGCGTTTTTTCATGCTGGTGAGACTGAAAAAGCTAAGATCAGTGTATCAGCAAAACACCGGGGATGGTTGGGGCAGGGTGGCGCTAAAATGCAGGATGAAGCCCGTACCGATCTGAAGGAAAGTTTTATCTGGGGGTATCAGGATGATCAGGGCAATACCCCGGAAGATCATCCGCTGCGGGGCCAAAATCAGTGGCCGGATCAACCTGCGAATATGGAAGCTGCGGCGATGGCTTATTTTCGTGAAGCTGATACGGTTGCCCGGCATCTATTACGCGGTTTCGCGCTTGGTTTGGAATTAAGCGATAATTTTTTTCTGCAGACCTGTACGCAACCCATGCATCGTGCGGCCTATGTTTATTATCCGGCTCAGGATGAGGCATTAGGTACAGAGTTTTTTGGTGTTGGCCCCCATACCGATTTTGGTGTGTTAACCGTTTTATGCCAGGATGATGTCGGTGGTTTACAGGTGCAAACTGCTGCCGGTGACTGGATACATGCGCCACCGATTGAAGGTACACTATTAGTTAATGTCGGTGATTTGCTGCACCGCTGGACAGATGGAGCCTATAAATCAACACCCCACCGGGTGGTGAATCGTTCGGGCCGTGAGCGTTTGTCATTAGTATTGGCTTTTGACCCTGACCCGCAAACGCTGATTGATGCACGGGAGATTTATGGTGCAGACTTTATGGCACAACAACCCGCTATTACCTGTGGTGATTATTTGATCTGGCGGTTTGGCAAAGCATTTTCTTATCGTAAGCAATAGGTCTCTAACCAATGCAACAACTCAATATACGTCAGTTAGCCGGACAATTAAGCAGCGGTGCCATTAGCTGTGAACAAATGATCAGAGAGCGTTTGCAGCTGGCTGCCGGGAGTCGTGGCACTTTTGTCCGGTTGAATGAAGATATAGTGCAGCAGGCTATTGCGGTTGATCAGCAGCGTCGCAGCGGTGCTGAGCTGAGTCCTCTTGCCGGTGTGCCGCTCACCTTAAAAGATCTGTTTGATGTGCAAGGTGAAAAAACACTGGCGGGTTCTAAGGTGTTAGAGAATAAGGTGGATACAGCACAGCAGGATGCTGAGGTGGTGAGTCCGCTACGAGAGGCAGGAATGTTGTTTCTGGGGCGGACGAATATGAGTGAGTTTGCCTTCAGCGGAATGGGATTGAATCCGAATTATCCGCCTCTTTATTCGGTATGGAACCGGGAAACGGGCCGTTTGCCGGGTGGCTCATCTTCCGGTAGTGCCGTAAGTGTGGCAGAGGGGATTGTGCCCGGCACCCTGGGTTCTGATACAGCAGGCTCCTGTCGGATTCCGGCAGCATTCAACGGAATCACCGGGATGAAGCCAAGTTGTGGGCGTATGTCAGCACAGGGTGTTTACCCGCTGTCGCACAGCTCGGATTCTGCGGGGCCATTGGCGGTTGATGTTGATAGTTGTTTCCTGCTGGATCAGCTGATGCAGGGAAAATATAGCAGGGATTTACCTGCATTAACGGTAAAGGATCTGACTACATTGAAGCTCCTGATTCCTGAAGGAGTTGTAATGTCTGACCTGGATTCAGAGGTTGCTGAAGCCTTTGAAGCTGCAGTGCAACAACTGGAAAATGCAGGCGCTGAAATTATCCGTCAGGCTATGCCGGTGATTGACGATTGTGTGGATATGTTTTTCAACCGTAATACGGTAATACATGAAGCCTGGGAGTGGCATCGCGAGTTGATTGAGGCACACGGTGATGAATACGATCCCTATGTCAAAGTGCGGATTTTAAGCGGGCAGGGAGTAGGGGAAGCGGAACAGGCTAAGCGCTATGCCGAAAAAGCAGCGTTAATTGAACGCTTTAATCAGGAGAAGCAGGTATTGGGTATTGATGCCTTATTATACCCCACGGTAGCCTGTGTCCCGCCGACGGTAGCCTCAACTCAGGATGCAGATAATATTGGCGCGATTAATTTGCGTTGTCTGCGTAATACCTCATCAGTGAATTACTTTGATGGTTGCGCGATTAGCTTGCCATGCCATCAGGCTGGTTCTGCACCGGTTGGCTTAATGCTTAGCAGTCATCATGGTGATGATGACCGCTTGTTACGGATGGCTGCTGGTATTGAAAAGGTGCTGCAGAGCTGAAGAGAAACTAGCCCGGCTTGCCTTTAATGTTGCTCAGGCAGCTTTGGTGGTTAACGTATCGTTGGCGTAATGCATCAATAATATATCGAGCTGCCGTTCTACCAGTTCAATAGCTCTTTCCCGCTCCCGGGGAGAGGCAGAAAAACGATGAGTAAACCAGACGCCATGAATACCGGCCAGCAAAAGCTGTGCCGCTTCGCGGGCATTTTTAGTGTCGCCGATTAATTCACGGAAAGCGCGGGCAAGGTTGCTGCGGTAACGGCGATAATAAATATTCAGTAAACGGCTGGCCCGTTCATTATTAATCGCATCAGCCCAGAAATATACCCAGACATCACGTGCTTCGGGTGCAATATGCACAGTGGCAAAGCTCATCCTGATCAGTCCCATCAGGCGCGTTTTTGGATCTTTTTCTTCACGGTATATCTGGACGGAACAGGCATGCAGATCCTGAACCAGATAAACGTAAGCGGCGTAGATGAGATTATCTTTGGTGTCAAAGTAGTGATGGATAATACCTGTTGATAAATCTGCGCGTTCGCTGATAGATTTTGTGGTGGTATTATTCAGGCCGTTCAGTGCTATCTCGGCCAATGTCGCAAATACAATTTTCCGGGGCGTGCTCTCTTCTTTCAGTTCTGCGAAAGTGAAGCGCTTGGAAAACTTTTTGTCACTCGTTTTATTACGCTTCCTGTTTTCGCTCACAACGCCCCTCTGGTTTGTTTGATGGTATGAATTTGGACAATCGGCCAGCATTATAGATGTAAACGCTTTCAATTATCCAGTGGCCTTAATAAATCCATCAGATCATCCTGGGTGAAATTGGCCTTTTGTTGCTGTTTATCCGAATATAGTCCATCTGCAAGTGATTGTTTTTTCTCTTGTAGTTTTAGTATCTTTTCTTCAACCGTGTCTTCTGTTAACAGTTTGTAAACGAATACCGGCTTGTCCTGACCAATGCGGTAGGCGCGGTCAGTTGCCTGCTGCTCTACTGCCGGATTCCACCACGGGTCATAATGAATAACAGTGTCGGCTGCGGTAAGATTTAAACCAGTACCACCTGCTTTCAGGCTGATGAGAAAAACCTGCGCATCGCCTTCCTGGAAATTGGTAATGGCGGTTTCACGGTCTTTGGTTTGCCCTGTGAGCAGACTATAGCGGAAACCGCGCTCGATAAAGGCCTGTTCAATTAATGCTAACATCGATGTGAACTGCGAAAATAACAGGACTTTCCGTCCTTCGCCCAGCATCTCATCCAGCATACTCAATAACATATCCAGCTTGGCAGATTCAGTAACGCTTTTTGCCCGTTCCAGTTTCATAATCCGGGGGTCACAGCAGACTTGGCGTAACTTTAGCAGCGCATCAAGAATCATAATCTGGCTGCGGGCAAATCCTTTGTCGCGAATTTCATCCCTGACTTTTTTGTCCATCGCCAGCCGCACACTTTCATATAAATCACGCTGTGCGCCTTCCAGAGTAACTGTCCGTATAATTTCAGTTTTGGGTGGCAGCTCGCTGGCAACCAGTTCTTTACTGCGCCGCAGCATAAAGGGGGCTACCCGGCTGCGCAGGCGTTTTTGCCGTTCGTGATCACCCTGTTTTTCAATCGGTGTCCGGAACAGGCGGGAGAAGCGGTCTTGCGGCCCCAGATAGCCCGGCATCAAAAAATGGAACATTGACCAGAGCTCACCCAAATGATTTTCCATCGGGGTGCCGGTCAGGCACAGTCGATGTTGGGTTTTCAGTTCATAAATTACCTGAGTGGTCTTGGATTTGGCGTTTTTAATGTACTGTGCCTCATCCAGAATCAGGTAGTTGAACGCCAGATCACGATATACCTCCTCATCACGCAGAATTAAGGGGTAAGTGGTAAGCACCAGGTCATAATCATTGATTTGTGCAAAATGTTGTTTGCGTTCACTGCCGTGAAGTACCAGCACCGATAATTCCGGGGTGAATTTTTCAGTTTCACGCCGCCAGTTGCTCATCAGGCTGGTGGGCGCAATTACCAGATTGGGCAGGGTGCTGCGTCCGGATTGCTTTTCAAGCAGCATGTGGCTAAGCGCCTGAATGGTTTTACCCAGGCCCATGTCATCGGCCAATACACCGTTGAAATTAAATTCGCGTAAAAATTGCAGCCAGTTCAGCCCGTCCTGCTGATAGGGGCGTAAATCAGCGAGTAAACCCCTGGGAGGCTCTACGGTCTCGACTCCCTGAAAATTATGCAGTTTATTGGCCAGATTTTTCAGTTCATCTGCACCTTTCCAGTGTAATTTCGGGTCATTCAGCAATTCGGCAAGCTGTGCCCCCTGAAATTTATTTAACCGTAACTGACCGGAGTGATCGAGTGGGTCATTGTCATAAAGCTCAATCAATGTATTCAGTACATTACTCAGTCGTCCGGATTCCAGCTTTACCCAACGCTTGTCGTCCAGCGGTATCAGCATGTGTTCCTGAGCTGCCAGCAGTGTGTGCAGCTCTTTCGGATCTTTCATCTGTGCCAGCATGTCGACAAGAATGGGCAGCAGGTTAATGCGTTTGCCTTCGATAACAAAACCCAGACTAATATCGAACCATTCCTGTCCCTGCTGTTCCAGCTCAGCTTCCCAGTCATCCACCAGGGTGAATTCCATCGTAAAGCTATCATCACGTGTAATGCGCCAACCTGCTTCTTCCAACTCAGGCAGGGTGTGATCCAGGAAATTATTCCAGCGCAATGCCACCAGCATCGGGCTATCAGCATCGAGAATCAATTCCAGTGGTTTAAAACGGCTATTGGGCTTTGGCTGGCTAAAACCGCACTGAACCAAGCGATCAATTGCCTGCTGTTCTAACTCGGGTTTGCGGTGGATGCGGTATCGGAAATTATCCCGCCGCAACAGGCTTAGTCCCTGTTGGTGATCCGGTTGAATCTCATGACCGGCATAATCAAAACTCAGGCTGGCAATATGCTGCTCCGGCAGCATATCAGCGAGTTCAGGGTTATCTGTTTTGGCAGCCGCCCGCAGTTCCAGTACAGGTATTAGCTGTTCAACATGGACATCAATTGCCTCGGGGTTCATCTCCCTGGCAGGCAATGGAATTTCCGCATTGGGCAAAATATCCAGTAATTTTTCACTGACTTTTTTTGCTTCCTCATGCGGGATAGGAGGAGCTTTCAGCAGGTTAACCACTTGCTGAGGTAACAGGGGCGCATGTTGCAGTTCACCAATTTCGCTGCGTAATACATCGACAAAGTACAGCTGATCCATCCAGAAGTAGTCATGAATGGCAATCGAAGCCAGCGGCTGAATCTGACGGGATTTTTCATCTGCGGTACTTTCCCAGGCAAATTCCAGCGTGCGGGGCGCGCTGTCCTGTAAAGCGGGGTAATCGGTCTTCTGCCAGAATGCCCGTCCTGTTTCTAACATCATTTGCAGAGCAAGACGGCCAATGCCACCGGTGATGCTGTAGGTTTTACTTTCCGGGGTATACAGATTGTTATGCCGGTGGGGCATTAACAGGTGGCTAATGTCACGATCTTCCGGTGTACAGTTGAAGCCGGGGTCTTTCCATTGGTGTAACAGGTCACTGAGCTGAACACGATAACCCTGACCGTAACCACCGCGTTTCAGACGGGTTGCGCGTCGTGGTTCAACATCGAGTTGATTACTGTTTTTGTCTTTCTGGCTTAGCAGGTAAATCAGATCAACCCGGGCATTATCCGGATTTGCCTGCACGACGGCCTGAGTTAATTTCTTGCTATCAGTATTCAGCTCTGCCAGCCATAGTTCAACTGCGCTGGGTTTTTTCGGTTCTTTAACAGCGTTGCTGCCGGGCATGCTAATACCCGCCGGGTTTTCACCAACCACATAATCCAGTACTGCTGCGACAGCGTGCTTGCACTGTTTATAAACCGGGCAGGAGCAACGGCTGCGGATCTGGTAACTGCTCAGATCAATATTGACGCGGGTGGTATATTTTTGCTCACCCAAGACACTGGCTTCCAGCTGTATCAGGCTCAGGCTGGGCACATCATTACTGGATTCGATGACGCGGCGGTTTTCAAAGTAGTAGACACCACGCTGAATCGTGGTGGCTTCAAAGCCCTTTAACACCATTTCCGGTGGGAACCCGTTTTGGCGCAACGCTCGGATATGTTCCGGTTTTAACATTATTTATTCTGGAATCGCACATTGCGTGACCTGTCACCTTATGAAGTATCGGTAATTTCTGATGACAGAATCTGACAAGTTGTGGTGGCGCTGGTGTGCTTTTTCCCTACTCCGTTTCAACGGCTAAACCGATCATTATAGAAGTGTGATTATGACTGTCAATTGAATTGATTAGCTGTAAGTGTGTGGCTGAAAATCATGCAGGCAATAAACACCAAACTTGTATAAGCCAGCAAACAAAAGTAATCAGCTGTGTTTGGGCCGGTGCCCTTTAGCTCAAATAGGCCTGTGCTGTTGAAAACACGTGTTCTGTTGCTTAGAAATATTTTTTGCAGATAAAGCCCGTTTTGTTGATGAAAATTTCTTGTGCTTTTCCCTTGAAATTTATCCGGTTTACCCCATTTATTTTGCATCTGAGTATTAATAGCCATGAAAGTAAGCTTTCAATTCGAATATGAAGGCGAACTTTCTCAAGACGTGAATGAGGAAATTGACTAAATGAGTGCTACTGTTGAAAAAGAAAACCTTGAGTTTCAGACTGAGGTCAATCAACTATTACAATTGATGATCCACTCGCTGTATTCAAACAAGGAAATTTTCCTGCGCGAGCTGGTATCTAACGGTGCTGATGCCTGCGATAAGTTGCGCTTTGAAGCGATTGCGGACGATAGCCTGTATGAAGGCGATGGTGAGTTACGGGTAGAAGTCGAATACGACGAAGAAGCTAATACTGTGACTATCCGTGATAATGGTATTGGGATGAGCCGTGATGAGGTGGTCAATAATATTGGTACCATCGCTAAGTCGGGCACCAAAGAATTCCTGTCCAAAATGACCGGTGATCAGCAGAAAGATGCGCATATGATCGGCCAGTTTGGTGTCGGTTTTTACTCTTCGTTTATTGTTGCTGACAAAGTGACGCTGACTACCCGTCGTGCTGGTTTGGCTGCTGATTCTGCAGTGCAGTGGGAGTCAGATGGTCAGGCGGGTTACTCGCTGGAGAATGTGACTAAGGATGGGCGTGGTACTGAAATTGTGCTGCACCTGAAAGAAGAAGAAAAAGAGCTGGCAAACAGCTGGCGTCTGCGTTCGATTATTACCAAGTATTCTGACCACATTCCGTTACCGGTGAAAATGCTGAAGTCTGATGACGAGGGCAAGTTGACCGAAGAATGGGAGACCATCAATAAAGCGAATGCGCTGTGGACACGGGCAAAGAACGAAATCAAGGATGAGGAATACCAGGAGTTCTATAAACATGTGTCACATGACTGGCAGGAAGCTCTGGCCTGGTCGCACAATCGTGTAGAAGGCAATCTGGAATACACTTCCTTATTATACCTGCCATCGAAAGCGCCGTTTGATCTGTTTGAGCCGCAGCAGAAGCAGGGCATCAAGCTTTATGTGCAGCGCGTGTTCATTATGGATGATGCGGAAAACCTGATGCCGCGTTACCTGCGCTTTGTGCGTGGTGTGATTGATTCCAGTGATCTGCCGCTGAATGTTTCGCGTGAAATTTTACAGAGCAATAAAATCATCGATTCGATGAAAAACGGTTCGGTGAAAAAAGTACTTGGCCTGTTGGAAAACATGGCGAAGAATGAGGCAGACAAGTATCAGGAATTCTGGAAAGAGTTTGGCCGTGTTTTGAAAGAAGGGCCGGGCGAAGACTTCTCTAATAAAGAGCAGGTCGCCAAATTACTGCGCTTTGCTTCTACCCATGATGACAGTGAAAACCAAACGGTATCGCTGGAAGATTATATTGGGCGTATGAAAGCAGGTCAGGAAAAGATCTACTACATCACTGCTGATTCACACACTGCTGCTAAGAACAGCCCGCACCTGGAAGTGTTCCGTAAGAAAGGCATTGAAGTGCTGTTGCTTTCTGATCGCGTCGATGAGTGGCTGACGAATAGCCTGCATGAATTTGATAGTAAATCTCTGCAATCTGTTGCCAAGGGTGAACTGGATCTGAGTGATCTGGATTCTGAAGCTGACAAGGAAGAGCAGAAGAAGGTTGAGGAAGAGTCAAAGAGCCTGATTGAGCAAATCAAAGAAACGCTGAAAGAAAAAGTCGAAGATGTGCGTGTTTCGCACCGTCTGACTTCTTCGCCTTCCTGTATCGTGTTGAATGAGCACGATATGGCGTTGTATATGCAGAATCTGATGAAGCAGGCCGGTCATGAGATGCCAAGCACTAAGCCTACACTGGAAATTAATCCGACGCATCCGTTACTGGAGCGTATGAGTGCTGAGACTGATGATGACCGTTTTGGCGAGTGGGCCGAGGTGCTGCTGGATCAGGCGATTCTGGCCGAAGGTGGTCAGTTGGAAGATCCGGCCGGGTTCGTCCATCGCCTGAATGGGTTGATGCTGGCAATGGCCTGATAGGTTCGTTTTCATACAAAGGAATATTTATTGAACGGATATGACTATCCGGTTCCTTGTATGATATCGATAAGTAATGAAAAAACCGCCTTTGGCTATCCAAAGGCGGTTTTTTAGTTCTACCCCACTGTAATAATTCCCGTTATACTCCCGCGCTTTTTCAGGGTAAGAATTATGACTGCTGTAATACCGGATAACCGGCGCGCGTTATTCATTTTGGTCGCGTTCCATTTATTCATTATTGCCGCCAGCAATTATCTGGTGCAGATTCCGGTGGTGTTGTTTGGATTTCATACCACCTGGGGGGCAATCACCTTTCCATTTATTTTTCTGGCGACTGACCTGACAGTCAGAATCTTTGGTGCCCCATTGGCGCGGCGGATTATTTTTACCGCCATGATCCCGGCGTTGCTGATCTCTTATCTCTTTTCTGTTGTATTTTATGAAGGTCAGTTTCAGGGGCTGGCGACACTGGCTGAGCTAAATACTTTTGTTGCCCGTATCGCTATTGCCAGTTTCGTTGCCTATGTCATTGGCCAGGTGCTTGATGTGCAGGTGTTTAATCGTCTGCGCCAGAAAGGGCGCTGGTGGCTGGCACCGGCAGCTTCATCAGTCATCGGTGGTTTGCTGGATACGGTTTTATTTTTTGGTATCGCCTTCTACCGTAGTTCAGATGAATTCATGGCGGCAAACTGGCCTGAGATTGCGGCAGTGGACTATGCCTTTAAACTACTGGTGAGCCTCGCATTGTTTGTGCCTGCCTATGGCGTAGTGATGCGGGTATTTGCCGGGCGGATTACAGGCCGTTCTTTGAATCAGAAGCACCCGATATAATGGAGTATCTGTTCAGCATCATGCTGGGCGGTGCTGTTGGCGCAGCCCTGCGGTACGGTACGGTATTGGGAGTTAACCACTTATTGGGCCGGGGCTTGCCGTATGGCACGCTGACCGTGAATGTGCTGGGGTCGTTTCTGATTGGTGTGCTGATGATCTGGTTTTCACAGCGTGCTTTACTGGAAACACCTTTGGCCAAGGGGTTGATTATTGGTGTGCTTGGAGCCTTCACCACCTTTTCAACGTTTTCTTTTGATAATTTTGTATTGCTGGAGCAAGGTGACTGGCTGTCATTGACAGGCAATATTTTGCTGAATGTGGCACTTTGTTTGCTGGCAGTGTATCTGGGCGTGTTGGTTGCGCGTTCCTTTTGATACCATAGCTTTTTTGGATGAAATAATAACGGTAGCGGACTGGAATCATGCTAGACCCGAAGCGATTAAGAACTGAGCTGGATGACGTGGCGGCGCAATTAAAGCGACGTGGTTTTGATCTGGATGTAACGGCAGTGCGTGCGCTTGAAGAGCGACGTAAGTCAGTACAAACCCGAACGCAGGAGTTACAAAACACCCGTAATTCGCGCTCAAAAAATATTGGTCAGGCGAAAGCAAAGGGCGAGGATATTGCGCCATTACTGGCAGAGGTTTCCCAGCTGGGTGATCAGCTGAAGGAAGCGGAACAGGAGTTATCCATTGTCCAGGGCGAACTGGAAGCACTGACCATGGGGCTGCCTAATATTCTCGATGCATCTGTTCCTGATGGTCGCGATGAAGAGGACAATGTCGAAGTTCGGCGCTGGGGTGATCCGGCGACTTTTGATTTTGAACCGAAAGATCACGTTGACCTTGGGTTACCTAATGGCTGGATGGACTTCGAAGCGGCAAGCAAGCTAACCGGGTCGCGTTTTATTGTCATGCGGGGGGCAATGGCACGGCTGCACCGGGCGCTGATTCAGTTTATGCTGGATACACACACCAGTGAGCACGGCTACCGGGAAATGTATGTGCCCTATGTCGTCAATGCTGACAGCTTGAATGGCACCGGGCAACTGCCAAAGTTCGCAGAAGACCTGTTTAAACTGGAAGGCGAGCGTGACTATTACCTGATTCCAACGTCGGAAGTCCCATTAACGAATCTGGTGCGTGATACCATCGTTGATGCTGCTGAACTACCGCTGCGTTTTACCAGCCACACGCCGTGTTTTCGCTCAGAAGCCGGTGCTTACGGCAAAGACACCCGTGGTCTGATCCGCCAACACCAGTTTGAAAAGGTGGAAATGGTGCAGGTGGTGAAACCGGAAGAATCATGGGCAGCACTGGAAACGATGACCGGTCATGCGGAAACGATTCTACAGAAACTGGGTTTGCCGTACCGTGTGTTAGCGCTGTGTGCAGGTGATACCGGCTTTTCAGCAGCGAAGACCTATGATCTGGAAGTCTGGCTTCCCGGGCAACAAAAGTACCGGGAAATTTCTTCCTGTTCTAATACGTTGGATTTTCAGGCGCGGCGTATGCTGGCCCGTTACCGGAACCCTGAAACCGGGAAACCGGAATTATTGCATACCCTGAATGGTTCCGGGGTTGCCATTGGCCGGGCGTTGGTGGCTGTGGTGGAGAATTATCAGGAAGCTGATGGTCGGATTCGGGTGCCCGAAGTGCTGCGCGGTTATATGGGTGGTGCAGAGTATCTGGCAGAGCTATAAGCAATGAGTATGTACAAATCACGAATCGCTACTCTCCGCTCAAAACTGGCGGCTGAAAATATTGATGTGGCCCTTATTACCGATGATGATAATGTTTATTATCTCACCGGTTATTATGATTACCTGCACATGGAATTTGGTCGGCCAACGATTCTGGTCGTACCGCAGCAGGGCGAAACCCTGTTAATCACCCCGACTATTGATCTGGTCATGGCAGAAGCAGCGGCTCAGGTAGACCGCATCGCACCCTGGAATGACGGGGCGGGTGATGAATGGCGCGAAGCATTACCGGCTGTGTTCAAACAGTCCAGTCGCATTGCGCTGGAGCCTGATCATATGCCACCGTTGGTGCGGTCATATATTAATAGCCAGGTTGATGAAGAAAACATGGCGAATGTTACGCCGTTGCTGGCTGATATGCGCATGATTAAGTCAGCTGAGGAACTTCAGCTGGCTCGCCATGCCGGGCAGGTGGCGAATGCGATGATGGCTGCGGGCCGGGCGGCGATTGGTGACGGGGTTGCGGAATATGAAGTGGCGCTGGCAACTTCACAGGCAGGCACCCGCAAGGCAGCAGAGCTGTTGGCAGCACATTATCAGGATGCGGCGATGTCGCCGAACACCCATTTCCTGCAGATTATGGCGTCAGGTGAGGAAATCACTAAAACTCATCATCGTGCCACCACGCGGATTATGCGGCATGGTGAGCCGGTATTTCTGTGTTTTTGTGGTATGACCAATTTTCACCGCTTCAAACTTGGCTTTGACCGTACTTTCTGGATTGGTGAAATAGCTGATAAGTCACAAGCTGAAGTTTATGATGTTGCACTTGCCAGTCAGCAGGCTGCGCTTTCTGCATTACGCCCCGGAGTGACAGCAGAAAGTGTGCATGCTGCTTATGCGGAGGTGATTCAGGGGGCGGGCTACGATTACCCGTTCCGTTGTGGGCGGGCGACCGGTTTTAGTTTTCTGGAAAAGCCGCAGTTAGTCACCGGCGATGAAACTATTCTACAGCCTGGCATGGTGCTGGCAGTGGATGGTTCTGTTTCTGTTGCAACGTTTCGCGCGCAGGTTGGAGACAGTTTTATCCTGACTGAAGAGGGTTATGAAGCAGTGACGGATCATCCGAAAACGCTGGATGAATTAGTGCTTTAAGCCGAATGTTCGGGGGGAGTGTCAGTTGAGAACACTCCCCTCTACAAAACAGCTGTTTTTACGGCGGTGGAAACCGTCCCTCACGCATTTCTTTCAGGGTTTGCTCAATCTCTTCGCGGGTATTCATGACAAATGGCCCCCATCTTGCAATCGGTTCTTCAATTTTGCGGGCAGCAGCTAACATCACCCGCGCTGAATCCTGAGTTTCAAACACCAGTTCATCACCTTCTGTGAGGGTGATCAGGCGGGGGGCCATGGCGACCTTACTGTCGCCATTACCATTGACTACGTGTGTGCTGCCTTCAAATACATAAATAAAAGCATGGTGGCTTTGCGGTAGCTGTAAAGTCAGCTGACCGGTATTCAAAGAAATATCAGCGTAAAGCGGGAGAGTACTGACATTGCTGACCACGCCCTGATGACCGAGTAATTCGCCGCTTAATAAACGAATCTGATTACCCTGATGTTCAAACGCGGTAATTTCACTTGCTTTGTATTCCTGGTATTCCGCTGGTTTCATTTTCTCATTCGCAGGCAGATTTACCCAAAGCTGAAAACCCGATAATCGCCCGTCAGCACGCTCCGGCATTTCTTCATGCAGAATGCCGCGTCCGGCACTCATCCACTGCACATCACCGGCTTCAATGACCCCGCTGCGTCCGGTGCTGTCGCTGTGTTTGACCCGGCCATCAAGCATATAGGTCACGGTTTCGATGCCCCGGTGCGGGTGCATAGGGAACCCGGCGATAAAATCATCCGGGTTGTCTGAGCCAAAATGATCAAATAACAAAAACGGATCAATATGATCCAGTCCCGGTGCCGGGAACAGGCGTTTCAATTTCACTCCGGCACCATCCTGTGCCAGCTGAGGGGCAAGGCTGTTTTGAATCTCACGTCTCATGCGATTTACTCCTGCTAACCTGTTAAATTGTGTCGCGATTGTGTGGAGCCATGAAGTTAATTTCCGGCCCCCGTGGTACGATGCCGGTGGGATTAATGGAATCATGACTGGCGAAATAGTGGTATTTGATATGATCCATATTGACTGTCGCAGCAACCCCCGGTATCTGGTATAGCTCACGGGTATAAGCCCATAGGTTCGGGTATTCTGTCAGGCGTTTCTTATTAGTTTTAAAGTGGTTGTAATACACCGGATCAAAACGCACGAGCGTAGGAAATAAGCGCCAGTCCGCTTCGGTCAGGACATCACCTACCAGATAGCGCTGTTTACTCAGGCGTTCTTCCAGCATGTCCAGCGTATCAAACAAACGCTTGTAGGCAGCATTATAAGCATCTTGCGTAGTGGCAAAACCACAACGATATACACCATTATTAATATTTTCGTAAATGGGCTCATTGATAGCGTCAATATCCGTGCGGAGTTCCGGCGGGTAAAAGTCAGTATCAGCTTTACCATAGGCATTGAATGCTGAATTAAACATACGAATAATTTCTGAGGATTCATTATTCACAATGGTCTGTTGCTGTTTATCCCACAGCACGGGAACGGTTACCACCCCGTCGAAATCCGGGCTGGCCTTCAGGTAGTTTTCACGCATTGAGCGAGATTGATTGACATGATCTTCGGTGGCACCGGGATATTCACCAAATACCCAGCTTTCAGCAGGCATCAGTGGATGTACCACTGAAAAAGAAATGCTGTTTTCCAGTCCTTTTAATGCCCGGAAAATCATGGTGCGATGTGCCCAGGGGCAGGCGTGAGAAATATAAAGGTGATAGCGGTCTGGATCAGCTGCAAAGCCACCATTACCGGAATCACCTGGGCTGCCATCCGGTGTTACCCAGTTGCGGAAGCCGGATGCCCAGCGGATGAATTCACCTTTTTGGGTTTTAAACTCGTAGCCTGTTTTGTTTGATTTCATGGGTCTGGTCTTTGGGTAATAGGTCGCGCGTACATAATAAATCCCGCCCCTGGGTATAGAAAACAGGGGCGGGATCAGGACTCTATGGTGTGAGGCTGTAACAGAATTACTGACGAATACCTTCAATTGACAGCGTCATCTGTACATTTTTAGATTTCGGCCCAAGCTGTCCCGGAATGTCAAAGTCAGCCAGCGCGAAGCTGGTCTGGCCTTCAAAGCCCATGCGATAGCCACCCCAGGGGTCTTTACCGCCGCCGATTTTCTGAACAGCAATTTCCACCGGTTTGGTCACACCGTGTAAGGTCAGATCACCTTTCAGTGTGCCTGTATTATTTTCACTGGGGGTATAGCTGGTGCTGACAAATTTGGCTTCCGGAAATTTATTGGTATCCAAAAAGTCCGGGCTGCGCAGGTGTTTATCGCGCTCTGCATGATTGGAGTCAACGCTGGCGGTTTTAATGCTGACCTCGACACTGGATTTTTCCGGTGCTGCTTCGTCATAATTGAAGGTACCGCCGAATTCATTGAAGCGGCCATATAACCAACTAAAGCCGAGATGTTGAATGCGGAACTGCACAAAAGCGTGTGCGCCTTTGGTATCGATAGTGTATGTATCGGCGAAAACGGCAGAGCTGCCAAAGGTCAAACCGGCAAATAATAGTGAAGCAGTGAATTGTTTGAATTTCATGTCATTTTCCTTCATAAATTAAGGATGAGCTGGCTGAAACAGAATTGCTCAGCGTCCTAAGATACGTAGCAAACTACGATCCCGATCAATAAAATGGTGTTTTAATGCCGCCATGGCATGTAGCCCAACCAGTCCCATCAACGTACAGGCCACAATCCAGTGTATCCAGCCCGCTATATCTTCCTGGTTAGGCACTGAAGTCAGTGTTGCGGGTACAGTAAACCAGCCAAAGACCTCAATAGGTCTGCCGTCAGCCGTTGAGATCAGGTAACCGCTGATAAAGGTTACGACCAGCAAGAAGTACAATAGCAGATGAGCAACTTTCGCTATGCGGGTTTCTGCAGGTGTGTGTGTTTCCAGTGGTGCTGGTGGTGGATTCACAAAACGCCAGATAATCCGTAGTAATACAATGAGTGCCAGTGTCAGTCCAACACTCTTGTGCCACCATGGCGCTGACTGATACCAGGCAGAATAATAATCCAGGCCGGTCATCCACCAGCCGACGGCAAACAGACCAAAAACCGCTAAGGCAACCAGCCAGTGCAAAGCAATGGCGACAGCGCCAAAGCGAATATGGTTGTTTGTCCACTGCATGATTGTGTCCTCAGCATTGTCGTAATCTGTTTCTAACGTTAACAGGCATTTTTTATGAATGAAACTTCTGAAATAGAATAGCAATTATTCCAATAAAGAATACAATGACTGAGTGTAATGGGGTTATTCTGTACTGATGAACGTCTTTACGATGCGGAGTTAAAATACGATGGATCAGCTTAGCGCTATGCGTGCTTTTGTCAGGGTTGCCGAAACCGGTAGTTTCTCAGTCGCTGCCCGTAGTTCAGGCACTACCCAGGCTACAATCAGTAAACGTGTTGCCGCATTGGAAGAAACTCTGGGAATTAAGTTATTAATTCGTAGCAGTCGTGAGCAGGCTTTAACCGAGGCCGGTGAGGAGTATTTACAGCGTTGTATCCCGATTCTGGAGGCTGTAGATGATGCAGAAACAATGGCACGCTGTCATAGCAGGGCGCCGCGTGGTTTGATGCGGATAACAACTTCTGTCGATTTTGGTCGACTGGTATTGGCACCCTTATTGCGGGATTTTATGGCTTTGTATCCGGATATCCGGATTGACCTGGTATTAAGCAACTATTACCTCGACATGATTGCCGGTGGCATTGATGTGGCAATTCGTGCCGGGCATTTTGAGGATAGTTCGCTGGTCGCAAAACCGCTGGGAGGGTTACCTCTGTGCCTGATAGCTACGGCTGACTATCTGCTACAGCGCGGTACGCCTGAGCATCCTGAGGAATTAGAAGCGCATGAGTGCCTGCTTTATTCACCATTGGAAAATCCGCGAAGCTGGGTATTTAATGAGGGTGGAAAAACATTCCGGGTTGCTGTTAACGGAAAATTTCAGTGCGACAATGGTGAAGTGATACTCGATATGGTGATGGCTGGTCAGGGACTTGCATTGTTACCATACTGGATGGTCTATGAGGAGTTGCAGCGTGGTGGGTTACAGCTTTTATTGCCGGAGTATGCGATGCCCGCGGGTGATTTGAAGATGGTATACCCTGAACGTAAACACCTGCCATTGAAAACACGGTTTTTTCTGGATTTTATGGCAGAACATACACAGGAGCATCCGGCTTTTGGTGGTAAGCTTGCCGGAAGTTAAATTCTCCCTTTGTCATTCTATAAAAGGATATAACACATGAGTCGTATCACTGAATACCTGCATGCCTCTATGCAAGCGTGGCGACATGATATTCACCGCCACCCGGAGCTGGGGTTTGAAGAGCATCGTACCGCCGAAAAAGTGGCTTCTTTGCTACAGGAATGGGGTATAGAAACGCATACCGGCATTGGTGGTACCGGTGTGGTTGGCGTGATTAAACGCGGTAACAGTGAACGCATGCTGGGCATCCGTGCTGATATGGATGCCCTGGCGATTCATGAACAAAACACCTTTGAGCATTGCTCGCAGCATGAAGGCAAGATGCACGCCTGTGGGCATGATGGCCACACAACCATGTTATTAGGTGCGGCCTGCCATCTGGCCAAACACGGTGATTTTGAGGGTACTGTGGTATTGATTTTTCAGCCTGCTGAAGAACATGGTAAAGGTGCCAGATCGATGATTGCAGATGGCCTGTTTGAGCGTTTTCCGGTGCAGGATGTCTACGCTATCCACAACTTCCCATCAGTACCACTGAATAATTTCATTATTAAAACCGGCCCGGTGATGGCTTCAGAAGATAATTTTGAAATTGTGGTTGAAGGGGTAGGGCATCACGCTGCCATGCCGCATCGTGGTGTTGATCCGATTGTTGTTGCCTCGCAAATTGTTCTCGCATTGCAAACTATTGTTTCCCGCCGGATTAATCCTTCAGAAAATGCCGTGATTTCGGTGACTGAATTTATTACTGATGGCACGGTGAACGTGGTGCCAACGAAAGTCATTCTGAAAGGCGACACCCGTTCTTTTCTACCGGAAGTGCAGCAGCAAATTAAAGACAATATGCAGCTGATGGCAGAGTCGATTTGTGCCGCTAACGGGATTAGCTGCCGGTTTAGTTATACCAGTGTGTTTGATTCGACGATTAATACGGCAATCGAATCGGATAAGGCTGAAGCAGTAGCGCGTGAACTGGTGGGTGAGGCACAGGTGTCAACGTTATTTGAGCCGCCGATGACCTCGGAAGACTTTGCATTTATGTTACAGGCTAAGCCGGGTTGTTATGTATTACTGGGGAATGATGGTGACGGGCCGGGCGGTTGTGGCTTGCATAATCCTAACTATGATTTTAATGATGATATCCTGACAACCGGCGCAGATTTTTGGGTGAAGCTGGTGGAGACTGAGCTGAAGAGCTGCTGAGGGATATGTACAATGTACAAGCCGGATGAAATGTTCCTCCGGCTTTGTAACCCGGTTTTAAGCTGCCTCACCATGCCTGGCATGGAAGATAAAACCGATACTGTTCATCAGTAGCTGAGCCGCCAGGATAGAGGTGACACCAGCCGGATCATAAGCGGGGGCCACTTCCACCAAATCCATACCGATGATATCGCCTTTACTGCGAATTGCCAGTGCCTGAATAATCTCCAGTACTTCATAATACAAAAAGCCTCCATGACTGGGTGTGCCGGTGCCCGGTGCAATGGATGGATCAAAGCCATCGATATCAATGGTAATGTAATAATGTCGTCCTTCAGGAATGCGCGCCATAACACCCTCAACACCCAGGCGCCGTACATCACGCACCGACATAATATCGGAACCGGCATCACGTGCTGCCTGATAATCATCCCGGTTAGACGATGAGACATTACGGATACCCATCTGCGTCATACCGACAATGTGATTCATTTCTGAAGCACGCCGGAGTGGGTTTCCGTGCCCGTATCTGACTCCGTGGCGTTCATCGACAAAATCCAGATGAGCATCAAAGTGGATGATGTGCACCGGCCCTTTATCTTCAAAAGCCTGAATAATCGGGGCATGTACTGAGTGATCCCCTCCTAAACAAACCGGCATTGCGCCAGCTTCGAGGATTTTGCTCACTGCGGTGAAGGTGTTTTCATGACTTTGATGCATATCTGTGTGCACAATATCAGCATCACCGGCATCAACAATGCGCACCTGATCCTGTGTCAGATACATTTTATCATCTTCAAAATCGTAGGCACCGCTGTGACCAAAAGAAAATAAGGTTGAGGCTTCACGTATGCCCCTTGGCCCGAAACGTGCACCGGAACGCCATTGTGTGCCCATATCATTAGGTACCCCGAGAATAGCAACATCGGCGTCGATATTATTCCAGTCGGTTACCGGTGGTGCTTTGGCAAAGGTACAGTGACCAACAAAAGGGAGATTGAGGCGACCCTGTTCATAGTTGTTTGCGGACATCTTGTTTCCTCCTGATGAATCCGTTACTTTGGTTAAGTGGTTGCCGGGTTAGGCGATATTTTCGTTCTCCGGATCATACTCCCTGAACAGGGGTGATGAATACCGTTTCTATACGGTGAAACCCGCAGACTTTCTTTGCCCAGGGTGAATTTCTTTCATGCGTGGGTTATAAACTGAGTACAAATCTTATGACACAACCTTTTAACCAGCCTCTGGGTGGAAACGAGATGCCACGCTTTGCCGGGCCGGGAACATTATTCCGCCTGCCATCGCAGCCTGATGCAGCCGGACTGGACATTGCAATCATTGGTGTGCCGTTGGATATCGGTACCAGTAACCGCTCCGGTACCCGGTTTGGGCCGCGTGAAGTAAGGGGAGAGTCGGTGCTGGTGCGGCCTTATGGAATGTATACCCGTGCAGCGCCGTTTGATAGTTTTCAGGTTGCAGATATTGGCGATGTGCCGCTGAATACGTTTAACCTGCTGAAATCTATTGATATTATTGAGCAGTTTTACGCTGAAGCATTAACGCATAATATAAAACCACTGAGTATCGGTGGTGATCACACCATTACATTACCGATCCTTCGTGCGCTGCACAGAAAACACGGGCCAATGGCGCTGGTGCATGTCGACGCCCATGCTGATATTAATGATCATATGTTTGGTGAGAAGATTGCACATGGCACCATTTTCCGGCGCGCACTGGAAGAAGGGTTGGTTGATGGTAATAAGATGGTGCAGATTGGTTTGCGTGCCACCGGCTACAGTGCTGAGGATTTCGATTGGTCAAGAGAGCAGGGTGCCAGAGTCGTGCACGCTGAAGAGTGTTGGCACCGTTCTCTGGAGCCGTTGATGGCAGAGGTGCGGGCACAAATTGGCACCGAAACACCGGTTTATCTGAGCTTTGATATTGATGGACTTGACCCATCCGTTGCACCCGGTACCGGCACCCCTGAGCCAGCCGGTTTGACTGCTTCACAAGGCCTGGAAATTATCCGGGGTGTCTGGGGACTGAACCTGATGGGGGCGGATTTGGTGGAAGTGGCTCCTCCTTACGACACCAGTGGCAATACATCGTTGTTGGCAGCAAATCTGTTATTTGAGATGTTGTGTAGCTTTCCGGGGTGTTTGCGACGATAAATGCAGGCCAGTAGTTATCCTACCGCCGCAATAATAGCAATAAATAACCCAAATTCAGTACGCTGGATAACGCTGCTGCAAAGTAGGTAAAGGCTGCTGCTTTCAATACTGTCTGCGCATGTGGCAGATAAGATTCCGGCAGATAACCCTCGGCCAGGATAGGCATGGCTTTACCAAAGCTGGCATCCCATTCTTCGGGTAGCACCACGAGATAAGTGAGTGCGGAGATAATCTGCATGCCAATGCTGATGGCAATAGGCAAAATAAACGCTACGGGGGATTTGACAACAAGAGCCAGCACAGGGGACAGCCATAAAACAGAAACGCCAATCCGGCGCAGTAACTCAGCTTTTGGCAGGTATTTTGCCCGTAATTTAAAGATGTCTTCCTGGCGGTGAAACTGAATGGCATGGCCAACTTCATGAGCGGCGACGGCAACAGCTTTTAGTGAGCGCCCGCTGTAATTGCTGGGGCTGAGGCGTACCATTTTTTCCGTTGGGTCAAAGTGGTCTTTGTTTTCATCAGTTTGTTCAACGCCAATACCATGCAGTTCAAAGCGTTTGATCAGGTGTTCTGCCAGTTCACCACCGGTACCCGGCATATCAGGTAAGTCGTTACCGTATTTCCGCATGACATGGCGAATCCACAGTTGTGGAGCAAACATTAGCAAAATCAGAGCAGCAAGCAGAATTATCAGAACCATGCCCGGATTTTATATCAAATGCTTCGTGATGGCAGTTTTCCTTACCCCTGCCTGTGATAAGCTGCCAATATGGATAATAATTTGCAGTATACCGGCCTGTTACTGGATCGGGCAGATGCATTACGCCGTGAACCTGAGGTCATTGAGCAGTTTTGGCAAGGTGAACAAAGCCTGGTTACGGTGATGTGTGCCGGCAAGAGCCTGTTTCTTACTGATACACCAGGCCCCGGTCAGGTTGAGCCTTTATGGTTGATGGCCCGGGAGGTCATAACACTTATCCCGCAAGCTTCACACCGCATTTTTCTTGGGCAGGAGAAGGAACAAAGCTACTTTGCTCTTGAGTTAGCTGAGGAACACAAAAGTGTGCTTTGTGAAAAGCCGGGTGTAAAGTTTATCGATTTGCGAAGTGTCGGCGCATTACTGGCACGGGATCAGGCTGCGGTATTAGCTTATGCCAGAGCAATGCTGTTTTGGCGGGATAATCACAAGTTTTGCTCACGTTGTGGCAGTGGGGTTGCCGTTAGCCATGGCGGACACGTACTTAAGTGTATTAACACTGAATGCCGACGTGAAACTTACCCGCGTACAGACCCCGCCGTTATTATGCTGGTGGAACATACCGGGGTTGATGGCGTACAACGCTGTTTGTTAGGCAGGCATCCCAATTGGTATCCCGGCTCATTTTCCACGCTGGCGGGATTTGTTGAGCCGGGAGAGAGTCTGGAAGACGCTGTTCGCCGGGAAGTGGCGGAAGAATCCGGCGTTGTTGTGGGACAAGTTAGCTATGCTGCCTCGCAACCATGGCCGTTTCCGGCGTCAATTATGCTGGGCTTTTTTGCACAGGCCCTGAAATCTGACATTTGCCTTGATCCGCAAGAGCTGGCAGAAGCTTATTGGTTCAGCCGTGCAGAGCTGGCTGCTTTTGGCGAATGGGGTGATGAGAATCATTCCCATAATCTGCCAAGAAAAGATTCCATCTCCCGTTTTCTGATCGATGAATGGCTGTTGAAGGGCGATTGAAGCACTGATATGCAATGCCACTTACCAACAGGGAAAGTTAAGTTTTACAAAATAGTGATCAGCAAATTTTTATTGAGATATTTGATAATTTAAAGCCATTTAATTGCTGCGTTGTAATACTATTGTATACCTTGGGTGGAGTGAGAGGTGCGGGGTAATGCCGATACAGGACAATGTTCCCGGGAATCTATATGCACGTTTATCGGATGCCGATAGTCTTGATATGGCGTTCGCTGTTTTTGCTGAGACCGTGATGGGTATGGGTTATGAAGGGGTGTTATATGGCTGTGCACCAGCCCTTTTTGCTTATGACCCGTTGTTTAAATCACCTGTCGTCAGGGCAGCCGGTCTGTATTCTACAGAGTTATTACTGCGCTATCAGGATGAAGGGCTGGCAGAACATGACTTTACGGTTAAAGCGATTAAGCAAGGGGTTCGTGATGAGATGGATTGGTGGTCATACCGGCATCAAAATCGCCTGAATCCACAGGAAATCACGTTACTGGATATTGCAAAAAGTTTTGGTCTGCATAATGGTCTCAGTATACCGGTGATGAATAATAGCGCTGGTATTGCTGGTTACAGCGTGGCCAGTGCGAAACAACGTGAATGTTTTGATCAGCTAAACCAGACGCATCTGCCGGCGTTGAAAGAGTGCATGCATGTATTTAATGCCTATGTCTGGGCTTATCAGGCCAGGGATATTTATGAACAATATACCTATCCGGTGATTAGTCAGCTAACAGCCATAGAAAAAGCTTTCTTGCGTCACTTACCAATAGAGAAGAGCATTCCTGAAATTGCCCGCCAAATCAACCGTGTACCCCGCCAAACAGAGCGTATCGCTTCGAGTGTCAGACGTAAATTTGGTGGCATATCCACTAATCAACTGATTTATTACTCCGGTTTATTGCATTTTAACGATTATATTTAGCAATGTGGGGGAAACCGTACTTTTCTAAGGTTCCGAAATACATACACTGGTACTAAACAGAGTAGTGTAGAGAAGAGGTGTTCCCCCCGTGTCAGCTGTTAAACTCGCTGGCTTTCTGAGGAAAGCCATTAAAGAATCTGATCTGACCCAGACAGAGATCAGTGCTAAAGCCAATATTTCCCGTCAAACATTGTACCGTGTTCAAAAGGCGGAAATCAGTGAAATGAAACTATCCACCATGGTCGGCGTTTGTAATGCGCTTAAACTTGACCCCCATGATGTGTTAGGTATCTATTTCGGTCGTAAAACGATTTAAGCTCCACGCTTGTACGCCCTGCAGCCCTTTTTAGCGCGAACAGATTCAGTCCTGTCCGTTTTACCGAGTCTCAGGTTTCAGGGTATTCGCCTGCTGTTGGAGTGAATATGACAGCAGGCTGCCTTTTGGTATTCGCTGAAAGGTGATTTTCTATCCCGAATGATCTCTGCTTTCATCTGGCCAACCTTGCTAAGATAGCATCTCCTGTCAACTATTGATGGATGTTATGGAAAGAGTGCGTGTGTTGTTGGGGAAGATCCCTTTACTACCCTTATTAATTGTTGCCGTTTTTTTAGGGTTAGCCCCGTTTAGCCCCGAACCCCATTTATGGGAAAAACTAAAAATGCTGGCGGCCGGGGAGTTACATGATTTAGTGGATATCTTTGATTTTCTGATGCATGGTACGCCTGTTGTATTATTGCTGGCGAAGTTATTATTCGGCAGGAATTAAAGTCCCGGTTTGTATCTGCGCTTTTACTTCTTCCAGCACCTCATCCAGGACGAATAAAATCATCTCTATGTCTCCTGATGTGATCGTCAGAGGCGGGCGGATTTTCAAGACATTGTCATCCGGCCCCTCACTTCCCAGTAATATCCGTTTTTCCCGCATCCGGTTAATGATATAGGCTGTGATCTGTGTGCCCGGAATCCGGTCTTCCCGGTTCGTCACCAGCTCAACGCCGATAAATAACCCCATTCCCCGCACATCCCCAATTACCGGATGTTTTCCCTGCAGCTGGTATAAACCCGCCAGCAGTTTTTTACCCATCAGGCGGGAATTTTCCATCAATTCTTCATCATCAATAATATCCAGTACTTCTTTCCCTACCCGACAGGAAAGTGTAGAGCCACCAAAAGTTGAGAAGTATTCCGGCCCTTCTGCAAATCTTGTGGCTATCGCTTGAGTTGTGATAACTGCTCCGATGGGATGGCCATTGCCAATGGGTTTGCCTAACACGACAATATCCGGTATGACTCGCTGCTGTTCAAATGCGAAGTAATGATCTCCAAGCCGACCCAGGCCCGTTTGCACTTCGTCAGCAATACAAACGCCGCCTGCTTCCCGGATGCGTTGGTAGACTGATGAAAGGTAGCCTGGTGGTGGAATGATTTGCCCGCCAACACTGGGGAAGGTTTCAGCGATAAAACCAGCAAGTTTCCCGCCACGTGCTTCAATAGCTGTTAACGCCTCGTCGATTTGTGCGGCGTACTTTTCTGCACGCTGCGGATCTTCCCGGCGGAAGGAGCCTCTATAGTCATCAGCAATATCAACCAGCTGTACCCAGTTAGGCTGGCCAATACCGCCTTCAGCGTTAAATTTATACGCCGAGACAGCGATTGC
>JBMZDK010000015.1:0-27690 GCA_049614265.1 Thiolinea sp.
GCCAGCAACAGCGCCAGACAACTGCTGCATGCCGTACTGTTAATGGTGTGAGAAGTTGTTAAGTCTTTACAGAGTAAAGCTTTAGGTATTTGCAATCTCTTTTCATTTGTTAGCAAGTTTCAAATATCTGAAACTTACTGTCGATATTGCTAGGTTTTTGTACAATTAACATGTTGAGATAAATAAAAAACCCGCTTATTATTTAGCGGGTTTTTTATTTTAAATAGAAAAGCCTGGTGTTGATTTAGGCTTAACGTAATTTTAAGCGCTGCCCCGGAACTATTTGATAGTTAGGTGCTTTCAGGTTGTTAATGCGAATAATATCTTTCCAGTAAACACCGGTGTTACGCATTACCTGGAATACAGTATCACCGCGCTGAACTGTATAAGAATTACCACCTGAGTAGTTATTAGGCGCGAAAGAGCCGGTTGATGTTGTCGTGCTGGCTGAAGTCGTTCCACTACCGGATGAAGATGGAGCACTATAATCATAATAGTTGCTACCAGAGCTGTTTTCGGTTCCGCTTGAATATGAAGTGGTTGCTTTAGGTTTTACATTGTCATAGTAAGTGCTGTTGCTACCAGAGCTGTAATCATAATAACTGCTGTTACCAGTGTTGGCTGTATTAGTAGAGCCGGTATTATAATTATTAGCTGTTGAGCCGTTGTTACTATAGTCGTAATAACTTGAACCGCTATTGTTATTTGTTTGAGTGTTGTTTTGAGGCACAGCATTGTTGGCCGCGCCACCATGACCATGATTTAAGCCGCTTGCAGGTAAACGGTGCGAATGAGTGCGACCATTATGGTTATGTGCAACACCGCCGTTATTGTTTCCTGCAGCTGGGCGGGAAGTATTGTTTGCCGGTGGGCGGTAATTATTGGCAGCTGGTGGTTGTGTCGCATTAGCTGCTGCACCATGTCCATGATTCAAACCGGTTTTAGGTAGTTTATGTGAATGTACCCGACCGTTATGTGAGTGAGCGTTAGGATCCTGTCTCACTGCTGTATTAACGCCCCCTGTGGCGGCTGGGGGCTGCTGGTTTGCTACCTGACTTGTGCCTGCCCCAATGCGGTGAGTGTGATTGATTCCGGTAGTTGGCAGCTTATGAGTATGAACCTTTCCACTATGAGAATGTGTCATGCCGCCGTTGTTGCCGGTAGCGGTTGTGGTGGCTGAGGCTGTATTTCCGGTGCCGGTGTTGTGAGTATGGCGGATTCCGGTGGTTGGGAGCAGGTGAGAGTGAACTTTGCCACTATGGGAATGCGTTACAGGTGCTGTTGTGCTGCCTGAGTAGGATGTACCTGCTGTTGTTGTGGCTTGTTGGTTATTCGCATTGACGCCACCTTGTGGTGTGCATGCGGCTGTTGTAATGGCTGCAATTGTTGCAGCCAATAATTTGATTTTTCTATCCATGAGTTACACCTGTGTCATTAATATAATCAAAATGAGCGCCCCGACAACAATCCAGCCCAGCCATTCAATGTAACGGATAATAACCGGTTCCATTTTAGGGCCAGACCAGGCAAGCAATGCTGCGACGATAAAAAAACGCGCTCCCCGCCCGATAATGGATGCAAATATGAATGGTATCAAGACCATAGATAATGCACCCGCTGTAATGGTAAATATTTTATAGGGTATCGGTGAGAATCCTGCAGCAAAAATAATCCAGATTCCCCACTCCGAAAACAGGCTTTTCGCCAGTTCTATTTTCTCCCCATATCCCCATTGTATAATTAGTGGCTCTAAAGTTTCAAAGGCAAAAAAGCCTATAAAATAACCTGTTATTCCACCAAGTACTGAAGTTATTGTTGTTAGCAGTGCTAACCAACGCCAGTTTTCAGGTTTAGCCAATACCATCGGAATCAGCATCACATCAGGCGGAATAGGGAAGAAAGAGGATTCCGCAAAACTCAGGATGCCGAGATAACGTGGTGCATTAGGATGTCGCGCCCAGTTAAGGACTTTGTTGTATAGAGAGGAGAAAAGTTTCATTTTGACAACATTATTTACGGATTATTTGTTGAATGAGGCCCTGAGTCGCTAATTAAGGGGACAAATTGCACTGATTCAATGACTTCAGTGGTGAATTCAGTTTCACTGTTTCGGGTCATAATACGTAATTCTTGTTGTTGATTTTTTGCTCCGGTTGGAATAATTAATTGCGCACCAATTGCTAATTGTTCAGCCAGAGCTGTGGGAATTTCTTCCGGTGCAGCCGTAACTAAAATGCCATCAAATGGCGCTTCCTGCTGAATTCCCCAGCTGCCATCGCTTAACGATGTTCGGATATTGCGATAACCCAGGTCATACAGTAAATCACGTGTATGTGTGTAAAGTGCTTCAATACGCTCCACAGTGTGTAACTTTGTAACAAAAGGTGCGAGCACGGCGGCCTGATAGCCGGAACCTGTTCCAACTTCAAGCACTTTTTGTAACGGATGTTCGCTGGCTAACAATAATTCTGTCATCCGGGCAACAATATAGGGCTGGGAGATAGTTTGGCCGTGTCCTATGGGCAGGGCGGTATCTTCATAGGAGCGGCTGGCCAGTGCTTCATCCATAAACAGATGGCGGGGGACTTTGCTCATAACCTTCAGTACATCTTCATTAGAAATACCTTTTTCACGCAGGCGATCCATTAGCCGGTTGCGCGTGCGTTGTGAGGTCATGCCAATGCCCTGAATATCAACTGCTGCCAGTTTACGCCTTGCCAATGTCGACTCCTGTCAGCCATTTTGCAGTATTGTCCAGTGCCTGATGCCGGGTCAGGTCAGTATGCAGCGGTGTCACGGCGATATAGCCCTGTTCCAGTGTGTGGAAGTCTGTACCTTCACCGTCATCCTCGGCTTCTGCAACAGCGCCAATCCAAAAGATTTCACGTCCGCGCGGGTCAGTATCCCTGACAACTGCTTTGGTGCTGTGGCGCTGGCCGAGCCGGCTGATCTTAAAGCCTTTGATTTCTTCCCATGGCAGGCTGGGAACATTGACATTGAGTATCAGATTGCCTTGTTCCGGGAAGGTATGAATTTGTGTCAGTAATTGTTTGATAGCAATGACTGCTGAATCCAGGTGTTCGGTGGAGTGTGTTCCCATGGATACAGCAATGGCTGTATGACCATAAAAACGACCTTCAATGGCAGCAGCGACTGTACCGGAATAAAGCACATCATCACCCAGATTCGGGCCGTTATTAATGCCTGAAATGACGATGTCCGGGTTAAGATCCAGTCCGGCCAGGCCAAGATAGACACAATCAGTAGGTGTGCCATTAACGCTAAAGACTTGTTCGCCCTGGTCGCGCATACTTAACGGTCTGTCCAGAGTGAGTGAATTACTGGCACCGCTGCGGTCACGATCCGGTGCGACTGTGGTAATATGATGGTCGCTACGCAATGCCTGTCGCAAAGCCTGCAGGCCGGGTGCCTGGTAACCATCATCATTGCTGAGCAATATATTCATGTGTTTATATTCTGTTGTCTATTTACAGGAGTGAGGCACCGTGCAAGAAGAAGAAAAGCCGCCTTCCGATCACGATGAATCCAGTCTTTTTCATGAGTCGATGCAGGACGTATTGCCACTGCAACCCGTAAATCAGGTTGTGCATGATACCCCAAAACCCAAAGCGATTCCGATGAAAACCATGGAAGATGAGCAGCAGGTGCTGGAGGATATGTTCTCTGATGAATATGATCCGGTAGAAATCCAGCCGGGGGATATCCTTAGTTATATGCGCCCGGGTATTCAGCACCGGGTATTTAATAAACTACGTCGTGGCGAATATCGTGTGGCAGCTGAGCTGGATTTGCATGGTTTGAATGCGAAGCAGGCTCGTGCTTATCTGGCAGAGTTCCTGGTAACTGTATATCCCCTGCAGGGTGAATGTGTGCGTATTATCCATGGCAAAGGTAATCGTTCTGATCACCGTGGGCCGGTATTAAAAATTAAGATTAACAGTTGGCTCAGGCAACATGATCGTGTGCAGGCTTTTCATTCTGCGCGCCCGGTTGATGGGGGAACCGGGGCCGTGTATGTATTGCTTCGGCGGTAAGGCTAAGACAGGTATGTGATGACTGATAATCAGAAGTTTTTGCAATTGGTTGATGAGGTGCAGAGCTGTCGGATTTGTGAGGATGTATTGCCATTGGGGGCGCGTCCGGTTTTTATTGTTCGTCCGCAGGCAAGAATATTGATTGTTGGCCAGGCGCCGGGGATCAGGGTGCATAATACCGGAGTGACATTTAATGACCCCAGTGGAGACCGGTTGAGGAAGTGGCTTGGGGTGGGCCGGGAGACGTTCTACCATTCGCCGCATCTTGGGATTTTGCCAATGGGGTTTTGTTATCCGGGAACCGGAAAGAGTGGTGATTTACCACCCCGAAAAGAGTGTGCGGTGGCCTGGCGTGAGCGTTTGCTGGCAGTTATGCCGGAAGTGGAACTAACCTTGTTACTGGGGCAGTATGCCCAGCAATATCACCTTGGTAAACGCAGGAAGAAAAACCTTACTGAAACAGCGCGTGCCTGGGAAGAGTACTGGCCGGAGTATCTGCCATTGCCACACCCCAGTCCGCGTAATATTGCCTGGTTGCAGCGTAATCCATGGCTTGAAGGCGAATTAATCCCGGTGTTACAGCAGCGGGTGCAGGAACTGTTATTACTGGAGTCGGGCTGAACGAATGTTCTTCAGATTGAACTAATGATGGTTTTTTTGTCTTAAGCTGTTGAGATGGCTTTGAAAAAGGAGAGAATCATGCGTTGTAGAATCCGGAGTTTGTCAATTTCTGCAAATTGGTCGATGCTCACATTGTTGGTTATGCTGGCATTATTATTTCCTGGAGCAGTGTTGGCTGAGCGACCATTGATTGCCATGGATGGTCAAAAGATTGTTACTGGTTCGTCCGTACGGTTCCGTGTGCAACCATCCTTAGAAGCAGAGATTGTAGGGCGTGTTGGTTTGGGAGCCGTGGTGCATGCGACTCGCCGTACCAAAGAGAAACTACAGACCGGCGTGCTGAACAGCTACTGGTATTTTATTAGTGCGTCTGACAAGCAGGGTTGGATATCAGGCAGCTTTCTGCGTGACTTTAAGCCTGAAAAGCGTGAGCAGATCTGGTTTAAAATTATTCGTGAGCGCATGGATAATCCGGAACTATCCTTTACAGATTGTGTTGCGCTGTATCGCTTTGTTAATTTAGTGGCAGATAAAACAGATAATAAAAAAATGCAAAGCGCTTTTGATCTCGGGCGTTTACTGGCGTTGCAAAAGGCCTTCGATAAGGTGAATTGGGAGAATGCACAGCACGAGCCATACTTATCCTGGGTGAAAGAGCATAAAGAAGCAAAGCGGGTATTCCATGATGAGATTTCCGGGCAATGGTTAGTACCATCAACAGATTATTGGAAGCTGGCAGATGCCTATAAAGGCCGAAAAGGTGAAGACGAGATCAGTTGGTATGCGGCCAATGCTCAATTGGGCGGTGAATGTGAGGGGGATATTGATTGTAATCTGCGGCGTGATGTCATCACGCAGGGGGAGTACCTGCGTCGTTTGCCTTATGGGCGTTATGCCGGAGCTTCGCTGAAGCGTCTTAGTGCCTCGCTGGATTATATTCAACAGGCACTTAAGCAGGAGCCAAATTACTTCCGTGATTTTCGTGCGGCGGGCGAGCCGATCGAAACTTTATTTGAGATTATTGCCTCATCAAATCCAAAGCTGACAGAGCGCGCTGTAGCAATGAAGCAGATCAAGGCAATTCGCCGGGTTTTTGATCAGCGATGAACCGGCTGGTATGTAATTATAAGCCTTGTGCAATACCGCCAAAGTACTCCGTCACCAATAAGCCATAGGGTGCTATGCAGTTGTCATGGTCTGCTTTGGGTGTGGCAAGGCATTCTATCAATGTTGTGTCTGTTGAGCCGCGTGCCTGCATAGCGGCCAGTGCATCCGTTGCATTTTTAAAGGGTACGACCTGGTCGTCTTTGCCATGGTGTAAACGCACCGGAGCCAGTGCTTTCCAGTCGTACACATTTTCCTGTGTCGTTGCTTCACCGTCAGTGCGTAAATAGTCATAGATAACTTTGTTTGAGAATACGATATCCGTATCGGTTGGTATGACCTGATCAATAACAAAATCAGCTAATGCATCTGCTACTACTGGTGACAGTCGTTGTGCGGGTTGCATTGCATTGTTTGCCATTAATATTTTCTTTTGTTGTCTGAAGCGGTATTCCGAGGTTAATTTGTCCAGTGTCGCTACCAGGTTGTAGGGGCCTGCTGCTGGAATACTGGCGGTGACATCATGGTTGCCCGACTGCTCCAGGGCCTGATGTGCAGCCATAGTCACATGGCCGCCCTGAGAATAACCGGTCAGAAATAATTGCTGATTTAGTGGCACTGTCTGTTGTTCCAGCCAGTAACGTGAGGCCTGGATTAAATCGGTCACTGCATTTGCTGAGGCTGTTTTTTGCAGGTAGGGGTGGGGTGTGCCCTGAGAAATGCCATAGCCAACATAGTCCGCTGCAATAACGATATAACCCAGTGATGCCAACAGAGCGTGGGGCGAAGCAGCGCTGGTGTCATTACCTGGTGCTTCAGCATTGTAAAACAGAGTGCCGTGTTGAAAGCTGAGTAGCGGGCTGGCAAGTTGCGGGTTCTTTACCGGTAGTGCCAGCGCAGCAGAGGCATTAATCAGCTGGCCATTTCCATCTGTGGTTGTATAAACAAGACGGTGCAGTTTAACTGCATATTGCAATGATGTGACGGGTACATCCGGGCCAAGTACGCTACCAGCCTGCTTAATAGCTTCAAGGCTGTGTTCAGCGGTCAGTTCTGTGCGTTTCCAGTCACCCCGTTTCACTGTCTGTGATGTTGGTGTGGCGGTAGTGTCTGAGTTATCAGCTTGTGAGTTGGTATTGTCTTCACCACCACATGCCGTCAGGCCGAACAGCGTAATCAGACAAAATAGCAAGAACCAATGTATTATTCTGAGCTGAATATGTCGCATAGAAAACCCCCGTATGTCGTTAGTGGGTTCAGCAATAACTGAAGTGCGATAGTGGGCGCAATCCGGTTCGTGATTCGCTGCCAATCTGGCCGTTAAGCGGTCACGAACCGGGTGTATTTATTGCGCTGTATTAATTTTACTGATTTTCAGGCTCATGCCACCGCGATTGTCACTGATGCGGCTGTTGTCAAGTAGGGCAAATTTAATCCGTCCCCCCTGAGTCATAACAAAAGTAGAGCTGAGGGCGCCTGCCAATGCACTGGCTTCATTGGCGTAAACCATAGGCTGGGCAACTTCATAAGCGCGTTGTGTACCATCAGCAAGATAATAGCTATGCATACGGTGGGTGGGTGTTTCTGTCACTGGCGTCAGCTTTTTCCCATTGACCATAACAGTGCCTAACTGATCTGACATGACATAGTAATTGTTGTGCAGACCGGTGAATTTGGTAGGTACTGTGCGTCTGCAGCCTCTGGGGTGTTTACAAGTGGTATGTCCCCACACGCTCCATGCACCTTTATCACCACCATGATGACGGCCAACTGGCGTAATTTTGTAAGTGCCGGCCCGAAGATAAAGCTGCGCCGGGTTTTTCTGGGTATTGCGTTTGGCATCAAGTTTGACCACCTGATCGGCGGCGGTAGCAATGGCTGGTGTTAAAAGTATCAGGCAGCTCAGGCTGAGTATCAATGGGTATAAATAGGTGTTTTTAAGCATGGTGTAGTCCTTGAATTTGGGGTTTGATAATTTATATGCGCATAAGTTTTCAGGGGTTTTATAGCTTCTGATTTGGCAGTTTGTGTGCCTTGAGTCTCCGGGAGCTATTTATTGCTGAGTGGCTTAATGAAATTTATCAGCATGCACGAATATATTTTGGCAAGCAAAGTATAGGTAGGTTCAATAAAGACTGCTTTCGGGGGTTCTGCATGTTGAGTGAATTTGGATTATACTCCATCGCCACACAGCTTATTGCTGCCGAAAACAGAGGATAACCATGAAAGCAGAGTTCTGGCATGAGCGCTGGGAGAAAAATCAGATTGGATTTCACCAGAATCAGGTAAATACACACCTGCAGGATTTTTGGGGGCGTTTAGACGTTCCGGCTGGAGGGACGGTTTTTGTTCCTTTGTGTGGTAAAAGCAGTGACATGCTCTGGCTCCGTTCGCAGGGATATCAAGTGATTGGGGTTGAGCTGAACCGTATAGCGGTACAGGATTTTTTTGCTGAAAATGATTTACAGCCCGTGATTAGTCAATACGGGCAGTTAGAGCGTTGGGAAGCTGATGGCTTAGTTGTCTACCTGGGGGACTTCTTTGCTTTGACGCCAGAAGATTTACAAGGATGTCACGCGGTTTTTGATCGTGCTTCCCTGATTGCATTGCCACCGGATATGCGACCTGATTACATATCCCATCTGCGTAAACTTTTTCCGGATGGCAGGGGTACACTGCTGATTACACTTGAGTATGATCAGTCTATTGCTGGTGGGCCGCCTTTTTCTGTGCCAGAGGCTGAGGTTGTTGCTTATTTTGAATCGGCTTACCAGGTCAGGCTATTGCGATCAGAAGACGCTCTGGATGATTTGCCGGGCTTAAAAAAGCGGGGCGTGCCAGCGATTGATGAGAAGGTCTGGCTGCTAACGACTGCTAAACAAAGTGCTGCTGTTGACATTGACTAATGCGGATATTTAGCTGATGCAGAATCAGGTGGTGTTACCAGCTGACTATAAGCGGCTGGAGCCTTATTTGCGAACCTGGGGGCAGAGCTGCCTGAGCTATTCTTTGTTCCAGCCCGGGATGAAGTATTATGTGGAAGATGGTGTAGGTTTTGTTGCTTACTATCCCTTCCGGCATCCGCTACTGGCTCCGTTTGGGCGTAAAATTGTACTTACCAACCCGGTTTGCGCTCCTGAAGATGCGCGTGGCATGCTGGAGCGTTTTATCGCGAAATATAAGCGTGTCATTGTTTTGCAGTGCGATGCGGTGAATGCGGCACATTTGGAAGCCATGGGGCTTGAAGTCAATATGATTGGCCAGGAATGTGAACTTCCACTGCCTTATGTTTTAAAAGGCAAACATCGGGCCAGTTTGCGTCAGTGGCGGAATAAGTGTGAGCGTGAAGGGGTTGTGGTCGAGGAATGCGCGCTTTCTGCCGGTAATTATGATGAGATTAAAGCGCTGTCTCAGGAGTGGATGCAAGAGAAAGGTGGAAAGGAGCTGAAACTTTTGACCCGGCCTTTTATCTGGGCTGATGAGCCGGATGTACGCTGTTTCTGGGCGAGGCAGAAAGGCCGGTTGATTGGGCTAGCAATTTTCGACCCAATGTATCGCGATGGTGATATTGTTGGCTATTACCATAACTTTGATCGTATTACCTCGCAGGCTCCAAATGGCAGTAGTGCCTATATTATTCTTGAAGCTATAAAAGCCTTTGAGGCAGAAGGGTTACAATGTGTTTCTCTTGGCCTGATGCCATTATATGTCCTGCGCCCGCATTTTAAGGGTAATGAAGTGACACGAAAGGCGCTGATGTATGCTTATGGTAAACTGAATCATTTATATCCGTTTCAGGGTAGTGCTTCACATAAGAAGAAATTTCACGGGCGTTTAGCACCGGTTTATTTTTCTTCAACACAGGGCAATAATCTGAAAGAAGTGCTGATCATGATTAAAGCACAGGGCATGATTTCAATGCGGGACTTATTTAAAATTATTAGTTTATTACCTCCATTTAAGGCGAAAAACTGATGTCAATGCGTTGTCGGGTTAAAGTGTGTGGTATTACATCTGTAGAAGATGCAGAAGCGACGGTTGCCAGTGGTGTTGATGCAATTGGTCTGATGTTTTACCCGCCAAGTTCGCGTTATTTATCTATAGATAAGGCGGCTGAAATACTGAATTCATTACCGCCCTTCGTCAGCAGTGTCGGTTTGTTTCTTGATGCTGAAAAAGATTTTATCCGGGACGTTTTATCTGCCGTGCCCGTTGATACCCTGCAGTTCCATGGTTCAGAATCACCTGCTTTTTGCCGCAGTTTTGGGCGCCCTTACTTTAAAGCAGTAGGCATGAAAGGGTTGCTTGCCAGTGGTGGCTTTAGGGCTTATGCCGATCAGTATAGTGATGCCCGCGCAATTCTTGTTGATAGCCACGCGCCGGGTGCAGCAGGTGGAACCGGTGAGGTATTTGATTGGACTCAGGTGCCGCAGGATTATAGTAAACCCATTATTTTAGCTGGTGGCTTAAAGCCGGAAAATGTTCGTGAAGCTATTACAACAACCCGGGTTTATGCTGTTGATGTCAGCAGTGGCGTTGAGTCAGCTCCGGGTATTAAAGATAGCGAACGCTTACAAAGTTTTATGCGGGAAGTGAGAGCTGCTGAGCAGCAGCTCTGAGCAGACCGTATACCGATAACAGAGATGAGATGATATGAGCTGGTTTGAAAAGTTGTTGCCTTCACGCATTCGTACAGAGAGCACAACAGAGAAGAAGTCGATACCTGAAGGGTTATGGCATCAATGTACGGAGTGTCATTCCGTATTGTACCGTGCTGAACTGGAGCGTAATAATGAGGTTTGTCCTAAGTGTCAGAATCATATGCGTATCTATGGCCGCAAGCGGGTTGATGCTTTTCTGGATAAAGAGGGGCGGGAAGAAATTGGTGCGAAAGTTGAACCTACCGACATTCTGAAATTTAAGGATACGAAAAAGTATAAAGATCGCCTGAATGCAGCACAGAAGTCTACGGATGAACGTGATGCCTTGATTGTGATGAAGGGTACAGTGCTCGGTGTGCCAGTGGTGGTTGCTGCTTTTGACTTCCGCTTTATGGGTGGATCCATGGGATCGGTGGTTGGTGAGCGGTTTGTGCGTGGCGCTCAGGTAGCAATGGAAGAGAAGTTGCCGTTTATCTGTTTCTCAGCCAGTGGGGGAGCGAGGATGCAGGAGGCTCTGTTCTCATTGATGCAAATGGCAAAAACCAGTGCGGTGCTGACACGCATGGCTGAACAGGGCCTGCCTTATATTTCGGTGCTGACTGATCCAACAATGGGTGGCGTTTCCGCCAGCTTTGCTATGTTGGGAGATGTGCAGATTGCGGAGCCTAAGGCATTGATAGGTTTTGCTGGCCCAAGGGTCATTGAACAGACTGTTCGGGAGAAATTGCCGGAGGGCTTCCAGCGCAGTGAATTCCTGCTGGAAAAGGGCGCGATTGATATGATTGTGCACCGCAATGAGATGCGTGAAACGATTGCAGATTTACTGGCGATCCTGCAGCACCAACCGACGCCAATCGAACCTGAGGCGGAGCCGGTTGCCGGTAATGATGATGGTGAGAGCGTTGCTGCGTGAGCGGGCAGCGTTCTTTACAGGACTGGCTGAGCTGGCAGGAGTCATTGCACCTGTCTGCGATTGACCTTGGTTTAGACCGGGTCGGTGAGGTAGCAAAACGCCTTTCTTTATTGCAGCCGGGTTTTCCGGTTATCACCGTAGCCGGAACCAATGGTAAGGGATCAACGGTTGCTTTGCTGAGTGCCTTGCTGGATGAAGCGGGCTATAAAGTGGGGGCTTATACTTCGCCCCATATCCTGAAGTATAATGAACGTATTGCATTAAATCGTGTTCCGGTTGCCGATGAGCCGATCTGTGAGGCGTTTGCTGCTATTGATGAAGCACGCGGTGATATCTCCCTAACCTACTTTGAATTTGGAACGCTGGCCGCCATGTGGGTCTTCATGCAGGCTGAGGTCGATGTGGTCGTACTTGAAGTTGGTTTGGGTGGGCGGTTGGATGCGGCTAATTTGTGGGATGCAGATGTTGCAGTTATTACCAGCATTGGCGTTGATCACATCAGCTGGCTTGGTGATGATCGGGAAGTGATTGGTCGTGAGAAGGCTGGCGTGGCCCGTCAGGGGCGGCCGTTGATTTGTGGTGATCCGAAGCCGCCGGCAAGTATTGCAGCATATGCGCAGGAAATTGGGGCTGAGTTGGTACAGTATGGCAAAGAATTTAACATTCAAAGCCAGGGCGATACATTTAGTATTTCATTAGAGCAGGTTAAATTTCAGCAACAATGGAATAAGCTTCCACTTCCGGCTTTATTAGGTGAGGTGCAACTACAAAATGCAGCCTGTGCATTAATTGCTTTGCGGCAATTAGCTGATAAGTTTGATATTAATTCGGCAAGTATTAATCGGGGGCTGGCATCGGTTAGTTTGGCTGGGCGCTTACAAAAGTTGCAATCTTCCCCGGATGTTTTTATTGATGTGGCACATAACCCGCACGCGGCTAAACAATTAGCACTTTGGCTGCAAAAAAATCCGCCTAAGGGGGCAACATATGTGCTATTTTCTATTTTGTCGGATAAAGATATTACCGGCGTCCTGGAAGCTCTGTTGGGCCTGGTGGATGAGTGGCACTTTTTTCCATTACAGGATTTACGGGCAATGCCTGTGGAGGATATTCAATCCACAATGGATTTCCATAAAGTTGCAGTAGCTGTTCCTCATGAAGGACTGAAGCAGGCATGGAATGCATTAAAACCACGTCTTAAAAGTGAAGACAGGGTGGTCGCGTTTGGTTCTTTTCTGGTAGTATCCAGTATGTTAGAGGATTAAGTTTAAGTGTTTTAAGAGGCTTTGCCTTCTCACTTCAGAGTGTTTTATATAAAGGAGTATCCGGACAATGGACAATAAGTCTACTACTAAACGTATGATAGGCGCGGTAGTACTTGTACTGATTGCTGCGCTGTTATTAGCGTGGTTGTTAAAAGGTAAAAATAAGTCAGTTCAGGAACAACAGGAAATAATGGCACAGCAAACTCAGGATGCTGCGCCAATTCTGGGTTTCCCCGGAGTGAATGAAGGGGATGAAGCTGCTAACAACGGGCAGGTTGCTCAGAATGGAGAAGCTGCACAGGATGGTAGTGGATCTTATGTCATTGGTGCTGCAGATCAGGCGACTGATAACGCACAACAGCAGGTACAAAATGCCTTGTCTGCTGGTGGTGAAGCTGCTTCTGCTGCCGGTCAGGCAGCCGCAGATGGTGCCAACCAGCTGGCTAATGCTGCAGGCGCAGCAGCAGGTTCTGCTGCCGGTGCAGTACAACAGGCAGGTCAGGAAGTGGCGAATGCTACTGGTTTCAAGGTACGTGATGATGCGGAACAACGTCCTATCGTAGAAGGTGGTGAGGTTAAAGCAGGCACTGGCAGTATGGGTGGTTCTGATGTGGCTGCCGGTGATCAGCAGAAGGCCGATGGCACAGCTGATACACAAACTGCTTCCACTGCCAGCGGAACTTCCGGTGCAGCAGCAACACAATCTGATTCAGGTGCAGCAACTCAGCAAACACAAACGGCAGCAGCTGATAATAGTGCCGGTAGTACTGATAGTGCTGCTGCAAAGCCAGCTAAACAACAGGTAGCAAATCCGAAGCTGGTTAATGAAAAGCCGGTTCCTGCCCCAAGAACACAGGCCGCAGCTGATCGTGCGAAAGCAGCGGCAGAGAAGAAACGAGCTGCTGCTGAGTCTGCCCGTGCATCAGCGGCTGCTGCAGATGATACTGCTGGCGCTGCCCAGTCCGGTGGTGATGGTTATGCTATTCAGGTGTTAGCTGCTTCCAGCCGCAGCAAAGCGGAAACAGTGAAAAAGGATATTGCCCGTGACGGTTACCCTGCCTTCGTTGTACGTGCTAAAGTTAATGGTAAAACGGTTTATCGGGTGCGTGTCGGTACTTATCCGGCGAAGGGTGCAGCACGTGCAGTGCAGACTAGAATGAAAGCCCGTTACTCTAAAAACCAATATGTACAAAACAGCTTTGTAACCAGAAACTAATGGCTCAGGGCGGCTGCGTACTACTTAACTGATTTTGATATTATGCAAATGACCGCCACCATTCTTGATTTGGGGATAGCCATTCTTATTCTGGTATCCCTGATTTTTGGCTTCATCCGTGGGTTTGTCAGAGAATTTATTTCTCTGGCAACCTGGGTTGCAGCTTTCGCCTTCGCTGTTCTATATCTGAAACCCCTTGCTAATGAATTACCTTTCACACTGCAGAGTGAAATTGCCCGTATGGGCATGGCCTTTGCGATTATCTTCTTTGGTGTATTGGTTATAGGGGCAATCATTAATTACCTGTTGAGTGCTGCGATTAGTTCCATTGGCCTGGGAGGCGTAGATCGTTTCTTTGGTGCATTGTTTGGGGCTTTGCGGGGCGGCCTGATTGTGGTTCTGATGGTGATTTTGCTTGGTGTGACATCCTTCCCTGCTCAGTCCTGGTGGATTGATTCCCGTTTCATTCCTTATTTTGAAGAGGGTGCGGACTGGCTTAAGAGCAGAATTCCTCCGGATTTCTCCGGCTATCTGGATAAAGCAATTTGATTGACTTGCTTCCTGGTTTGCATCAGCTGGTTTGATACTGTTGCTCCAATCTGCTACAGATACACCATGGCTGTTTTTTTCCGGTAGGAGTAGAATGCCGGTTTTAACAGAGTGGTTGGGCAAACTTTATGTGTGGAGTGATTGGCATTGTGGGCCGGGAGCCTGTTAATCAGGCATTATATGATGGTCTTACAGTTCTTCAGCACAGAGGGCAGGATGCCGCAGGTATTGTGACCAGCGATGGGCGGAAATTATATCTTCGCCGTGATAATGGCTTGGTCAAAGAAGTCTTTTTTGAACGCCACATGCGCCGCTTGCTCGGTAACATGGGTATTGGGCATGTGCGTTACCCCACTGCTGGTTCCTCTTCCTCCGCTGAAGCTCAGCCATTCTATGTAAACAGTCCTTATGGTATTTCTCTGGCCCATAACGGTAATCTGACAAATGCCGATAAGCTGCGCAAAGAGTTATATCGTCAGGATCGACGCCAGATTAATACCAATTCTGATTCTGAAATTTTACTCAATGTTTTTGCGCAGGAACTGCTGCGGCAGGATGCATTGAAAGTCACGCCTGATGACATATTTGCTGCTGTTGAGGGTGTCCATCGCCGTTGCCTGGGGGCTTATGCAGTGGTAGCGATGCTGACGCGTGACGGGTTAGTGGGGTTTCGTGATCCTAATGGTATTCGTCCACTAGTATACGGCGTGCGTGAAACCCGTAATGGCAAAGAATTTATGCTGTCATCAGAAAGTGCCTCGTTAAGTGCGCAGGGTTATCGTCTGGTGCGGGATATTGAGCCGGGCGAAGCAATTTTTATTACCAGTGATGGCCGTGTTTTTACCCGCCAATGCAGTGAAAACCCTCGCTATAACACCTGCATCTTTGAATATGTTTACTTCGCTCGCCCCGATTCAATTATTGATAATGTTTTTGTGCATAAAGCGCGTATGCGGATGGGGAATTTATTAGCGGAACGCATAAAGAAGGTGTGGCCGGGTCATAAGATTGATGTTGTTATGCCAATTCCGGACACCAGCCGTACTTCAGCACTTGAACTTGCTTACACACTGAATGTCCCATATCGTGAAGGTTTTATGAAAAATCGCTATATCGGGCGAACCTTCATCATGCCGGGGCAAAAGCAACGTAAAAAATCGGTACGGCAAAAACTGAATCCGTTGGATATTGAATTTAAAAACAAAAATGTTCTGTTAGTGGATGACTCGATTGTGCGGGGGACTACATCGGAAGAAATTGTGCAAATGGCCCGCGACTCCGGTGCACGTCAGGTCTACTTTGCGTCAGCTTCTCCGCCTATTCGCTATCCCAATATCTACGGTATTGATATGCCAGCGGCGAGTGAATTGATTGCGCATGATCGCACAGAATCTGAAGTCGCTGATGCTATTGGTGTCGACGGTTTGTTTTATTTGACGTTGGAAGATTTGTTGGTTGCGGTGCGCCAGGGGAATCCACAACTGGAAAGTTTCGACTGTTCAGTATTCACAGGCGAGTATACCACCGGTGAAGATAATAATTATTTTAAAGAACTGGAGGCTCAGCGTAATGACGAGCAAAAAAATCAGGAAGAAGACGAGCGGGATTCACTGGCTATTGATATTCGGGATAGCGATTAGTAGTTTTATGATGAAAGTGCAGGCTCATGAGGGTGCTGTGCATACGAATAATGCGCATACAACATTCCAGCACCCTCCGGTCGATGGTTTGATACGTGATTTACAGCAGCGTTTCCCGGCTTATTCGCCGCATCAGGTTATTTTGGTTGATGCAACCGCCCAGCGTCTTATGCTGATAGAGCATGGTAATGTTGTTGCAAGCTGGCTGATTTCGACGGCTGAAAAAGGGTTGGGTAGCCTGAAAGGTAGTAATCAGACACCACTTGGCGTTCATCGGGTATCAAAACGCTATGGAGATGGAGCACCATTAGGCACGATTTTCAAAGCCCGGCGCAATACTGGGCGAATTGCTGATATTCTGACAGCGCATGGTGCACGTAGTCAGGCAGATAATGTCACAACCCGTATTCTATGGTTAGATGGCCTGGAGCCGGGACTTAACAAAGGCGGGAATATTGATTCCTTTGAGCGTTATATTTATATCCATGGTACAGACGAGGAAGGTCGTTTAGGTACACCGGCGTCGCATGGCTGTATACGTATGCGTAATCAGGATGTTATCGACCTATATCAACGTACTGGCATTGATACGCTGGTTGTGATTGCTCAGCAAAAGCAGGGCTAAGTGGCTGAATTTTAGGCTTTATCTTTGTAAGCATGCCGCTGTGGTCAAAAGATGATAGTTGATTGTTAAGGGCTTATTATGTAATATTTCTATTGGGATAATAATAAAAATTATAGTTTTTAGTCCATAACCCTTTAGTGCGGGAACGCAATTATGTATAACAAGAATAATAATTGGTCAGGTCGTCAGTCCTGGCTTTTTACCCGGCGCCTGTTCATTCTGGCTGTTATTAATCTTGTCGGTTTCTTCTTTTCCCCATTGGCAATTGCCCAATCATTCACTTATGAAGAGTTACCTGGAACGGCAATTATTGATAATACCTGCGTGACCAGCTCGATAGATGTCAGTGATAGTTTTGCTGTGACTGATCTGAAGGTGGGTATTAATTTATCCCATACCTATCGCAGCGACCTGACACTCAGTCTGATTTCGCCTTTTGGCAATAGTGTACAGCTGTACAGTGGCCACGGTTCCTCTGCTGATAATCTGGACATCTATCTGAGTGACTCAGCGCCGAGTTCTGTTAGCAATATTGGCTCTTCCTTTCACACATTATCTTCTCCTTACTATGAGCACCAGTTTTCTCCGCTGGCTTCATTGAGTGATTTTGATGGGTTGGCAGCAAATGGCACCTGGCAACTCAAAACCTGTGATGCTTATACTGCGGACTCAGGTACTGTTCATCGTATTCGCCTGGATTTTGAAGGTAACCCGGGTTCCGGTGGAAGTGGCCCGGCGACAGTGAGCGGTAATGGCCCCCGGAATTTTGTTGAGCGAAAGACAGCAGAGTTCAAAGGTAATTTTGCCTATGTCGGCAACTCATTATTGCGCTGCAGTTCAAACTGTACGACAGATAATCACAATATGTCACCCATGAGCTATGTCGATATTGACGGTGATAGCTCCACGTTCAATTCCAGTAGTGCTGATGTCAGTTTGCCGGCTAATGCCGAAATTACCTGGGCGGGTTTATATTGGGGGGGTACTGCGGGTATTAACACCTCTACCTGGCCAGGTATTATTTCGGCACCTGCGGTTGGACAAAAGAAATCACTGAAATTCAAAGTGCCCGGTGGTAGTTATGAGTCTGTAACGGCAAACGTTGTGGATACTATTTCTAATAATCCAACGACTGGCTGGAGTGCTTATCAGGCTTATGCTGATGTTACGGACTTGGTCAAAGATATCGGGGCGGGTATTTATACCGTTGCTGATGTGCAGTTGGATCGTGGTGGGGGATATAACAGTTCATTTACCGGCCCGAACGGGGGCTGGAATCTGGTCGTTTTTTATAAGTCGGACTCTGAGCAATATCGCCGTTTTACCATTTGGGACGGTTATGATTTTATTTATTTCTCCGGTGCTAACCACGAATTTACGATTAACAGCATTCTGACACCGCCATCAGGTGCCTTTGAAACTGAAATTGCATTTACCTGTTATGACGGTGAAAAAGCGACTAATTATGGCGCAGGGGATGGTGATTTTGTTGCGTTAGGTAATGCCTCACAAAAGTTAAATAATGCGCTGAACCCAACAACTAACGTCTGTAATGGCACGATATCCCGTAATGGCAGTAATGTGAGCAGTCGTAATCCTTCCAGTACTCAGAACTGGGGTTATGACCTTGACCGTTTCAGTATCAGTAATACAGGGCTGGTGCCTAATAGTGCCAACAGCGTAACCGCTATTTTTGGCAGTGATAATGAAGGTATCTGGTTCGGTAACCTGGTTTTATCGACAGAGCTGTTTGTTCCGCCACAAGCAGAAAAGTCCTTTGCAGAAGCGACAATACCTGCCGGTGTTGCTACGGATATGACCATTACATTGGAAAACACAAATCTTAGTGGAACATTGGGGAATATCGCATTTACGGATACTTATCCGGCAGGTCTGAAAAATGTCAGTAGTGCTGTTATTCAGTCAAACAGCTGTGGTGGTAGTTTGACTGCGAACGCTAATGCGGACAGCCTGAGTTTTAGTGGCGGTTGGCTCAGTGCGGGCAATAGTTGCTCTATTGTTGTGCGGGTGGTAGCAGATAATTCGGTGATGGGCAGTACCATTGAGAACTGTACCAGCACTATAACTTCAACATCCACAGACAGTGAGGGCGAAAGTGCCTGTGCAACGGTTGAAGTCACTGATAGTAGTGGCGGTATATCTGACTTTGGTGATGCGCCTGCTTCTTACGGTGATGCCAGCCACAATATTGTGAGTGGCTTACATCTGGGATTGAACGAGCCGGATGCTGAAGATGATAGTCAGCATAGCTTTAATGCTTATGGTGATGGTGAGCAGGTGGTTGATGGTTCAGGTACCTGGTATTTGTCTGGTGATGAAGATGGTGCACCGAGCCAGCCTGTGTTGCAGCATGGTACTTATATTCCGTTGTTCCCGGTGTTGAAAATGACAGCTACCAGCTACAGCGCCGATTTCACGGTGACCAATACGCTGGGAAGTAATGCAACTTTATTTGGCTGGATTGATTTTGATGGCAATGGCAGCTTTGATGCCAACGAAGCCGCAAGCACTGCGGTCAGTAATGGCTCAGATGATGATTCTGTGACGTTATCCTGGAGCGTGCCCACGGATATTCAGTTGGGAACGACGTTTATCCGTCTGCGTTTAACCACCGATGCTGCAGTAACAATTAATACGCCTGCAAATGAAGCCAGCGATGGTGAAGTGGAAGACTTTGTGCTGGCAGTAGCGATGGATATTCCACCTGATAGCAACGATATTACCGTGATCAGTGGCGAAACGCCGTTGTCCTGTCAGGTGACTGTATTTGAAGATGACTTCGATGATGTATCTGTAAATGGTTCAGTGTTCCTCGCGCCAAATCGTGGGGCGGGTGGTGGTAGCACCACAACGTTGCGGGACTGGACGGTATCTGGTGGTGGTGCGGACACTTATGCCCGGATACATGATGCTTCCGGGCTGGGAATGGGGAGTGCAGTTTATCTGGGTAATGGTGCGGTAAGGCGTATTAGCCCACCAATTGGCTCGGGTTTTACCTTTGATAGCCAGGGCCGGGTAACTAACACTATTGATGCTATCGAACTGCGTGATGCTGAAGATGACAGTACACCGGGCAGTACCTCCATGGGATGGGGTACGGCTTCTCATTGGGGGCCACTACCGGTAACACTGTCACGTAGTTTTGCGACTGAAGTTGGTAAGACATACCGCCTGTACTTCAAAGCTATTCCGGAAGATCAGGGCGGTAGTTTTGTTGCTGGTGTAATGCGGGTTGATGTGCCGGGCGGTACCGTGCACTTTAAGATACCAGCCAGTAATGAAGGTATTATTGACTATGCTATTGAATTTACAGCTATTAGCACAAATTCAACGCTGAAGTTTGTTAACTATGGTCATGTGAATTCAGGCAGTGGTCTTGGCTGGTGTGATCCGGCCTCTGAATATGTTAATAACCCATGGTGTACTGTTGGTGGTGGTGACGGCAATGGTAATGAGCTGATTATTGACGAAGTATTAGTGGCTGAGCGTGATTGTGGCGTTGGTAGTATTTCCGGTGTGGTATATCGGGATAGTAATAAAAACGATAGCTATGAGTCGGCGTCTGAAAATGGAATAAATGCAATTGCAGTATCACTTTATGATGATAAGGGTACAGCAGATAAATCTGATGACACGCTGGTTAATAGCACTGATTCCATAGCAGATGGTAGCTATAGTTTCAGCAATGTGAGTGTTGCAACAACCTATCGTATTGAAGTGGATGCGCTGGATCAGGATTTGCCGGCGGATGTTTTGATAGGTACTGCTAATCCGGTCACAGGAGTTGTCGTAATTGCCGACAATGATACTGCTGAACAGAATTTTGGCTTTGATCCTGTGATTGGTGTCTGCCCGGTCGGGTATGCTGCCAGTGAGCAGGCAGGCTCAGTGACAGCAATCACCCTGGATCAGGGAGTGGCCTACGAATACAGGGTATTAGGTCAGCCTGAAGCAGAGGACACGGTACCGAACAGTTCAAATGCTGCATTGGTTGCCAGGAACGATGAGTTAATTGTTGATTTGGGTGAGATAGTTCCGGGTGGCACTAACATTACTATTTCTCTGACAAGGAATACTAACAGTAGTCGGGTGGCAATAGCTACCTCGCTGGATAATGTGAGCTATGACGCTGTCGGCACGTATGGTAATAACGGTACACTGGGCGATGGCGTGGTCAAAAAGCTTAAGCATTTATCGTTGCTGGTACCGGGTGATGGCGCACGGTTTGTGAAATTCACCAGAGAGGCTGGCGGCAACTGGATCGATGCTGTGACATATTCCAATATTTGTAAACCGGCCGGTGCTGTTTCAGGTGTGGTTTATCTGGATGATAATGGTGATAACAGTTATCAGACTGGTGTGGAGAGCGGAATCAGCTCAATTACAGTGTCTGTGTTTGATGATGCCAGTGGCGATTTGGTAGCAATAACCAATACCGCTGCTGATGGTTCCTATCGTGTTGATAATCTGAACCCTGCGAATAAATTTCGCATCCTGGCGGATGCAGGTGATGCAGATTTACCTGCCAACAGCGCTTCGGGTACGACAAACCCATTAACCGGCGTCAGAGTTGCTGTAGGTGGCACAACGACTGAGCAAAACTTTGGTTTTGACGTGATTTTGCCGCCGAGTTATACCACGGTCGGTGAATACCGTTTTGATGACTGTCTGGGTGATGGCAGTTGGAATCTTGATGCTTCAGGAAACAATAATACGGTTACCGGTTCGGCTCAGGTAATTACTGATGATTTCAAAGAGTTTGGCTGTACATCAGTACAAAATAGCAGTTGGAATATGGAAGTGCCGCATATCCCTGCCTATGCCATTTCTGAGGGTGCGGTTTCCCTGTTGATTTATGATCACCACAATGTCTGGGCGGATACACGTCTGCTGGATAAAGGCTGGGCGAGTGATAAACGTATCAAGTTAACCGGCATGCAGGTTGGTGACAATCTGCATGGTACGGTGAAGGCTGAGCTAAACGGTAATAGTATTGAAACGGGTGAAGTCTTTTTTACCACGTTGAATGATGGTAGTGATAACGATACGCAATGGACGCATGTCATGCTGACTTTTGGCGGCCAGGGTATGAAGCTTTATATCAATGGTGTGTTGAAAGGGACGAACAGTTACACCGGTGGTATTGATCAGATTCCGGGTGCATTCAGGCTGCCGGGTATGTCCGGTTACTTTGATGAGTTCTATATTCTGGATGGTCAGCCGGATGCTGTTGAAGTCGAAACAATTTATAACCGGCTGATTGGTAATAAGAATCTTGATAACAGCGTGCGTACCTGCTCCTGTAAAACGCCTTACACCAATAATTACTGTGTAGTGCCGAACGAACCAACGGTTGGTCTTCTGGATTTAGGTGATATGGACACTACAGCGATCACTGGTGGCGGAAGTTATGCTTATACTGATCGCGTATTACCGGGATATGGTCTGGTAGGTGTTACCGTGCAAATGAGTGGTGGGCGGCATAATGCCAGTGACAGTGCTATTGATTCCGGGCAGCGTCAATCATCCTGGATCAATGAGAACCTGCCAAGCCCGGGCACCGCAATTTATCTGGAGCCTGATAGCAATGGCACTGCAACGGTCACCTATGACTTTGCTCAGCCTACCGGCAATGTAGATCTGTTGTTACTGGATCTGGATTACGAGGATACGGTGACACTGACTGCTGTGGATGGGCAAGGTAATCCTGTAACCGATTTCAGTGGCTGGCGTTATCGTTCCGGTGATATGAGTGTCTGGCAGAATCCGGATCCTGAGGATGCAGCGCCTCCTGCCTGGGATTCAGCAACAGCAACATTGAGTAGTACGGACAGTGGTAACGATCACCGCAGCTTTGGTCTGCTTACGCCGGATACCCTGGTCAGGCAAATCGTGGTGACATTTAATGTGCCGAATGCCAGTGGGCGCCATATTTATACCGTACTGAATAGCACTCTGCGTGGCAGGGATGGCGAAGTCTGTGCAACGGGTGATATTGCAGGCACTGTTTTTACCGATAGTGATAAAAACGGGGTGTTTAACAATGGCTCTGAGTCAGGTATCCCAAATATTCAAGTTAGTTTGTTCAATAACGATGCTGACACTCTGATTAGAACGGTAAGTAGTAGCGCCGATGGTGGTTATCAGTTTACCGGTTTAAGTACGGATGTTGCTTATCGTATTCAAGTCGATACACAAGACCCTGATCTACCGGTAGGTTCAGCGATCAGCACGGCAAATCCACTGGCAGGTGTACTGGTGACAGATGCGGGTGTTACCAGTGACCAGGATTTTGGTTTCCTTGAGCCACTGGAGCCTTTTTCCTGTGACGCGAAACTTTATCAGACCTATGGAAGCAACGGCCAATTGGCCCATATCGATCTGGCCAACCGTGAGTTCGTCAATCGCCCGATTAGTGCTGGTTTTGGTGTGAATGCCTTTGGTTATCGTCAGTCGGATAACCTGGCTTATGGTATGAGTATGGCGAATAAGCACCTGATCGTTTTAGGTAATGATGGTGTGTTTTATGACCTGGGCCTGGTAGATGGATTGCCTGTCTCTAATAGCTATTATGTGGGTGATTTTGTTGGCGACCATTTGTATGTACGTGCTAATGGCGGACAGTTGTTCTTTGCTATCGATGTTGATGCCCGCAAAGTGATTTCAACAGTGATTGCGACACCAACCATGCCAGGTTCTACGGATATGGCATATAAGCCCTCTGACGGCCTGTTGTACATGATTGGTGGAAATGAACAGTTGTATTCTATGCATCCGGTAACAGGGGCAACGAATGCCATCGGCCCAACCGGATTGCCCAATCATTCCTTTGGTGCACAATTCATGGATCTGAATGGCTCTATGTTTGCGGTGAGTAATACCACCGGTGATGCTTACCGGATTGATACCAATACAGGAGTCTCAACACTGATTGGCTCGGTTGGGGCAGCCAGTGGCACAAATGATGGTTTTTCCTGTTCCAGTGCTGTGTTTGAGTTTTATGAGCGTTCTGATGCACCGGTGAGCGGTAATGCGCCTGATGGTGTTAGTGCGGCGAATTATGGTTCTGCCAAGCATGCTATTTCGGGTAATCTGAAGCTGGGTTCTTTGCTGGATGGTGATAATGAAGGCATCGAAAACAGCACTGCAACCGGTGATGATAATGATGGTCTTGATGATGAAGACGGGGTGTTTATACCCGGGTTTATTTCACAAGGTTGGGGTTATCAGGTTGTTGCTGCCGTAGAGGGTAGCGGTGGCTATCTGCAAGGTTGGATAGACTGGAATGGTGATGGTGACTTTAGCGATTCCGGTGAGCAAATCGCAAGCAATTTGCGTGATGATGGTACGGGCGCGGATAGCAATGCTAATGATGGCATGATTGCTTTCAATGTCAGTGTGCCTGCAACTGCCTTGCGTGCAGCGAGTTTTGCCCGCTTCAGGTGGTCATCTGCTCCCAATATCAATGCCGTTGAGACTGCGCCGGATGGCGAAGTTGAGGATTACGCCATAACCATTACCGGCAGCGATTACGGTGATGCACCAAATAATCTGTCAGCTATTGATGCCGATATGACGGTGGCTTACCCCACGTTGAGAGCTAACAACGGTGCACGCCATGGTGTGGATGGTGTGACATTCTTAGGTGATGCTGTGGACGCTGACAATGATGGCCAGCCAGCTATCGCCGCAGATGCTGATAACGATGATGGGGTAACTTTCCCTGAACTGGGTGGCACGCCGGTATTGCTTGTTGGCAGGTCAAATAATATGACTGTTAAAGCCTCTGCTACCGGTTACCTGAATGCCTGGATAGATATTAATCAGGATGGTGACTGGGACGACAGCGGTGAGCAACTTTATACGAACCAGGCTCTGAGTATTGGTAATAATTCCTTGCAATACACGCCAGCTGGTACGCAGCCCACCGGTGAGACTTATCTGCGCTTCCGTTTTACTGCTACGACTGTCTCCACGCCGTTACCTACCGGAGCATTATCAAATGGTGAGGTAGAAGACTACCGGGTTGCTATCGTATTGCCTGAGCCAGCTGTGTGTAGTTCCGGGTTGCTTAACGGAGATTTTGAACAGTCGCCTGCTTCTGAGGGGCAGTTTGCTGAAGCAACTATGTTGGGGTGGGCTACGTTACCAGATGCGCCTGATTCCGGTAGTAATTTTGCTGAACGTAATAGCATTGAAATCTGGTCATCAGGGCGTAATGGCGTGCCTTCCTATGAAGGCAATCAGTTTGCAGAAATTAATTCTGTTGTTATGGGCGCCTTGTATCAGGATATTGAGACTACACCCGGTACAACAGTAATGTATCAGTTCGCGCATCGTGGACGTGCAGGTGCGGATACGATGGATGTATTAATTGGTTCGCCTGGCGCAACAGTCAGTCAAACCGGAGGTGCTGGCTACACGACAGGTAACACTGCCTGGAAAGTCTATACCGGCTCATATACGGTGCCACCCGGACAATACATCACCCGTTTTTCATTTCAGGCGACGAATACTGCCAGTGGTTTCAACAGCGTTGGTAATTTTATTGATGCAGTGGAATTTGGTTTTCTGTGTAATGATGATTATTCCGATACACCATTAGATGGTACTCCTGCACCAGCAGGTTCAGGTCTTACGGCTTATGGTGAGGCTAAGCATACTGTGGTCAATAATGTGCAGCTGGGTAATGCAAATGATAGCGATAGCACATCGGTTGCCAGTATTGATGCCACTGGTGATGGTGCAGAAGATGATGGTCTGAGTGGCCTGAGTGGTCTTGCACAAGGCCAGGAAGCTACGCTCATAGCTGCTGTGAGTGGCGCCGGTGGCTATTTGCAGGGTTGGATTGACTGGAATGGTGATGGTGATTTTGCTGATACCATTGATGGCGTTTCCGAGCAGGTCATTATTAATGCGCAGGATAATGTAGCCGCAGCGGCTGGTCGTTCCGGTGATAGCGATAATACTGGTGGACAGATCAGTGTGTCTGTCTCTGTGCCGGTGTCAGCAATTACTACTCAGACCTTTGCCCGTTTCCGTTGGTCCAGCGATTTCAACTTAGATGCTGTAACAGCTGCCAGTGATGGTGAGGTTGAAGATTATACGCTCACTATTCTACCAGGCTATAAGGTAACCGGTATTATCTTCGAAGACCTGAACTATGGTGGCGGGGCAGGTCGTAGCCCTCAGGCTTCATCTGGTGTTGGTATAAATGGTGCAACGGTCGAGCTTTATAATAATGCCGGAGAGCTGGTGCAAACTGTTGTTACCAGCAGGCAGGGTGGTAATGACGGAGCCTATTCTTTCGATCAGCTGTTGCCGGGCGACTATTATGTTCGCGTCGTTAGTGACACAGTTGACTCCAGCCGTGCCGGAAGTACCGGTAATGAAATTCCGGTAATGACGTATCGTTCTGATGGCACCACAGCGGTAACAAATGAAGTCGGTGGCCGATACCCTGCACTGGCTGATGCATCTGCTAATACTGATGCTTCACTTCTGAATACCAGTAGCTTTATCTTTAACAGCGGTAGTTTGAATACGATGCCAGCGCAGGCTTTACAGCCAATAACGTTGAGTGGCGGTACTGATAAAAGCGCCGATTTCGGGTTCAACTTTAATACTGTTGTGAATACCAATGAATCAGGTCAGGGTTCTCTGCAGCAGTTTGTGCAAAATAACAATACTCTGGGAAGCAATGGTATTGCACAACAGTTACCACCAGCATTGAGTAGTGACTATACAACTGGTGATACGGTTGCTGTGTTTATGATTCCTGCGAATCAGCTAAATAACACTGGTGATGCGATTATTTCTTCCAGTCAGTCACTGAATCTTGATAGCGCCAGGATAATTATTGATGGGCGGATGCAAACAGAGAATACGGGGAATGGAAATATTGTCCTGCAGGGAAATGGTTCCGGTGTTAATAATGGTGTGAATTTCTCCGAAAATACAGACGGTTCAATTCTGCGTAATATTGCGATTCGGGGCTTCGGTGGCAGTGGTGTAGTGATAAACGGCACTGGCGTGGACGGTGGCTCCGGTGTTCATCTGGAACAGACAGATATCCGTAACAATGGACAGTACGGTGTGTTATTAGAGAATAATGCCGAGTCTACACTGATTTATTACAACGAGATCAAAGACAATAACTGGGCAGGCATTGCAAATGACGCTCACTCAAATAATACGTTTAGCCAGAATAGTTTGAGTGGTAATGGTGGCTTAGGTATTGATCTTGGAATTGATGGTGTAACAGCGAACAGCAATACTGATGCCTGGTTGAATTACCCTGAGCTGACTGCAGGTTCCAGTGTTAATACCAACGGTTCAAGGGTAGTTGCATATGATTTCATGCTGGATGTTCCTGCGAACACCCATGGTTACCGGGTAGAGTTTTTCAGTAATGAAGAAGTGGATCCGAGCGGCCACGGTGAAGGCTTGAAGTATCTGGGGTATGTTGATGTTTCAGTGGCTGGTACTGGTTCTGAGAACTTTAAAAGCTCGTTTAATTCTGCTTACCCTGTACCTGAAGATGCGAATATTGCGCTGGTGCTGATTGAGAAAACCGGCCCGGATCCAGAGGATTTGGGGGCTACGTCGGAATTCTCAGCAATCCGGAATGGTGATTTGGCGCTGTGTACCAGTTTGCTTACAAATCCCGATGCAGAGTTGCCTACGGTGACTATCGATGAGAATTCAGGCAATGTGACGTATCTGGAAGCTCTGGATGAAAATGGTGACCCGATTACTTATGTGATAAGCGGTGGTGCAGACGGTGAAAAGTTTGTAATTAATCCTGTTCCGCCTGATGCCTTATTTGATTGTCTGACCGTTGAATTTATCAAAGACGACATCATTGGTACGAGGAATCAGCCTCTGTTGGCAACAACGCGTGCGGTGCCTCCGACTTCACCACCGGGTAACTACGAATCACCCACTGATGCCGGTGGCGACAATAACTACGATTTGGTGATCACCGCCACGGATATCCATGGCAATCAGGTGACCAAAC
>JBMZDK010000016.1:0-27201 GCA_049614265.1 Thiolinea sp.
ACGGTTGCATGCTTATGATCATACGGAAGACAATAACAGTATGCCTGTCGTGATAATGTGTCATGGAGTCAACTGCTAAATAAGGTATGATATAGACGGACAACATTAATCATATCCGGGAAGGAACAACTATGGCTAAGGGTTTGCAATTACTGCTGGCGGGCGTACTGCTTGGGTTGATGGGCGTTTTTTCTGTCATCGGTGTAAAGAGTATATTGGATGATAAAAAAGCGGCTAACCAGCCTCAACAGCCTGAGCTGGTTCAACAAACACAACAGGTTGGTACAACGCCGCAAACCGATACCAGTATGACGATGGCGGATCAGGCTGCACAACAGCCGTCAACTGGTACACAAGTGACTCCGGCGCAAACGCAGAATGATACTAATAATCAACAGGATTCCGGGCAAACAACTCAGTCGTCAAATGATACGACGGATGCTGGTAATGTTAGCAGTGCTGAACAAGAAAATACTCAGCAGCAGCAAACGACATCAGAACAGGAAACTCAGGCCGCAGCACAGCCGACGCAGTCAACAGAAGAAGAAAATAAACTGGATATGCAGCTTATTGATGAATATGGCGGGCTGCAACTGACACTGAGTGATCCTGCGTCTCCGGGGCAGCCTGCTCGTGGCCAGTTTATTATCCGTGATGCGCAGGATCAGGTGATCGCGGATATGAAAGACACCGATACCGCCAGTTTTGATCTGTCACCAGGCATTTATGAAATCACGGTAATTGCCAAGGGTAAAAAGAGTGCACGTATGGTGAAAATTGTAACCGGTGAGTTTGTGACCGAGCATTTTGAGTTACCAGGTGGACAGACCGGACAAAATACACAGCAGGCGCAAAACCAGGGCACGCAACAACAGGGTTCACAGGATAATCAACAACAAAATCAACAGGGCGCAGCGAATAATACTGCGCAGACACAAAGTCAGAATGACCAGCAGCAAAATCAAACCAAGCCTGGTTTTGGCCGGTTGTCGGTATTGGTTCAGGCCGCTGGCAGTAACGCTCCGTTGAAATCAAATATTTATGTACAGTTGCCCAATGGCAAACATGTGACTAAGAAAAATTATGCAGATTCAGCTAATTTTGAGTTAAGGCCCGGTACTTATAAGGTTACCGTTAAGGCCCAGGGTAAAGTTGATATTGTGCGTAATATTGGCATCCAGGCTAACGGCAATGTTCAGCAGGTATTCTCGATGCAGTCTCCTGCGGCACAGGCACCACAAAAGCCTGAATTGCCACCTGAGGGTACGTTGAGCATGCAGCTGAAAGCACCGGCGGGGCAAAATGCACGTGGTCGTTTTGTGATTCAGGATGCGCAGGGTAAGCGGGTTACCCGGATGCGTGGTGTATCAAATGCTGATATTAAACTGAAGCCGGGTCGTTACACTGTGGTTGCTGTCCATAAAGGGGCTCGCCTTGCCAAGCCGGTGGATATTTTTAAAGATAAAACCAGTCGGGTGGCATTTAATATCAACGAGTTTCCGCGCCAGAACCCGGCACAGCAAAATCCAAATAATCAGCAGACTCAGCAACAGCAGCAGGTGCAAGTTCCTGCACAACAGGGCATATTGCAGCTAATTGCCGTATCTGGTGTGACACGTCAGCCATTAAAAGTGAATTTTATGGTCTCCACACTCAATGGAAAACGCCTGAAAACAGCGAATAATGTTTCGGTGACAGAGCTGGCATTGCCACCACAGGATGTGTTGGTAGATATTGCCTATGAAGAAATGCGCGGGCAGGAGCGTATCAAAGTTAAAGCGGGTGAACCGACAGTCTTTACCTTTACTGTGACGCCAAATAATCAGGCAGCCCCAATTAATCAGGTACAGCAACAAGCACCAAAGAGCCTGGAAGAGATGTTAATGGAGCGCCTGCAACAGGAAATTTTACAGCGCCTCAATACCAATTAAAGCCTGAATTCCGGTTTAATGAATATGATGGCAGTGGTGTGATTAAAATGGTTTCACCACTGCAAAGATTACGATCAGAATAAGCAGCAAGCTGGGAGCTTCATTAAACAGGCGGTACCACTTATGGTCACGCGTATTGGTTTCATTGCGGAATTTCATCATTAGCTTGTAGCAGGCGTGATGATAACCAAATAAAAACAGCAAAAAGACCAGCTTAACCTGGAACCAGGCAATACTGAACAGTACCCCCTGGCCTAGTATCAGCAGGATAACCCCAAACAGCAGGGTTAGTGCCATGCCGATAGTCATCATAACAAACAAACGTCTTTCCATGACTTTGAACAATTCAAAGCTGGTGCGGTTTTCCGGCATTGCATGATAGACAAACAGGCGAGGCAGATAAAATAATCCGGCGAACCAGGTGACCATAAAGATAATATGCAGTGCTTTAATCCACTCGTACATATTCTGGCCTAACCCTTCATCATGTCATCAATAAGCTTGCGGATATCATCAGGCTGAAATTCCCCCATTTTCTGCAGTGCAATTTTACCTTGCGGTGAAATCAGAACGTTGGTAGGGGTCACTTTAACGCCACCAAAAGCCTTTGCTATTGTGCCATCTTCATCGAAAACGATGTCGTAAGTCATGCCTTTTTCTTCGCGCATAGTGCGGATCAGAGGTAATTCATCATGAGGCATGGCAACAGCAATGATGCGGAAGCCTTCTTTGTTCAGTGCATTGTATAAACCATTCAGATGGGGAATTTCCCTGACGCAGCCCGGGCAATCTGTTGCCCAAAATACCACCATGTAGGGCTTTCCCTTTAATTCAGCAGAATTAATTTTTTCACCATCTATTGTTGTTACTTCCAGTTCAGGTGCTGCCTGTAAGCCATCATTAGGAGCCAGCCAGAAAAAAGTAAGTGCGCCGGCAATCAGTGCCAGTACGAGTAAACCTTTAATATCGAGTTTCATGAGCAAAACTTTGTTAATCATTTCGGAAAGCGTATTATACAGTGGTTTTGATCCGCTTAGGGAAATAGGAATACTGTGAAAAAGGTTGCTGTTGTTGGTGCGACCGGTTATACCGGCGTTGAGCTATTACGTTTACTGGTCAATCACCCCGGTGTGGAAGTTGCTATGGTGACTTCGCGAGCCAATGCCGGTACACGTGTTGATGCAATGTTTCCGAATCTGCGTGGTTTCCTTGACCTGCTTTTCACTGAACCTGATGTGGATCAGTTAGCTGCTTGTGATCTGGTGTTTTTTGCCACGCCGAATGGTGTGGCGATGAAGAGTACACAGGCATTAGTGGATGCCGGTACCCGGGTCATTGATCTGGCGGCCGATTTTCGGATTAAAAATATTGATACCTGGAGCCAGTGGTACGGTATGGAGCATGCTTGTCCTGATCTGGTGGCGGAAGCGGCCTACGGACTGCCTGAATTATATCGTGAACAAGTGAAAACGGCACGGATTGTTGCGAATCCGGGGTGTTATCCGACAGCAGTGACGTTGGGATTGGTGCCGTTGCTGGAAGCCGGGTTGATAGATATAGACAGTATTATTGCCGATACAAAATCCGGGGCCAGTGGTGCTGGCCGTGGTGCAAATGTGGGCACGTTGTTGTGTGAAGCGGGAGATAGCTTCAAAGCGTATGGTGTTGCCGGACATCGTCACCAACCGGAAATTGCACAAACCTTTTCACGTATTGCCGGTTCGGAGGTTGATTTAACCTTTGTGCCGCACTTATTGCCAATGATCCGGGGTATCCACGCCACCTTATATGCGAATTTGCAGACCGGTGCTAATACTGAACAGGATATACAAGCGCTTTATGAGCAACGTTATCAGGATGAGGCATTTGTGGATGTCATGCCTGCGGGGTCACATCCGGAAACCCGTTCTGTGCGTGGGGCAAATATTTGCCGTATTGCGATACACCGTCCGCAACAGGGCAAGCGTTTTGTCGTGCTGTCAGTGATTGATAACCTGGTTAAGGGCGCAGCGGGGCAGGCAGTGCAGAATATGAATATCATGTTTGGTCTGGCTGAAAATACAGGATTGAATTCGCCGGGTATGTTGCCCTGATGGGCAAAGTTCGGCTGTACTTATGAGCCTCGAATACCGTTTTGATCACCGTGGCAATGTAGAATTACAGTCAGGCAGGCAAAAACGCAGTCTATGTTGGCTATACTTTCTTCTGTTTATCCTGTTACAGCTTGGTGTAGCAACTTGGTTATATTTTAGCGGTTATCTAACGCCTGTGGATTCAGAGGGAAGTGTGCAGGCATTATCATTGCGCGGAAAAATGGATGAACAGGAGCGCCTGATTGCTAAGCAATCGCAGGAAATTGTTCGCCTTGAATCACAGGTTGCAACTGCTCAGCGTGCTGAAGCAATTCAGTCCACCTCAAATGCAGTATTGCGTGATAAACTGGTTTTGGCTGAAACTGAGCTGGCAGAATCACGGGAACATCTGCTGCTGTATGAGGAGATACTTTCACCACAGTCGCTCGAGAAAGGTTTGAATATCCGCTATCTGGATATTAAACGCCTGTTGATTGATGGTGAGGGAAAAAAGTTAGCCCATGACCGTTACTATCAGTACCACCTTATACTGACCAATGTGCGTGGTGATGACGCCTTGGTTAAAGGCAAATTCAGTCTGTCGGTTCGTGGTGAGAAAGATGGTAAGTCATTAACTTTAAAGCTTAAAGAGTTAGTGGCAGATAATAAGAATAAACAGCAGTCTGGTAACAGATTTGCTTTAAAATATTATCAGGGGCTGGAAGGCAATATTGAGTTGCCAGAGGGCTTTAAACCGCAGCAGGTGACTATTGTATTGATACCTGTCGCAGGGAAAAAAGTAACAAGGCAGTATAGTTGGGATGCCTTTGAATTAGCAAAAATATCCACCACGAGTAAGGAGTAAAATACATGTTCGGAAAAGGTGCCAAAACCAATACACCAGCGGCCAGTAGTCCACAACCAGCGGCAGCAGCGTCCGGTGGTGGTAATCAGGATCAGAAGTCACGCAGCGCAACAGTCAACACCCAGATTGGCAAAGGCACGACTATTGATGGTGACCTGCAGTTCACCGGTGGTTTGTTGATTGAAGGGACGGTTAAAGGAAACATGACCGCTGAAAACGATCAGGCGACGCTGATTTTAAGTGAACAAGGCAGAATTCAGGGTGAAGTGCGGGTGCCTAGTATGGTGCTGAATGGCTCGATTGACGGTGATGTTTTTGCCAGCGGTAAAGTTGAGCTGTTTGAGAAGGCGCGCATTTGTGGGGATGTGTATTACAACCTGCTGGAAATGGCGGTTGGTGCTGAAGTCAACGGCAAACTGGTTCGTCAGAAGCCTTCCGAGCCGACACGACCTGCTGCTCCGGCTGCCCAGCCTGCTGCTGACAGCGGTGAAAGTAAGAAAGGCTAATTACTCCGCGATTTAGCAACAAACCAAATTTTGCAGGAATACCTGTTCCGGTGGGAACGTTAATTGACCCGGACGACAGGAATGTGTAATTTCGTTAGCATTATCAGATAGTGCAGGAGATTTATTATTATGATGGTGGAAACAGCTTCCCCACTCATTTTCACCGATGCTGCGGCATCTAAGGTGAAAACACTGATTGAAGAAGAAAACAATGATGCACTGATGCTGCGTGTTTTTGTTACCGGTGGTGGCTGTTCCGGATTCCAGTATGGTTTTACCTTTGATGAAGACGAAGGTGATGGGGATACCATGGTGGAAAAGGACGGTGTGAAATTATTAATTGACCCAATGAGCTTCCAGTATATGGTCGGTGCAGAAATTGACTATACTGAAGGCTTGGAAGGTGCGCAGTTTGTCATTCGTAACCCGAATGCGACGACAACCTGTGGTTGTGGATCGTCTTTTAGTCCATAGCGCGTTGTTGTCTGATGCATAAACAATATAAGCCGCTGCCATTTTTGGGAGCGGCTTTTTTATATGTCAGGGCCGTTATATTCTGCGCCTTGTTTTGGTTTCCACTTGCCGCTCAGGGATGCACAATGGCAGAGACGAAAACTTATCAGATTAGTCAACTTTTATTGAAACCGGTGTCCGGGGTGGTACTGAATGATGCGCTGGAACTGCCGGAGTTATACATGATGGAGTTGCAGTCCGTGCTGTCAGTTCAGGGTCAGGACTTTGTTTTGGAATATGTACGCCCTATGAGTGGCGGTGTGCATGTTTTGAGTATTGAGCCTGCTGCTGATTTAGAGGTGAGCAGACGGATAGCCGAGTGGCTGTCTGCAAGAGAGGATGTTGAGTACGCAGAGCCTGATTTGCCACGTCGTTAGCGGTTTATAAGTCTGGCTGAAAATTAAATGAAGCGCCACCGCTCCAGGCCCCGGGAGTCGTTGACGCATTTCCATGGAGCAGGAAAGCGTGTTGTATAGTCAAAAAATTTACAAGTATCTGAAGTGTCATTTAACCGGGTTTATCTTGCTGTTCTCTATACCAGGGTTGATAGTTGCGTCCGAAAATACCGGTGTGGATCAGCTTATCGTGAAATACCGTACCGATATGCAGATGAAGATGCGGATGGGAAGTAAGACATTTAAGGCACGGGCTGAAGAAGCAGTTTCTGCGTTAACCGGTAATAAGGTGATTTATAAGCGTTCAATGGCTAAAACTACCGGTGCTCATGTTTTAAAGCTACCTCATAATATATCTGTGGTCCAAGCCCGGGCTTATGCGAAGCAATTAGCTGCTCAAAATCCTGATATTGAATATGCTGAGCCGGATTACCGTCGTTATATTCAGCGTACTGTCCCCAATGACCCTGAGTTGAATCAGCAATGGCATCTATTAGCACCGGAAGATTTTCCCGGTGCTGCGAATGTAGTTAATGCCTGGGATATCAGCAAAGGAAGTTCGGATATTGTGGTTGCTGTGCTGGATGAGGGTATGACTGATCACGAGGATTTACGTCCTGCTTTTGTCGGTGACAGCCTGGCTGAGTCGGGTTATGACATGGTGGCGGAGGCCAATGATTCCGGTGACGGTGATGGCCGCGATAGTAATCCGGCTAATCCTGGGGCTTCTGAGGGAAGCAATCAAACCAGTGTCTGGCATGGTACGCACGTTGGCGGGATTATTGCAGCACAACCGGATAATGGAAAATTTATCGCAGGTGTTGGTTGGAATACCAGCCTGTCTGCGGTGAGAATTCTTTCCGCAGCGGGTGGTTATCTATCGGATCAGGTTGACGGCATGTTATGGGCAGCTGGTGAGAACGTACCCGGTGTACCTGATAATCCTCATCCAGCGCACGTGCTGAATATGAGTGTTGGCAGTGATGTGGATTGGGATTGTTCGCGCACGGAGCAGAATGCTATCAATATGATTCGTGCACGGGGTGTCAGTGTGGTTGTTGCTGCCGGTAATTTGAATAAAGATGTGAAAGCCTATGCACCGGGTAACTGTGAAGGTGTGATTACTGTTGCAGGTGTGATGCCGGATGGTGCACGGGCACCTTACTCAAATTATGGTGAGCTAATCGATATTGCTGCACCCGGCGATAAAATCCACTCTACGATCAATGCCGGCAGCCATGCTCCTGCCGCAGATAGCAGTGGTACTGAGTCCGGTACCAGTCAGGCTGCACCGCAGGTTGCCGGTGTTATTGCTTTGATGTTGGCAGCGAATGAGCACCTGTTGGATAACGCTGTGATTAAACGTGGGGATCTGGTTACTTTACTGGAAGATAAGCTGAAGCATTCTGCGCGTGCTTTCCCTGTGGCAATTGATGGTTCGGCTGAGGCCCGGGGTTGTAATGAGAATCAGGAAATTGCTTGTGTTTGTACCACTGAAACCTGTGGAGCAGGTCTGCTGGATGCACAGCGCGCTCTGAAAGCCGTGACAACAAAGCCGCAGATCAGTCTGGGTGAAGATCGTGAGGTTACGGCAGAATCAACGGTCACTCTGGATGTCAGCAATAGTAAGGATGATAGCTTTGGGGGCAAAATAGTTCGTTACCACTGGGAGCAAATTGGCGAGTCTGAAGTCGCGCTGGAAAATGCTGATCAGGCCATAGCGACCTTTGTTGCGCCTGCTGCTGCAGAACAGGATCTGGTATTACGTTTTAAAATTACAGTTACCGATGATGTCGGCTTGCAGGGTAGCAGGCAGATTGCGATTACTGTGCCCGGTAATGGAAACAGTGATGATAGTGGAGAAGAGGGGGGCACTAGCGACGATTCTGGTGGTGGTGGAAGTATTCCGCTGTCGGGCTTGGGCGTGTTGATGATTTTATTAGCCTTCAGGTTAACAACCAGAAGGCGTTAATTTATAGCCAAGTGAGATGTTCAGACAAGATGTTTGTTCGTCAGAAGAGATGTCTGTTCATAAATGGTGTTACTGCGACAAAGTCTTTCATAGCAACAGCTACTTTATGAACACGAAGTCACTGCTGGTGCTGTGTTTTCTTTGCCCTTTAGTAGCGTTAAACAAATCGGGTGTCTCTATGTCTGCAGCGGGTATTGCCTGTTGCTGTGCCGGTGCTGCAATACCATGCTTCTTCCGGTAAGCACGTAGCCTGGCTTCTTCCCGTTGCCGGTGAGCGCGGCGTCTTGCCTCATTTTGCTGACGCTGAGCACGCTGACGAGCCTCATGCTGACGTCTGCGTTGTTCCTGAGCCTGTTGTTGGCGGCTTTTTGCTGCTAATTGCTGATGATTAGCCGTCTGGCCATTGCTGCCAGGTGACATGGGCTGGCTTAACAGGTTGCTTAGGGCCTGCAGGTCTTTTTCAGACAATGTGCCTGCGGCCTGACGAAGCTGCAACGTGTTAAACAAATAGCGATAACGTGATCCGGCGTAGCTGCTTCGGGCGCGGAACACATCTCTAAGTGTGGTCATCACATCTACTGCGGTTCGGGTGCCAACCTCAAAACCGGTTTTGGTGGCTTCGGAGGCAGTTTGTGCTGAGGTTAGTGCCTGTTGCTGTGCTTTAACTTCGCTGATACTGGACTTAATAGCCAGATAGGCACTGCGTACCTGCGCTTCAACTAAACGTTCCTGATAAGTATAGTTTTGCTGTGCCTGACGGAATTCATGTTGTGCCTGGCGGATCTTTGAGTCGAATGCTCCGCCCTGATAAATCGGCATGCTGGCTTCAACACCGACACTGGCCCCCAGCGTGACCGGGTCGACCTTTGTTTCGTTGATATTGAAATTTCCGGTTTGGCGGGCAAATAAATTAACCTTCAGCGAGCGGTTTGCGCGTTGTACTTCGACTTTATGCCGCGCTACTTCAATTGCCTGTTTGACGGTTTGCAGGGTTTTATTGTTTTCTTTTGCCAGTTTGATCCAGCTGTCGATATCTCTGGGAGCAGGTATGGTAAGTGGCATATTGCCGCGTGGCCCGGATAGTGTCTGATAACCCTTACCTGTGAGAACCCGAAGATTCTCGCGGGCAACAATAACAGATTGCTGTGCAGAAACTTCCTGTGCCACAGCCAGGTTGAAACGTGATTCTGCTTCTTTCAGGTCAGTAATCGGGGAGCGACCAACTTCAAAAAAGACTTTAACCTGTTCCAGCTGTTGCCCCACGGCTTTGCGTTCAGTTTCTGCAAAACGCAGGTTTTCAATAGCAGTCAAATAGTCAAAGTAAGGCTGGGCCACCCGTAGGATCAGGGATTGGCGCTGTTCTTCAAGCTGAAGTTTGGCCTGCAGAATTGAGGCGTCGACCTGTTCGATTTGAGCATCGAGGTTTTTATCGCGTAAAGACTTACTCAAAGAGAGGGTATAACCACCGGTTAAAGAGGTAGCGTTACTGGAATCCTGGACTTCTATTTGCTGGTTGAGTGCTGTGTTGCCAGAAAGGCTGATCTGCGGCTTTTTAACTGAGAGAGCCTGTGGTTTATTTTCAAGGATTGCCAGAAAGCTGGTTTCCTGAGCTTTTAGCTGTGAATCAAAATTTTTAGCGTGTTGATAAGCCTGTAACAGATTTTCCGCGTGTGCCTGACTGCCTGCTGTTACCAGCAATAAGGTTGTAAGCGAAGTTAATAATAATTTGTTCATGCTGTTGTATCCATTACTAAAGATGCTCCCTGTCAACACCCGGTTACTATTATAAGCTTTGGTACAGTAAAAGGTGCATGAAAAAAGTGATTTGACCTTTTTTTGTCATTTTATCGCTTATTGTGCCAGCCCGTTTCGATAAATGACGAAAGCAAATTTTTACAGCCACCGCCTTATTTTTATAAGGAGATTTTTCACTGTCTGTCGTTATCTGTTCTGTTAGCCGGGCTTAATATAATGGCATTGAAGCATCAAGTTCTCTGGCCCATAAGTCGATACCACCCCGAATATTTATGGTCTCAAAACCAGATTTTTCAAGGAAGTAACAGGCATGTGCACTGCGGATACCATGATGACATATCACGGCTATCGGTATGCTTTTATCCAGTTTTTCGTATTGCTGTGCCAGTTGCCCCAATGGAATCAGGGTTGAACCTTCGATATGAACGGTTTCGTATTCCCAGGGTTCTCTGACATCCAGTAATTGCAGAGCGGGAGAAGCCGGGTCAGGGGTATTATGCAGGAGGTTGTAAATCTCGTGGGGGGAACAGGTACGCATAGGTCTCAGAATTCAAAGCTGGCAGCGGGTTCAGTGCCGCTCAGCGGGTTGAGTCGGGTTTCAAATAATACTTTACGGCTGAAGTTATCCTCTGTTTCCCGGGTTATTAGCAGCGCATGCATCGCGTTTTTTTCACCGGTGACTATGAATAATCTGCCATTTTGTTTCAGGCGCTGTTCAAAAGCGGGTATGTACTCCGGAAGTGAGCCGGTGACGGCAATAACATCATACTGTTTGTCAGCATTTCCTTGCCAACCTTGCCCGGCATCATCATTGTAAAGGTTGAAATTTGTGATTTCTATTGTGTTCAGATGAGCTTCTGCTTGTTTCGAGAAATCACTATAGATGTCGACACTGTCAACGTGCTCGCCCAGATGAGCCATGCAGGCAGTCATAAATCCGCTGCCGGTACCAATTTCCAGGCAGGAATCAGTAGGCAGAATATTTAAAGCCTGTAACATACGTGCCTCAATGCGAGGGTGCATCATGAATTCGCCTTTACCAATGGGAATTTCAATGTCAGCAAATGCCAGATTGAACCATTTAACAGGAACAAATTTTTCCCTGGGAAGAAACCTGAAGGTATCGAGTACTGTCTCATTTAATACATCCCATGGGCGGATTTGCTGTTCGATCATATTAAAACGGGCATGTTCCAGGTTCATGGCAGGTTCCGGTAACTGAGAAAGTATGCTTGTGTCATGCGAATAATAGAGTCAATTCATAGTTTATGCGGCAGAGTATGAGGTTACGTGTTCGGTGGGATGGCTGCAAGCAGCATTAAAAAAACAGAACGACCGGAAAAGGTCATTTTGCGATTGTGAGGTGAGAAATGAAATTATTTAACTCAGGCATAGCGGGGGTGTCGGCGGCTTTGTTCGTCGGTATTTTATCGGCTTGCATGCAACTGGGCGCCAATGAGGATGAACTCCAGCCGGAATCATTAGCGGGCAATAGTCCTTTTGTGCAATGTAACACTCCCCGGCCGGAAATTTGTTATGAAGTCTATCAGCCTGTCTGTGCGACCCGTGATAACGGTATACGTTGTGTAACAACGCCTTGTCCATCTAATGAGATGGCGACTTATTCTAATGATTGCAAGGCGTGTTCTGACCCTTCAGTACTTGGTTTTGTACGGGGCGGGGCCTGTAAAGGTGCTGAGTTGTCAGTTGATTTGTTGCGTGGCCCCGGTACGTGAGCCGGGATTAGCCAAGCTCTCCCTGATAGTTGGCAATGCCCGGATTGTCGGCAACGCCTACCAGTTTAGGGTTGTTGACTTTCTCCAGCTTCAGGATGTTATCTTCGCCCTTGTTTTTAAGGATGTAGTCCCTTGCAACATCCCACATCAGTCGTCCTTCCGGGGTGCGGTTAACGACAGCCCAGCCTGCAACCTTATAAGTTTTTGCGGGATCAATAGCATCACCATTGTCCAGTTTTACGTCACTGACACGTTCATAGAGTTTTTTGCCGGGGTCAATGGTGTAATCCAGTCCACCAACACGAACCATGTCGCCACCGGATTGCAGGTAAGGGTCAGGGTCAAATAAGTTATCTGCAATTTGTTCAAGGACATTAACAATGGCTTCACCGGTCATTTCGTTGGCATAAGTTTCACCGTAAGTCATAGAACACTGATTCATCACGTCTTCCATTGTGATCCATTCGCCTTCCGGTGTCGTTGTTCCCCAGCGCACGCCTGCTGACAATGCAATATCAGCGTTATACTCAGCGCGTAATGCATTACACAATACCTGATCCCAGGTGCCCATAAAATTGCCGCGGCGGAATAGCGTGCGGTCAGCAATCGCCAGTTTCTCGCTCAGGATTTCATCATAGGTTTTTCCGACCCGCTCAGGGAGAAAGAAACGATCTTTTGCCCGGCTTTCAACTATGGTCTCATCATATTTTTTACTGCGCATTTGTGTCAGATATGCTTCCATTTCCTTGTCAGCAGGCAGCATATTTTCAAATACCGGCAGCATTTTGTAATGCATGTCTTTAACTTTGCCTTCAGCAAAAGCAAAATCCATAACACCAACATATTTACCGTTAGAACCGGCATTCGTCACCAGACAAGTACCACCTTCCGTGTCTGTTACCTTAACCGGCTGTGGAATACCATCATGGGTGTGGCCACCAAACACTGCATCCATGCCCGGTACCTGTTCTGCCATCTTAATGTCAACATCCATGCCATTATGTGATACCAGTACAACAGCATCTGGCTGGTCTTCTGTCCGGATCTTCTTAACCAGATCACGCATATCATCTTCGCGCAGGCCAAAAGACCAGTCCGGGAAAAATTCAGGTGGGTTAGCATTGGCGGTGCGGGGGAAAGCCTGGCCAATTACAGCGATGCGTTTTCCTGCGACTTCTCTGATGACATAGGGCTGGAAAGCATGGCCACTATCTTCATCGAAGAGACCATTACCATCATACTTTTCCACCATTTCGGTGTAGCTGTCTTCGAACAGCGCATCCTCTTTCACCCGTACGTTTTGACCAATAAAGTCACCTTTAAATAAGGCAACATTACTGAGTAATTCTTCTTCCGGGTAAGTAAATTCCCAATGTCCAACCATAACGTCAACACCAAGAATATTTGAGGCTTCCACCATGTCGACGCCGCGTGTCCACAGTGAGGTTCCTGAACCCTGCCACAGATCGCCGCCGTCGACAGTCAGTGTGTTTTTCTGCCCGCCGGCCTGTTCACGCAATTGATTGAGCAGGGTTTTGATATGTGCAAAGCCTCCCATACGACCATACTTTTTTGCGTTGGCTTCGAAGTTGAGATAGGTGTAAGCATAAGCTTCAAGGCTATCCTCATCTTCCGGTAAGCTCATCGCCTTCAGTAAACCTTTGCCGACGATATGGGGTGGTCGTCCATAAGCATCGCCAACACCAAGATTAACGTTCGGTTCGCGAAAATAAACCGGCAATAGTTGTCCGTGTACATCAGTAATGTGCAGCAGGCGGGCATCGCCCTGCATAGGTAACTGATAATAATCAGCAGGCTGGCTATTGGCTTCAGCCTGTTGAAGCAACCATGGCAGGCTGCTTGCAGCAGTAGTACCAAGGGCGCCCATACTGAGCAGTTTGATAAAGGTGCGGCGATCAACGTGTGACATAATTCCTCTCTCCCGGACAGTATAGCTGTTCTTTATAACGCAATCGGTCGGTAACGCCTATCCCTCTGATAGGAGTGGTGTACTAAACAGGCCAGAGTCCGGCCTGTACGGTTTTGTTAACTGGTGTTTGGCAGGCATTGTCTGATTGCCAGTCATCACCAGCGGTAAGTCAATCCCATATTAACACCCCAGATCATTTCATTTTCAATAATCGGGCTGTCACTGATCTCTTCGCCATAGCGGGTCATATGAAGTCCACCCAGCAATGTGAAGCTGTCAGTCAGTTTATGGCGGTAATCAACGCCGGCTTTCAGCGCCAGCTCTGCATCTGCCTGATACTGTGGACGATCAGTTGCGACCTCATCACTATCAACGCCAACATAATAATCTGTCAGTTCTTCAGACAACCATTGTACTTCCATGTAAGGACGGATTTCATGTGAGTCTGAGCCCAGGCTGGTGGTGTAGCGGAATTTAGCCTGCATACCTTCATGGGCACCGGCAAGATCCTTTGCAACTTCAGCCGTCGCCCAGCCATTGGCTAATTCGGTGGCAATGCCAATACGTGCGTTAATGGCACGATCCAGCTCTTTCATATCACTGAGTTCATCACTGTCACCCCGTTCATAGTTCCATTCATCGAGGCCCGCACCAAGGTAAAAACTGAAAGCAGGCTGATGATACACCGGCCAGGCAAAGCCATTTAAGCGTAAGCCACCATGTTTTAACCGGGTTGGGGAGATGCTAAGGCTGGTTTTGCCACCGAGAAAAGGCGATTGGGTGACACCCAGTGTCAGCCCAACATCCCAGGGCGCAGGGGCGTCGCTCTCCTCTGTGTCTTCTGTAGCCAGAAGTGCAGTGCTCCAGAGTTGGGCTATTGCTGCAAGAGCAATAATCGCGTGTCTGGTTCCCGGCCGTTTTTTTGTTTGCGGTTGGTTATATACCATGGTTGTGTCCTTAAATCTTTATGAAAGCGGGTCGGCGATGTGTCAGAAGCACCTTATAATAGCCTTATTCCTAATAACCCGGAAAAGATAATTGAATTCAGCAACAAGCGAACTTGCTGGCGTGTTATTAGCAGCAGGTAAAGGGAGTCGCTTTGGCGGTGATAAGGGACTGGCGCTGTTGCCTGATGGCGTTCCCATGGCTTTACGCAGTGCGTTAAATCTGCGTGCTGCTGTGTCGGATGTGATTTGTGTGGTGCGGCCAGAAGACAGGGCTTTGTCTGATTTGTTTGCAGCTTATGGTTTTGATGTGGTGACCGCGTATGACGCCGAGTTGGGAATGAGCGCCAGCCTGCAAGCCGGTGTTTTAGCGGCAGGGGATGCTTCCGGCTGGATATTAGCACTGGCAGATATGCCTTTAATCGAACTGGCTACTTATCAGTGTTTGGTTGCAGAATTTATGGTTGCCAGGAAAATTACCGTGCCCTGTCTGAAACCCGCTGCGATTTCGGCAACAAATGCAGCTGTTGCCGCAAAAGATAAAGATATAGTTGAAGAGGTTGTTTATGGACATCCCGTTATCTTCCCTTCCCGGTTCCGGCAGGAGCTATTAGCGTTACGTGGTGACAGAGGCGCAAAAAAGGTATTGCACCAGAATAAAGAGCAAATTCATCAGGTTTTTGTGGATGATCCCGGCGTCCTGCGGGATTTTGATACCCCGGCAGCATTGCAGCGCTTATTTATCTGAGAGCATGCTGGCAGGAGTTCACACAAACTGATACCTTATCGCCCTCTGAATAATGTCCTGGCTTTAGTTATGGAACCAAGAAAGATCCTCGTTACCAGTGCTTTACCTTATGCGAATGGCCCTTTGCACATTGGCCATATGCTGGAATATACCCAAACTGATATTTGGGTGCGTTTTCAACGTTTGTGCGGGCATGAATGTTATTTTGTCGGTGCAGATGATGCACATGGCACGCCTATCATGCTGCGTGCTCAGCAGGAAGGTATCACACCGGAGCAGTTGATTGAGGATATGTGGAAGCGCCACAAAGCAGACTTTGATGGCTTTGACATTAGCTTCGATAATTATTACAGCACACATTCCGATGAAAATCGCGAGTATGCTGAGTTGATTTACAAAGCGGTGCGCGATGGTGGACATATTGATCGCCGGGTTATTAAGCAGGCCTATGATGAAAAGGCCGGTATGTTCCTGCCGGATCGCTTTATTAAAGGTGAGTGCCCGAAGTGCGGCACAGCGGATCAATATGGCGACAACTGTGAGAACTGTGGCGCAACTTATTCGCCGGTTGATCTGAAAAATGCAGTGTCAGTCATTTCCGGTACTAAGCCGGTTGAAAAAGAAAGCGAGCATTACTTCTTTAAGCTGGGTGATTTTGAGGCGTTTCTGCTGGAATTCTTGCGCAGTGGTGCGGTGCAGAAAGAAATTCTCAATAAGCAGATGGAATGGTTTGAGTCAGATAAAGGTCTGGCCGACTGGGATGTCTCACGTGATGCGCCGTACTGGGGATTTAAGATTCCCGATACTGATGACAAGTATTTTTACGTTTGGTTGGATGCGCCGATTGGCTATCTGGCCAGTTTTAAGAATTTGTGTGAGCGGGAGGGCATTGATTTTGATGCTTACCTCAAGGCGGATTCAACAGCAGAAATGCATCACTTTATCGGTAAGGATATCGCCTATTTTCACACACTGTTCTGGCCTGCGTTGTTGAAGGGTGCCGGTTTCAGAACGCCGACGGGTGTGCATTGCCATGGATTCCTGTCGGTGAATGGCGCAAAAATGTCAAAGTCACGCGGCACTTTTATTCAGGCTGAAAGTTATCTGCGTCACCTGAATCCGGAATGGCTGCGTTACTATTTTGCCAGCAAACTGAGTAATGGCGTTGATGATATTGACCTTAATCTGGAAGATTTCATCCAGCGGGTCAACAGTGATCTGGTTGGCAAAGTAGTGAATATCGCTTCACGCTGCGCTGGTTTTATCAGCAAGCGTTTCGATAATACTTTATCAGCCGAACTGCCTGACCCGGCGCTGTATCAGGAACTGGCGGATGCTGCCGCAGGAATTGCCGATTTATACGAACAGCGCCGTTATAATCAGGCGATTCGTGAAATTATGGCGCTGGCGGATAAAGCAAATCAGTATGTGGATGAACAGAAGCCGTGGGTGCTTATTAAAGATGAAGCACGCCAGGTGGAAGTGCAGGGTATCTGTACACAGGGTATCAATATGTTCCGCGCCATTATTACCTATCTTAAACCGGTAGTTCCACAACTGGCGGCTGATGCTGAAGCATTTCTTAATGCAGGTGAGCTGCAATGGGATAGTGTGCAGGCGCCATTGCTGGGCACAGAAATTGTAAAGTTCAAAGCGCTGATGACTCGTGCTGAGCAGAAAATGGTGGATGCTATGCTGGAAGATAATAAGCAGGCGCTACCGGTTGCAGAGGAAAAGCCTGCGGCTGGTGGCCCGCTGGCAGATGACCCTATTAGTGAAACCATTCAGTATGATGATTTTGCCAAGATTGACCTGCGTGTAGTGAAAATTGTTAAAGCTGAGCATGTCGAGGGTGCGGCGAAGCTGTTGCAGTTAACGCTGGATCTGGATGGCGAGACGCGGAACGTATTTGCTGGCATTAAATCAGCTTACGATCCCGCAGACCTTGAAGGGCGGATGACAGTGATGGTGGCAAATCTGGCGCCGCGTAAAATGCGTTTTGGTGTTTCTGAAGGTATGGTGTTGGCCGCCGGGCCGGGAGGTGAGGATTTATTTGTCCTTAATCCTGATGAAGGTGCCCTGCCAGGCATGCGCGTAAAATAACAATATAAAGGGGTGAGTTGATGTTAGGTGGTCTGTTTAAGCCAAAATGGCAGCATGCCAGTGCCAAAGTCAGAATACAGGCACTGGCAAATTTAGGGGCCGATAGTACGGAACTGATTCAGCTGGCGGAAAATGATCCGGATACTGGTGTGCGACTGGAGGCGATTGCCCGCCTGACGGATATGCCTGCCTTAATTCAGCTGGGTAAACGGGCGGATGCCATTGGCGAACGGGCACAACAACGTTTAGTAACGCTGTCCGGTGATAATAGCTCACACGATGAGGCATTGGTGGAGGTGTTTGACTGGCTGAAGTCTACGCCTGCTCTGGTGCAGAGTATTGCCCGGGACAGTGAACGGGGTGCAGCGTTGCGAAAACTGGCGGTTGCTGAAGTGAACGATGAAGGCTTGTTGTTCAAGATTGCCGGAGCGGATGGCTCGCGGGAACTTCAGTATCTGGCAGCCAGTAAAATTAATGACACTGCAAAACTGAAGCAGCTGGAAAAAACACAGGGACGCAATAATAAAAAACTCAGGCAGTTACTGAAAGAACGCATGGCAGCAGAACAGGCTGTGCAGGAACGGCAACAGGTACTGGAATCACTGTGTGCTGAGCTGGAGGTTTTGGGCCATTCCGGACACTGGGCACAGGATAAAACCAGACACCGGGTTTTACATCAGAGCTGGAAGCAGCAAAGTGAACAGGCGGATATTCCGGAGCTGCTGGTTAAGCGCTTTCATGATGCTGAGAAGGAATTTAATGGTCGTCTGGATGCCTATGAACAGCAACAGGCAGCACTGGCACCTTTACAGGAGGCGTTTGAACAGTGTTTACAGGATGCCGGTACACTTCAACAGGCTTTGGCGGACACTCCGGAGCAATTCACACTGACATCGATTGATAAGCAACTGGAACAGTTACAGGAGCGCTGGGTCGCTGCAGAAACCTTACCGGATGAAGAGAAACAGGCTGCTTTGAATGAGCGTTGGGTGGCAATGTTTGTTGGTTTGACCGATAAACGTGATGAGCTTTCCGGTGATTTGTCAGCGGTTGATGCGTTGAAAGCCTGTTGTCAGCGTGTGGAGGGTTTGCGAAAAAGCACGAAGCCTTTACAGGGAAAGCGGCTTACTAATTTACAGGCTGAGTGGATTAAATTGCGGCGGCCCCGCCAAATGGAGGCAGTTGTTGCCGGACTGGAAGGGCGTTTTCATCAGGCGATGGATAGTTTGAATGCGCGTTTGATTCGTGAAGCAGGTGAGCGTGAGCAACAGGTTGGAGAAATGCTGAGTCGACTGGATCAGATGGAAGCAGACCTGGAACAGGAAAAATATGGCGAAGCTGTGGATATACATCGTGAGGTGAGTGCACAGCTGAAAGATATGACGGATTTGCCGGCTAAGGATCGCACTAAACTGGATCAGCGCTTGCGTGCCGCAGCCCCTATGGTGATGGAATTTAAGGATTGGCGGCGCTGGGGAACTGATCAGGCACGTGAGCACCTGATTGAAACTGCGCAGCGATTGGAAAATGATGCTTCGATGGACCCTGAGCAGCGGGCAAAAGAAATAAAAGCACTGCGTCAGGAGTGGCGGAAACTGGCGCAAATGGAGCCGGGCAAACAGCGCCAGCAATGGAAGGATTTTGACAGTAAAGTTACGGCAGCCTATGAGCCGAGCAAACAGCATTTTGCAGAACAGGCACGTCAGCGTGCTGAACATCTCAGGCAGCGTGAAGGGGTATGTATTCAGCTGGAAACCATGCGTGATGTGACGGACTGGGAAAATGTTGACTGGAAAGCGCAGCTGGCCGGAATTAATGAATTGCGTAAGGCATGGAAGCGTTGCGGAACCGTTGGCCACAAAGAATGGAAGGCAATTAATCAGCGCTTCAATGATGCGATGGATGCGTTGGAAGTACAGTTGAAAGGTGAGCGTGAACACAATTTTAAAGCCCGACAGCGTTTAGTGGAACAGGCTGAGGCGCTGTTGGAATTGGAGGATATCCAGGCCGCTACGACAGAGGCGAAGGCTTTGCAGTCGCACTGGCAGATCACGGTTCCATCCCGTCCCAAAGAGGAACAGAAGCTGTGGAAAGCGTTTCGTAGTCCGATTGATGAAGTGTTCAAACGTTTGGGCAATGAGCGCCAGTCACGGCGTTCTGAAACAAACCAACGTATCCAGCAGAAGGAGCAAGTCTGTGAACAGCTGGAATCTTTGTTGACGCTGACAGATGAGGAGTTTTCTGTTCAGACCCGGGAACTGGATAATATACGGAGTCATTTTAGTGCGGTGAGGGAAATCCCGAAAGCAGTGCACCGTAAGCTGGAAGATCGTTTTAATTCAGCAGAACAGGCAGTACTGAGCCGTATGGATCAGCTTGTCTGGCGCAAGCATCTGACCGGACTTGATGAGTTGGCACAGGATTCCGGTGACCTGAAAGCAGCAGAAGCAACTGCTGAGGTGATGGAAGCAAACCAGTTGGAAGGTGAAACCCTTTGTTTACAGCTGGAGATTCTTCTCGATATTGATACGCCGGCTGCATTCCGCCAGATACGTATGGAGTATCAGGTTTCCCAGATGTCGGAAGCAATGCGTAGTCGTAATGAAGCGCAGGATGAGCGCGAGCAGGGTATCGGATTACTATCAGCCTGGTATCAGCTGGGGGCTATGCCTGCTGATGCTGTGACAGAGCAGCAGGCAAGAGTAGAAGCAGCACGTCAAACAATAGCGAAGTAAGCGCGGCGCTGTTCGGCGGTGATAACTTCCTGATTCTGGTTTTTCAGGACACCGCCAAGGTGGCTGGTAATACGTTCTGCGGTACGAATAAAGTCGTGGATGGCTTCACTGTCGCTGATAGGGCTGGGTAAATTCAGCACCATCGATAAACCGGGGGTCGTTGCACCCTGTTCCAGTTCTTCGGGAATCAGTGTCCAGGGTTGAACACCACTGGCAACGTTAAACAGGCTTTTCTCTCCTTCCTCTGACAGCACCATGCGATGGTAAACGCCCATGTCGCCAAAGGTGAGGCCTGAGTTATCCAGTGCCTCAATGATATCTTTACCGGCAAATCCTGCCTCTGATTCTGCAGCAACAAACATAATCAGTTGGGGGGGCAGACCTGGGTCAGCGGCAGGTTTCTGCGTGGTTTCAGTGGCGGGAGCGGGAGTTTCTTCAGCATCTGCCATGACATCTGACAAATCCTGTGCATTCGGTGAAGGGGTTTTACCGTCACGTGCTGGCTGATCTTCCATGATCGAAGTGACTTCTTCGCCTTCGTTGGTCATCAGCGTATTGATGGGCGGTAACTTTCTGCCTTTTGGTATGTCCCGCCGCGACATACGGCTAAGTATATAAATACCAATCAATGCGGCGATGCCCACGGCCATGATAATTAAACTAACTGTTTCCACTGGATGCGTCCCTTTATTCCTAGCAGCCTGAGAGTATGCTCTCACCCGGATTATGGTGGCTAATTCTCCATTTATTGTACCGCAAAGGTATATTATTTTCTGTCAATTGTCTGATAGCCGTGAAAGTGGCATGTATACCGGTTAATTGAATGCCAATCACTGTATTTACTGTTTAAGGTTGAAGCCTGCTATGTGTCCCTACATGAGCGTTAATGCAACAGGTTCTGTTTGACAATGAACCTGTTGCATTATTGTGCCGGTTAACCGCTTAGTCAGTCTCGGGTAATTTCACCCGAATACTCAACTCACGCAGTTGTTTTGCTGGCACATCAGCCGGTGCTGAGGTCAGCAGGCAGGACGCTGTCTGGGTTTTCGGGAAAGCCATAACGTCACGGATAGACTGGCTGCCGGTCATTAACATTACCAGGCGATCCAGTCCGAAAGCCAGTCCGCCATGTGGTGGGCAGCCATATTTCAATGCATTGAGCAGGAAGCCAAACTTCTCTTCTGCTTCTTCGCTGCTGATGCCCAGCAAATCAAATACCGCGCTTTGCATGCTTTGCTCATGGATACGGATGGAACCACCACCTACTTCAGTGCCATTTAAGACCATATCGTAGGCACGGGACAAGGCCTTGCCCGGATCTGCCTGCAGTTCTTCAACAGAGCAGGAAGGTGCAGTAAACGGATGATGCAGCGCATTCCAGCGATTGTTATCCCATTCGAACATTGGGAAGTCGACGACCCAAAGAGCAGCCCATTCGCTGGTAAGCAGGTTACGATCCAGGCCCAGTTTGACCCGCAGTGCGCCGAGTGCATCATTAACAATGCGGGCTTTGTCGGCGCCAAAGAAGACTAAATCACCATTTTCAGCGCCCACACGCTCCATAATGCCACTGATGGTTTCATCCGGCAGGAACTTCAGGATGGGTGACTGCATACCTTCACGGCCAGCGGCTACATCAGTAACTTTGATGTAAGCCAGGCCTCTCGCGCCGTAACGGCTGACATATTTAGTATATTCGTCAATGTCTTTACGTGAGAGATCGCTACCTTGTGGTAAACGTAGCGCAGCAACGCGGCTATTTTCATCTTTAGCCGGAGCAGCAAATACCTTGAATTCAACGTTCTGCATCAGATCGCTGACTTCAACCAGCTCCAGTGGAATACGTAAATCCGGCTTATCAGAGCCAAACCGTTCCATGGCTTCTGCGTAAGGCATGCGCTGGAATTTTTCCGGCAGTTCGACATCCAGCAGCTGTTTGAACATACCACGCACCATGGTTTCTGTGGTGCCCATGACGCCTTCTTCGTCCTGGAAGGAGGTTTCAATATCCAGCTGGGTGAATTCCGGCTGCCGGTCAGCACGCAAGTCTTCGTCACGGAAACAGCGTGCAAACTGATAGTATTTGTCCATGCCCGACATCATCAGCAATTGTTTAAACAGCTGTGGTGATTGTGGCAGGGCAAAGAAGTTGCCGGGAAACGTGCGACTGGGCACCAGATAATCGCGGGCACCTTCCGGTGTCGCTTTGGTCAGCATCGGCGTTTCAATATCGAGGAAACCATCATCTTCAAGGAAGCGGCGCATATAACCGGTCGCTTTGGCACGCATTTGCAGATTGTACTGCATCTCCGGGCGTCGCAGATCGATATAGCGATAGGTCAGACGGTGTTCTTCACCAACATTGTCTTCGTCCTGCTGGAAGGGAGGTGTTTCAGCAGCGTTCAGGACAGTGAGCTCTAAACCCAGAACTTCAACTTTACCGCTGCGTAAATTATCGTTGATTGTTCCTTCAGGCCGATCACGTACCCGGCCTTTTACCTGCAGTACGAATTCGTTGCGGATACGTTCGGCGGTAGCGAACATTTCTTCACGATCAGGATCAAAGACCACCTGAACTAAACCTTCACGATCGCGCAGGTCAACAAATATTACCCCGCCATGGTCGCGGCGACGGTTAACCCACCCACACAGAGTAACTTCCTGATCCAGCAGGGTTTCATCAACCTGCCCACAATAATGACTACGCATCTTCGATCCTGATTTTGATATTTTTCTGAAAAGGCCGAAATGTTAAGCGTTGCCAGCCTGATGTGCAAGCAGGATTATCCCGCTCAGCACAGTTAAACCGGCCTTATCGTCGTATTGTGGGTAGCCGGAATAAGAAAGTGATGATTTGTCTGTTCCCACGGATCGGTCGGTGCTTGTATTTTGTTCTGGCTGAGTGATTAAAAGGTGGAATAAGTCATGCCTGCCGTGTAATTGGTGCTGTCAACATCGCCGCCGATGTACTCCATTTCACCACGCAAACCCAGATTGTCATTCAGTTTCATTTGTGCGCCGCCACCGAGTAAAAAGTCAGTGCCATCAACGACGGCTGCGTGATTGACTTTACTGTCCCAAACTGCCATACCAAGCTTACCGAACAGCTCAAGATCTTTATTGCCCGGCATAAAATCCAGGCCCTGAATCGAGGTGATTCCCATGGCTGACAATGACAGGGCGCTGACATCGATATCGGCGGCTGTGCTACTGGAACGTGTATCAAGCAGGCTGTGGTAACCGGCTTCGAGGGCGAAGTTTTCGCTCTTACGGTAGCCAGCGTAACCTTTCCATGACATACAGCTCAGGTCAATGCCTTCACAGACTTCACCACCGTCGCCGCCTAACATGCCCATGCTGGCTCCGGCATAAAAACTTTCGAAGCCGTTTCCGGCCTGTTGTTCTTCGGTATAGCTATAGTCGTAAGCGAAGGCGGTGCTGCTTAAAGCCAGCGTGATAAGGCCAGCCAATAGATTGCTTTTCATTGCTGATTCCCTTGTGGTTTTTATTCGGGGTAGGGAAAGTGCGGCGGGTACAGTGACACCTGTACCCACTACAGGTTTATAGGTATTGCTTAATAGGTTGAGAACGTCATACCTGCGGACAGGATGCCAACATCACTTTCGCTGGTACTTTTGCTGTCGCTCATGTCGTCCTGATATTCAGCAGTATAATGTTCGTATTCGCCACGCACTGCCAGATTATCAGTGAATTTATAGCTGGCACCGGCACCGAGTAACAGACTGGTACCGTCCTGTTCTTCGACAACAGAACCGTAGGAACTGGTCGCTTTTCCTTCCAGATTCCACATCATCATGCCTGCTTTGCCGAATACTTCGAAATTATCCATTAGTTCGTGAGAATAAACACCGGTCAGGCCCCAACCGGTGGCTTCACCGCTGGCATCAATTTTACCAAAATCGCTGTCAGCATAACTTTCTTCGGCCTTACCGAGGTTGTAGTAGCCGCCTTCTACCGCGATATTGTCAGTGAATTTATAACCGGCAAAAGCTTTCCAGCCGTCAGTGGTACACTCGTCATTGTTCTCGCCTTCTGTCAGCATGCAGCGTGCAGTAGCCTGACCGATGCTGCCGCCAGCGTAGATACGATTCATCATGGAGGATTCTTCATCGCCGCCGAACAGGCTGCCACCGCCTGCTGAGGCAGTGCCCATCGAAAAGATGGCGGCACTAATGACAGATAACAGAATGGTTTTTTTCATGGGGTAACTCCATTTGTTTTTATTATTAGTTAAGTTATTTTGTTTTAATAATTTTGATATGCAGGAAAGCGATTTGCAATCTAAGCCCGCTGCTTTCCGATAAGTGGGCTGTTGTATGGCGGGGCTTTGGGGGATTTTCAGGCGTGAAAACTGGTTGATTTCACGCCTGATGACAGCGCTTACGATTTTGCGTCAGAAGAGGTGGAGGCCTTGTTTTTACTGGCTTCTTTTGCTGGTTTCTCTTTTTTGTCGGTGCTTTCCTTTTTATCACCGCTATCTTTTTTAGAGTCAGTCAGATTCTTTTTATCGCCGCTTTTAAAATCGGTCTCATACCAGCCGGAGCCACTCAGACGAAAGGCAGCAGCCGTTACTTTTTTAGTCAGAGTTGCCTCATTGCAAGCCGGACAATCCGTCAACGGGGCATCACTGAGCTTTTGCAACGCTTCCATTTCGTGGCCACAGGCCGTACATTGATAATCATAGAGGGGCATGAGCGGTTGTCTCCTGATAGCTCAAAATATTCGGGGCAATAATAGGGGCTGCCCGATCCGAATTCAACGGAAATAAATGAGATTTACATGCACAATATACTGATAACGGGTTGTTCCAGCGGCATTGGCTATTGTACCGCTAAAGGTTTGCGGGAGCGGGGTTATAAGGTCTTTGCAACGGCACGTAAGCCGGAAGATATTCAGCGTTTGCAAAGTGAAGGGTTCGTAGTTATTCCACTGGAGCTGACTGATCCTGATAGTGTACAGGCTTGTGCAGAAACGCTGTTAGCGCAAACCAATCACGATATTTACGCAGTATTTCATAACGGAGCATATGGCCAGACAGGGGCGTTGGAAGACATCTCACGTGCTGTACTTGAAAAACAGTTTGCGACTAATGTTTTTGGTTGGCACCAACTGACTAATCTGCTGTTACCTGCGATGCGAAGCCATGGCCGGGGACGGATTATCTATAACAGTTCTGTGTTGGGGATTATCGCGCTTCCGTTTCGCGGTAGTTATAACGCCAGTAAATTTGCTATTGAAGGCATGGCTGATACTTTGCGCCTGGAATTGTATGGTACGAATATTCATATCAGCCTGATCGAACCGGGGCCGGTGGAAAGTGATTTTCGTAAAAATGCCCTGAAAGCAATGCGTGAGAATGTTGATATTGACGCCAGTGTCCATAGCCGCAAGTATAAAGGTGCGATTCGGCGGCTTGAAAAGGAAGGCCCGGCAGCACCTTTTACACTGCCGCCGGAAGCCGTATTGAAAAAAGTGATCCATGCGCTGGAAAGCGACCGTCCGAAGGCGCGCTATCCGGTGACTTTCCCAACCTATTTATTTGGCACACTACGGCGGATCTTGCCGACACGGGCCTTAGATAAGGTCTTGCGGCATGTATCTCATAGTGAAAATAAGGCGGACTAATGAGCTTCCTTAAGCTTGCAACAAGCAGCTGATCCGGGTCATTAGTTCACTGGGCGGCGTTTTTTTCGGGTCGTTCAGATATTCTTCAAATGGCGGGAAGTCTGCTGCGTCATAGCCACTTTGCGGTAGCCAGGAGCCAAAAAACCAGCTGTAGGCTTTATGGGTTTCGGCATAGGAACCCTTAAATTCGATAGAGGCCGCTTTACCACCGGGTATGGTGATCGCTTCTAAGTCGGAGCCTGCATTGTTGCTATTGTCGGTTACGCTAATACCCGCTACTGAGCGTAATTTGTCACGGTCTACGGTAGCGGGGTCATCGTAATACAAGCCGATGATGCGCGTGTTTTGATCCACTAAACCCGTGCTGCCTGCGCTGATAAATAATTTTTCATATAAAGCGCCGATCTCATTGTAGTCGCCCTGATGACGATAGCCCAGTAATTGAATCGGTGCGATTTCATTAATTTCTACATCAAACATATCTGTGTACTCCGTGTGTTGGGTAGGCAGCATTGCGATAAACGGCTCGGGCGGCGTGATTGGTTGTACAAGCCGATTCTGGCGGTATTCCGCTGGTGACTCGCCAAACTGTTGACTGAAGGCGCGGCTAAACGCTTCCTGGCTACCGTATGAGACCTGTTTCGCAATGCGGGCAATCGGTTGCGTCGAACGAATCAACTCAACCGCTGCACGTTGGAGGCGTAGACGGCGAATAGTGGCATTCAGGTTTTCCCGTGCCATTTCGCGGTAGATGCGATGAAAATGATAGGGTGACATCAAAGCAACATCAGCCAGCGTATTGACGCTCAGGTCGCCATCCAGATTCCGGTAAATATAATCGATGACCTGAGTCAGGCGTTGTTGGTAGTTGCGTGTGGTACTTGCTTTCATTTCATTACCTCCTGAGATTTAGAGTAATGAATGTGATCTGATAATGTTTGCGCTTTTTCAGGGAGTATTGCGCTGGATAAACTCAACGACGGTTTCAATCAGTCGCTCTGGTTGATCACGGTGCGGCGAATGCCCGCAATGCTCCAGTTCCAATAGTTCCGTTTGCGGTACGCGGCGTTTAATACCCCGAATTTGCTCCAGTGTGCCGTATTCATCATCCAGACCCTGCACTGCCAGAACCGGGCAGGAAATGCTGCTGATTTCCTCTTCAATTGACCATGATCGAAATTCTTTAGACAACCAGGCATTATTCCAGCCCCAAAACGCTGAGTCCGGATCAGTATGATAGCGTGCCAGTTTTTGTTTCAGGTTGGTTTCCAGATAAACCTTGCGTGCCTGCCGGATGTTTTGGATAGAGAGGTCTTCGACCATGATGTGGGGGGCGAGGGCGATGATTCC